>DATMHT010000244.1:0-21576 GCA_035554795.1 Gemmatimonadaceae bacterium | reverse complement strand
CGCCGGCGGTGGCGCGTCGGGGGCGACGGCCGGCGAGCTGCGCGACAGGCTGGTGGCCTGGCTGAGCGACGCCCCCACCCGCCACGAAGCGGGATCGCGCGCCCGGAGGGTCGTCCGCGAGGGGCTGGGGGCGGCGCGGCGGTCGTTCGCGCTCGTCGAGCGCCTGCTGGCGGGGCACCGGGCGCGCGGCGGCCGCACCGGGGCCTGACGCGGCGCCTGACGCCGCGCCGTGTCCCTCCGCTCAGCCCGGGACGGCCTTGGCGACCGCGGGAGTGGGCACGGCGCGCGAGCCCTCCTGCTTCCCCGGATGGTGGATGAAGAAGCCCTGCACCAGGTGCACGCCGAGCGACTTCACCGTCTCCATCTCCTCGGCGCGCTCCACCCCTTCGGCGATCACCTGCGCCTTCTGGTCGTTGGCGAACCGCACCATCGTCTCGACCAGGTTCTGCTTGATGAAGTTCGTGTCGATGCAGTTGATCAGCGACATGTCGAGCTTGATGAAGTCTGGCTCGAGGTTGGCGATCGAGCCAAGGCCGGCGTAGCCGCTGCCGGCGTCGTCCACGGCGAAACGGTAGCCCTGCTCCCGGAACGCCTTGAGGCGCTCGCGGAACTTCGGGTAGTCCTTGATCGCCGTGCGCTCCGTGATCTCGATGACGACGCGCTCCGGGTTCGCGACCTCGCGCTCGAACGTCGCGGTGAACTCCGGATCGCTGAAGTCGTGCGGGTCCACGTTGAGGAAGAGGAGCTGGCCGGCGGCGATCTGCTTGGCCATCCCTTCGATCGCGCGGCTGCGGCACAGGCGGCTCAGCTCCCAGATCAGATCGGCCTCGGCGGCGACCTCGAACATCACCTCGGGGCTGCGGAGCGAGCGCGGCACGCCGCGGGCGAGCGCCTCGTAGCCGAACACTTCCTGCGTGTCGGCACGGACGATCGGGTGGTAGTCCACGTACACGTCGCGATCGCGCAGCGCCGTGCGCAGGTCGGCGACCTTGCGCGCCCGTTCCCGCTCCTCGACGCTCTTCGCCGCGTTCGCCGCCTCGCGGATCCCGCGATAGATGAGCCGCTCGAGGCGCGTCTTCGGATTGTAGTACACGTGGGCGCTGCCGACGTAGATGTCGAACAGCGTCGCGATCTCCTCGCCGTGCGCCTCCTCGATCCGGCCGGCGACGAACTGCTGAAGGCGGCCGGTGATCTCGTTGATCTCGGCGTCGCTCGCCGCGTCCACACCCGGCGCGGGCACGTGGAAGAAGACGAAGTCGTCGTCGTTGGTGAAGCTCACCATCACGCGCGAGCCGCGCAGCGACGTGTCGCGCAGGAACTCGCCGACGGCGCTCGCCGTCGTCTCGAGCACCGCGTCGAGCTTCTCCCAGCCGTAGATCTCCTCGATCTTCGAGTAGCGGACGAAGTTGAAGTAGAGCACGACGAGCTCGCCGCGCTCCTTGATCAGCTGGCGGGAGCGCTCGATCATCACCGGCAGCGTCGGCAGCCCGGTGAGGAAGTCGTAGAGCATCTGCTCGTACTCGACCTTGTCCACGCGGTCGGCGACCTGGGCCGGCGTCGGCACGGCGCGCGTGATCGCCGAGCGGATGCGACCCGCGATCTCCACCGGATCGGCCGGCGTGCGGTACCACTCGTCGGCGCGCAGCTCGACGGCCCGGCGGCGCATCGTCTCGTCGGCGCAGCCGACGATCACGGGCACGCCGCGCGGGCGGGCGCGCTCGAAGACGTCGCGGAGCGCGTTCGGGTTGTCGGTCGTGACGAGCACGGCGCGCACGTCCGGCGCCTCGCCGACGACCCGGGCGAGCTCGCGCTCGCCGGCGCACACGACGACGCGCCAGCCCCCCAGATCGGCGACCGCGGTCGCGATCGCGGGGTCGGGACTGTCGGTGAGCAGGATCGGCGGAGCGTTCACGCGGATGCGGGGACGCGTGGCGTCGGCGTCGGTCGCGGCGTCGGCGGCGACAACGAGGTCGGCGGAGGCGTCGGCGGCGGGGCTACGGCGCGATGGCTGTCGGAAGAAGCGCGGCATTGCGCTCCACGGCGGACGCCAGCCGCGACAGGTCGAACGGCTTCTCGACGTAGTCGTCGGCGCCGGTCTGCAGCGCCTGACGCTTGTCGTCCCACTCGTCGAGGGCGGTCACCATGATGATACGCACGTTCCGGCCGAGCTCCCGGTGCTGCTTCATGAGGCGGCACACCTCCCAGCCGTCGCGCCCGGGCATCATCACGTCGAGAAGCACGATGCTCGGCCGCACCTTCTCGAAGAGCGCGAGCGCCTCGTCACCGTTGTGCGCCACGGTGATCGGGTAGCCGCGCACCTCCAGATAGTGCTGGATGATGTCGGTGTTGTCCTGGTTGTCGTCCACGACGAGAATCGTCGGCAACGTTCCTGCCTTCATGCTCCTACCGCCACGGCTGGTAATAGGTTCACGAGGGGCAAGATGCAAGCCACCTGTGTCCGGGCGTTTAGCCACCACCGCGGCGTGGCCGACGGGCGCGCCCGCCCCGACGCGGGAGAGGGGAGAGGAGGAACCCCGCTGGGTCGCCTTCTCTCCCCTCTCGCGCGGACACGGCGCCTCAGCGCCGCGTCGGGAGCCTAGTGCTTGATCCCCGGCGGCGTCCAGGCGAGCGAGATGCCGAACGCGTTGTCGTTGCCGAAGGCGTAATCGCCGCCGTTGAAGAGGGCGCTCACACGCAGCGCAAACTGGGACGAGAAGTCGAAGTTCGCGCCAACGTCGAAGCCCAGGTCCACGTGACTGTTGTCGGCGCAGTCGCCGCAGAAGTCGAACGAGAGGCGGGGGTGCGCGTACGGCGTGATCGCCATGCCCCCCTCGAGCGGGAAGCGGTGGCCGATCGAGACCCCGACCGGCACGCGGATCAGCGAGATGCCGTTGCCGAAGGCGCCGTTGACGCCGGCCGTGAACAGCATGTCGAAGGGCATCTGGGCGTTCGCCGTCGTCAGCTGGTGACCGAACTGGCCGCCGATGAGGAACATGTTGTCGCAGCTGTTGCAGTTGGGGTCGGCGAGGCCGACGTCGAGCGACAGCTGGTCCCTCGCCGAGACGCCCTCACGCCACTGGAACAGGAAGCTGGTGCCGGCGTCGCCGCCGTCGGCGATGCCGAAGTTGTACTCGCGCGGCGTGACGCGCGGCGGCTGGAACGAGGGGTAGTTCCACGCCTGGGCGCCGGCACCGGCGGCGGTGGCGACGAGCAGGGCGAGCGCGCCGGCGGCGGCCCGGAGGGCGGTCGAGCGGTGGTTCATCGGTTCTCCAAGGGCTCGCTCCCCGGAGCGGTCCATCCCGGGAAGCCGTGGTCGGTCAGTGAGTCGGCGCGAACGCGCGGCGACACTTTCCGACGAACGCACCCGCGGAAGGTCACGCGAGGAGCGGCTCTCGGCGGTGCGCTCTCGGCTCTCATCTGGTGGACAGGATGAACAGGATGAACTGGAGGAAGAGCACACGCACCTCCTGTTCATCCTGTTCATCCTGTCAAACTGCCGAGGGCCGAGAGCCGAGAGCCGCCGTTCTACCGGAAGGCGTACGACAGCCCCGCCCCGAACAGCGACGCCCGGGCGCCCGGCTTTCCCTCCGCCGCCTTCGCGCCCGTCTCGACGCCGAGGGTGAGGCCGACCTTCGGGATGAGGGCCGCGTCCACACCGAAGGAGACGCGGAAGCGGCCGGCGCTCTCGGTCTGGCCCAGCGCCCGTGCCTGCGTCCAGGAGTAGAAGGGCGCGACGTAGACCGAGACGGCCCGCGTCGCGCCGAGCGCCCGCCGGTAGCCGAGCGTCACCCCGGCCGGCACCGTGAGGATGCTGCCCATGCCGGCGACGTCGTTCTTCGGCGCCGCCGCGCCCCCGACGCCGGCGAAGGCGCCGACCCCGACCGCTCCCTGCATGAACTCCTTTACCGCGAAGGCGGCGCGGGCACCGTAGGTCGTGCGCGACTTCACGCCGGCATCGGACGGATCGAAGACGCCGGCGCCGGCGCTGAGGACGATCCGGCCGCTGGCGGGCGCCCAGGCGGCGGCGGCTCCGTAGCTGCGCGCGCCGCCGCCGCTGCCGAAGTTGGCCGCGACGGTGATGCCGCGATTGGCGAAGGCGTTCTGGAGCACCGGCGCGCCGAGCATCTGCGCCGCGGCGGCGCGCGGCGCGAGCAGCTCGGCGGCGGCCGCGGCGACGGCGAGCATGGTGGCAAGGGCGACGCGGCGGCGCGAAGCCGGGCGCGGCGGGCGGCTGTCGGAAGGGATCATCGGAGTACGATTCGCGAAGGTCTCACAGGGAGCGTGACGCGGCCCGGGAGCGGGCCGGCGCC
Organism: Gemmatimonadaceae bacterium; assembly: GCA_035554795.1. Taxonomy (GTDB): domain Bacteria; phylum Gemmatimonadota; class Gemmatimonadetes; order Gemmatimonadales; family Gemmatimonadaceae; genus DATMHT01. Next base: position 17,266 of record DATMHT010000244.1, on the reverse strand, counting down.
GACGAGTTTGCAAGTTCCGGCGCAGGAGGCGACCGCGGCCGGCGTCGCCGGGCGCCAAAACAGGAGGGGCGCCCGATGATCCGGGCGCCCCTCGAGTCGTGCGATGGTGGTGCGATGATCGTGTGCTGGTCGTGCGTGCTCGAAGCTTACGGCGCCGGTGCCTCGGTCACGATGGAGGGGAGCGTGCCCGACGTCACCACGTTCGGCGGGAGCTCGCCCTGCACGCCCTGCTTGGCGATGAGCGCGATGAAGAAGTTGGTCCACCCCTCGTAGGGGAGCGTCCCGGTGAGCCCCGCCTTCGACCCGTCGAACAGGATCGAAGCGGTCGTGATGAGCGGCGGGTTGGTCTGGACGACCGGGTCCACGACGCTGGCGTCGGCGTCGCGGAGCGAGATGTTCCGCCGCGGGAACGGCGCCGTGAGCTCGCCCAGGTAGAGCGTGTCGCTCGCGTCGGCGTTCACGAGGAAGGCACCGTAGTAGTAGCCGATCGGCGGGCGGGCGAGCGAGCTGTCGTCCACGATCAGCGTCGTGCCGCGGACGCCACCCTCGCCGTGACCGTTGATGAAGTAGGCGTACCGGTCGGCGGCCTTCTTGGCGAAGGCGCCGAACGTCATGTTCGCCGTGACCGGGGTGCTCGGATTGGCCGAGACCGTGTAGAGCGCCCAGAGCGGCTGCGTGGCCGACGGAGTGTCGCTCGTCCCGGTGCCGCTCTCGATCGAGACGAAGACGACGTTGTGCTGCGCGGTGCTCGGGTTGCTGCCGAACGTCGTGGCGTCGGCGTCGATCACGATCGTCGTGCCCGCGCCACCGTTGAAGGTGGACGCGTTCGCGGTCGTCGTCTCGTTACCCGCGGCGTCCGTGACGGTGATGTTGCCGACGAGCGGCGACACGTTGACCAGGTCGTCGTTGATCGCCTCGGCGATCCAGACCTTGTACACCGAGCCGGACAGGGCGTGGAGGTTGTCGAGCGTGACCTTCACCGTTCCGGGCGTAGTCGCCGTCGCCCCGGTCGTCACGGTGACGGTGCCGGCGGGCAGGCCCGCCGACGCGATGTCGTCGGCGTTGCTGAGGTGGAAGTCGTACGAGTTCGGGCCGTAAGGCTCGAACACCGTGGCGCGGTCGCTCTTGCAGGCGGTGGCGGCAACGACCACCGCGATCGCGGCGGCGGCGATTCGGCCATGCCGAAGGATGCGGCTATTCATCGGTCTTCATTCTCCCCTTCGCCCGTCACACCCGCGCCGGTCGGCGTGAAGGTGAAGCCGAGGCTGAGCACGACGTTGTGCATGGAGGTGGCGCCGCCCTGCGAGCGGGCCTTGGGGAAGGCGTCGAGGAACCGGGTCGCCACGGCGTTGCCATGGACGGGGTTCATGCGATCGCGGTCGAAGTTCGTGAGGATCAGGTCGCGCGCGTCGAGCACGAGTCCCGTCCGGTTCGTCAGGCGGAAGTTCAGCCCGCCGCCGACCGAGTAGGACATGTGCGAGAGGCGGCGGTCGCCGTTGTTGACCTGCGGATCGAGGTAGAGCGTGTAGACGCCCACACCGGCGATCGCGTAGGGGCTCAGGCGGCCCAGGTCACCGAGGTGCCCGACGCCCGTGAGGGCGGCGTCGAGCATGGTGACCGGCTGGGTGACGGCGAACAGCTGCGTCGTGTCGCCCTGGTAGAGCGCCGCCGGGAAGTAGGCGCCGTCGGTCTTCGGCTGCGACACCGTCAGCGACGGGCTGACGGCGAAGAAGCGGCCGAGGTTGTAGCGGACGTCGAGGCCGATCATGGGCGCGCCCTTGATCGCCGTGTTCGTGGCGTAGTTGATGTACCCGCCACGTGGGATGAGCACGACCTTGGATGCCATGCTCGGGCGCGTGGCGCCGGCCGTCGCGCCGCCAGTCTGCTGTGCGCCAGAGGCGCACGGCAGCAGGGCGGCAGCGGCGGACAGCGCGGAGAGCGCCACCAGACCACCGAAACGTGTCATGGGTGTGTAGCCGGTAAGAGTGGTCTGCGTTGCGTCAGCGGCCGAAGCCGAAAGTGAAGACCTGCACGTTCTGGAGATCGCCCATGTTCGTGTAGGCGTAGTCGAAGCGCAGCGGACGCCCGCCGAGCGGCACCTGAAGCCCGCCGCCGAACGAGAGGCCGTAGCCCGACGTGCCGTGCGCACGCTGGTCGTTGTAGACGTGATCGCCCGCGCGCAGGAAGACGAGGTTGTTGTACGAGTACTCGACGCCGCCGGCGAACTGGATCGGCGAGTCGGTCGAGTTCTGGAACGCCGCCTCGGCGCGCAGGGAGTTCTTGCCACCCTGGCCGAGCAGCGACTCGCTGCGGCCGAGGAGGTCGCTCGCGACCGAGAAGCGGAAGAGCGTCGGCAGCTCCGTCCCCTGGGTCTCGAGGTTCGTGCGCGTGAGCTGCTGCGCGTCGTTGCCGCGCGGGATGCGCAGGTTGATGAGCGGGCCCGACGCGCTCGCGCTCGGACCGATGTTCGACATCGCCGCGCCGATGGTCAGACCGTAGAGGCCCGTCCGGAAGCGCGTGCCGGCGTCGAGGGCGACCCAGCTGGTGCTGGCGTCGGTGATGCCCTCGGAGACGTACTTCATCACGCCGCCGACCTCGAGACGGTCGGTGAGCCGCCGGGCGTACCCGAGGCCGATGGACGTCGAGCTCCAGTTGAACGTGTTGCCGTGGATGCCGCCGCCCGTCGGGAAGTTCTCGTCGGTGCGCTCGATGTCACCGGAGCTGAGCGACGTCACGTTCGCCCCGACGACGCCGCCGAGCAGCGGCAGCGACGCGGCGAAGTGCATCATGTTGATGTCGAGGTCCTTGTACATCTCCTGCCGGCTCGCCGTCGCCGCGAACTGCTCGGACGTGACGGCACCGGCCGGGTTCCAGTACCACGCCTCCGGCCCGTCCTCGGTCGCCGTGACCGCGCCGGCCATGGCGTTGGCGCGGGCGCCGAGCGGGATCGTGAGGAAGGTCGCGCCGCGCGTACCCTGGCGCGTCGGGGCCTGGTCGTTCGGGTTGCTGACGGTCTGTGCGGACGCCGTGGGCGCCGCGCTGGCCGCCGCCACGAGGGCGGCGGCGGCGGCGGCCAGCGTCAGTGTGTGTCGCGACATGATCGTATGTCCCCTTTACCGAATGATTACGAACTTGCCGCGGGCGATCTCGGTCTTGCCGTTCGCACCGACGCCACGGATGACGTAGATGTAGAGACCGGAGGCGAGATCGAGCCCCTCACGCGTGCGCAGGTCGTAGGCGTAGTCGCCGGTGCCGTTCAGATCGGCCGGCGTCCAGTTGCGTTCCTGAAGGAACTGACCGCTCACCGAGTAGATGCGCAGGTTCCCCTGCGCCGGCACGCCGGTGAAGATGATCCGCGGGTCGCCGATGCCGTTGTTGTTGACGGCATCGAACTGCGACTGGACGACGTACGGGTTCGGGACGACCCGGACATTCTTCAGGTTCGTGGCCGTGACGACGTTCGGGCGCTGCACCGACGGCGTCAGCGTGATCGAGACCGTGTCCCCGGCCGCGAACAGCGTCGGGTAGCGGACGACCAGCTTCGTGCCCGGCGCGTACGTGTAGTAGCCCGTGGCCGCCGGCGTGTTGAGCGCGAGCGGGTTGCAGGCCGGCCGCAGCGTCGAGAGCGAGCTGTTGCAGTCGAGGACGACCGGGCCGAGGGTGACGGTCGGGCTGTTCGTCGTGACGATCGTCCCGCCGCTCACCACCCGCACCCCGCCGACGGTGCTGTCACGCTGCATGCTCTCGACGAGGAAGATCGTGTCGCCCGGGATCCAGAGCGTGTCCGGCACGTTGATGACGAGCGTGTCGGGGGACGTCGGGATGCCGATGCGGACACGCGTCGAGGTACGCTTCGGGACGACGATGGTCGCCGGCCGGCCGAAGGTCACGTTCGTGGCCGTGAACGGCAGCTTCGCCGCGATGAACTCGCGCGTGTTGAAGCTCGGGAACTTCGCCCGGACCAGGGCCAGCGTCGCCGCGGACGTGTCCGCGACCGTCGCCGTCGGGCGGGCGGCGAGCGACTTCAGAACCTGCGCCTGCAGGGTGTCGGCGTTCCGGTTCGGGTTGAACGGAGCGTTCGGACCGAACGCATCGCCCTGGAAGACGAAGTCGTACTCACCCGAGGCGCCGTTGTTCGCCTTCGACCGCGTCTCGACGTACTGCAGGGCGATCTGCTGCCCGTTCATGATCGTCGACACGACCGTGTCGCCCTTCGGCTGGACGATGGCCTCGAGATCCGGCGACGTGCCGTTCGGGTTCGCGTTGGTGAAGTCGAGCGCGAAGCCCGGGAAGTCCGCCCGCGAGAAGAAGCTCTGCGGCGTGACGCGGCCGGCGGTGAGCGTCGTGCTGATGAACAGCGGCGCGCCCGTGGCGTCGACGAGCAGGAAGCCCGTCCCGTTCACCGTCCGCGTCGTGATCGAGTAGTTGACGCCGCCGATCGTCGCCGTCGTCGTCGTCGTCGTGGCGACCGCGCCGCTGAGATCCACCGGCGTCGTCGCGTGGAACGTTCCCTCCGTCCGGATGAACGGCTTGGTCACCGCGCCCGTCGTCGCGTCCACCACGCTGTCCAGCACCGTCCGCACGATGACGCCTTCCGTCTTCGCGTTGGTCGTGAGGTTGAGCGTGTCGGCGATGACGAACTGGTTGCCGAAGATGAGCTTGTACGTCCCCGACGCCGTGCCGTTGCGCTGCTGGATCGTCGAGATCGGCACCGTCGCCTTCGTCGTGCTGCCGAGCTGGATCACCGCACCGGAGCGCGAGGCGCCGGCCGCGTACGAGATGGGCACGTACACGCGGGCCGTCGTCGGGCCGTTGCGAGCGAGCGGGCTGTACGTGGTGTCCACGATCGTCAGCAGGCGCGAGAAGTGGCCAGGCACGCCGGGGAGACTGTCGATGACCGTGGTCGTGAAGCCCTTGGTCTTCGTGACGAGCGAGTACAGGTACGTCTTGCCGCCGATGACGTTCGCGTCGGTGAAGACGTTGTTGATCCGGCCGCTCGCGTCCGGCGTGAGGACGGCGTAGGGGCGGAAGCCCGTGCCGATCGGCGCGCCGTTCTGGCCCACGAGCGGTGCGTTGTTGCAGGTCGCGTCGGCCGTGAAGGTGCGGCCGAGGTCACACGACTTGTAGATCTGGATCTCGAGCAGGTTGCCGCCGTTCGCCGCCCGCGCGGCGACCTGCGCCGCGAGCGTCGGGTTCAGCTTGTTGAGGATCGCGAAGTCCGACCGCGGGTTGTTGGCGAGGTTGTTCGCGTAGTTCGCGAGGAAGAGGTCGTTGTAGCTGACCGCCGCCGTCGTGAACGTGAAGCGCGCAACCGGAGCGCTGTCCGTCGCTGCGACGGGCGCGATCACGGCAACGGTCGGCGCCGGCGCCGGCTTCGGCACGAGGAAGAAGCTGTTGTAGACGTCGGTCGTCGAGTTGACGAGCTTCTCGAACGACGCCGAGTCGGGCGCGCCGACGAAGGCGAACACGAACATCGTCGTGTCGCCCGCCTTCAGGTGGATCGGGCCGACGCCGGCGACACCGCCGACGTTCGAGTTGCGCAGCACGTAGTGGTTCGTGCCGGGCGTCGTGTCGGACCAGGTCTTCACGCACCCCGCCGGACCGCAGCTGTCGAAGTGCAGGGTGTCCTGGACGCCGTCGTGGTTCCAGTCCCAGTTGCCCGGCACGTACGCGTTGAACTTCGGCGTACGGTTCGGGAAGTCCATGTTGCGGAAGACGTGGTAGAAATCGGTGCTGCTGAGCGAGTTCGGATCGCGACCGTCGAGGTACGCGTCGCCCTTCGAGGCGAGGATGCCGAACGCGCGCTTGTCGGTGCTCATCCAGGTCGCCTGGACGCAGCTGCCGTAGCTGCAGAGGTGACCGTGGTTGAAGGTGATCGTGTCACCGGCGTGCACGTTCGTGTTGCCCGCGATGTTGAAGGGCGAGCCGGCGGCGGTGAACAGCTTGTTGCGCGTGTCGCCGATCGGCGACTTGAGGATCACGATGCCCGACGCCCCCTGGGCGAAACCTCTGCCGGCGCAAGTGAACGTGCCCGGGATGCGCACGGCGCCGTTGCACGTCGTCCCGCTCGTCCGGGCCTCGGCCGTCATGACCGCATTGCGCGACGGCACGTAGTAGACGCCCGTCTGCTGGCCGCGGCCGAAGCCCGGCCGCAGACCGAGGTAGAGCGAGTCGTAGTCGATCCCGGTGCCGTAGATCTTGGCGCTGTTGTTGATGACCAGCAGCTGGTAGTAGACCGTGTTCTGGATCGGCGCGTAGGCGAACTGGAACGCGTCGAAGCGGAAGTCGAGTCCCAGCGGGTAGCCGTCCTTCGTCGGCGCGTCGTAGCCCAGGTCGGCGCCGGCCTTGGTGACCTTGCCGTACGACTGGACCGCTTCCTGGAAGTGGTCCGACATCAGGCCGTACGTCGAGAAGTTGCCCGCCAGCTCGGCGGCCTGCTGGAGGCCGGACGAGACGCGGTACGGCGTGAAGCTGAACGTCGCCGGGTTGGCGGCGAAGTCCGGCAGGTACGCCGTGTCGCTCAGCAGCTTCGGCCCGTCGAACGCGCCGGCCCACGTCTCCGGGCAGTCGCTCTGCGGGAGCAGCGAGAAGCCGGTGCTGACGTAGCCGTTCAGGGCGCCGGTGTTGTCGCGGCAGGTGTTGTCCGACGTCGAGGTGACGCCGGAGAAGAGGCGGCCGGCCGAGCCATCCGACGGGCCGATCTCGACCTGGCCCGTCAGGAGCAGGTCGTCGAACTCCGTGCTGTAACCGCCGCCGGTCGCGGCGGCCGCGCCCGGATACGCGGCGACCACCTTGGCGAAATCGCCGGGCGGAGTCGCCGCGTAGATGTTCATCTCGAACAACTCGAACTGGAACGAGTTGTTGTTCAGCAGGATGTCGCCGCACTCGGCGACGATGAAGCCGTCCGAGCACGGGCCGTAGCTCGTGACCGCCCACCCATGGCGGCCGGTCATCTTCATCCCGGAGACGCCGAGGTCACCGAGGGCGAAGAGGTTGAAGCCCTTCTTTCGCTCGATCTTGTGGTTGGGCACCGAGGCGTTCTCGGTGAAGATCGTGCTGCGCTGGTCCACCTGCTGCGCGCGCGCCGTGGACGGCGCGGCGGAGAGGCAGAGCCCCGCGACGGCCGCGACGACGCCAGCGCCAGCCGCGGGCGAGAGGCGCGTGAGCGCGCGTCCCGCCGCGGCCGGGCGCAGGCGCCGCAGCGCCGCGTCGAGCCGACTGAATCCGTTCATGCTATGGTCTCCATCGGGGCCACGAGCGACGACGGCGGAGCATTGCCGTCGTCGCACGGGCCGATCCGTGATTGGAACGAAGGTGGGAAAGTCGCGCGCCTAGAACTGGACGCGGATGCCGGCGTACGCGGACCGCCGCTCGCCGTAGTAGCCGGGGCGGTTGAAGAACGTGCTCGGCGAGTCGCTGCCAACCGAGTTGCCGTTGCGGGCGCGATCCTGGTCGATCGTGCCGGAGTCGCAGCGGCCGGTCGTGGCGAACACCTGGACGCAGTTCTTCTGGTCGAAGAGGTTCACGACGCGGGCGAAGATGCCGTACCGGACGTTCTGCACCTTGATGTCCTTCCCGGCCAGCAGGTCGGTCTGGAAGGTGGACGGGCCGCGGCCGGAGTTCTCGTCGCCGCGGTTCACGTCGCCGAAGCCGGTGAAGCTGAACGACGGCGTGTACGGCAGGCCGCTCGCGGCCTTCTCCGTCAGCGTCAGGTACGTGTTGCGGAGGATCCCACCCCAGCGGATGCTGGGCGCGTGGTCGTCGACGCGGAGCAGGAGCTGCGCGTTGAAGACGTGCGGCTGGTCGATCTCGGACGGGACCTCGCGGAAGGTGATCGAGTCACCCTGCGAGACGCGGTCGTTCTGGAGATCCGGCGGCGCCGCGTTGGTCGTCGTCTTCGAGAACGTGTAGTTGATGTCGTAGCCCCAGTAGTTCGAGACGCGGCGGCGGAACTGGAGCTGGAAGCCGCGCGACGTCTGGTAGTCCTGGTTCACGATCACGTTGTACCGCGGCGACGACGTGCCGTAGGTCGTTCCGATGTCCTGGATGTTCTTCGACCGGCGGATGCCGCTGAGCCCCGTCTGGTTCTTCGTGTACAGCGTCATGTTGACCGCGTAGTTCCGCGCGAACTCCGAGGCGTAGCCGATCTCGTACGAGGTCGTCTGCTCGATCTTCAGGTTCGCGTTCCCGAGGTACGGCGGCGTGTAGGCGTCGGCCGTGATGATCGGGTAGCACTCCTTCGTGCCGGGCTTGACGTGCGTCTCCGGGCAGACGTCGCCGCCGGCGGCGCCGGCGACCGTCCCGATACCGGTGTTCTGGTACAGGTTGTTGTAGACCGGGTTCTGGTTGTAGCGGCCGAAGTTGAAGAACAGCGACGAGGACTCGCTCAGCGGGAAGCTGACGCCGATGCGCGGCGCGAACGCCGAGCGCGGGTCGGCCTTGCGGAAGTCGTCCTTCTGGGCGGCGGCCGTCGCCTGCTTCTTCAGATCCGAGCTCTGGCTGCACGCGGCGAGGCCGGTGAACGTCTGCCCGTAGGTCGGGCTCTCCGGATCCTGGTCGGTGTACGTGTACGGCGTCGTCGCGCCGATCGAGGGCGCGGTGCCGTTGCAGACCTCACGCGCCGTCGTGCCGTTGGTCGGATCGCGCGGGTCGGCGTACGACGATCCCTTGGCGACGCCGTAGTCGTAGCGGGCGCCGAGCTTGACGGTGAGGAAGTCGTACTCGATGCGGTCCTGCAGGTAGAGCGCCATCTCGGTCGGCTTCGCGAAGTACTTCTGCGGCACCGCGAGCTCGGCGTTCGTGCCGAGGTTGCGGACCTCCGAGAAGTCCATGTTGTAGCGAGCGAAGAACGCGCCGCCCTGCAGGTTGTGGTGGTCGGTGACCTGCGACTCGATGTCGGCGCGGAGCATGTCCGTGCGGACGTTCTCGCCGCCGTAGAACGTGTCCGTGCCGGGCACCTGCAGGTTCTGCCGGTTCGGGACGACGAACTGGCCGTCGAAGTTCTCGTCGGCGAAGCGGGCGCCGAGGCAGACGCCGTTGAAGAAGTTGCACGTCTGGCGGTCCTGGTCGAGACGGCCGGCGCGCACCTTCAGGTTCGAGCGCCCGAAGCGCTGCTCGAGCGTGGCGCCGTAGAAGCGGCGGTTCACGTTGATCGAGCCCTGCACGTTGTTCTGGTAGTAGCGCAGGCCGTTGACGAGGATCGAGTCGGCCTGCGTCCGGATCGCCGGCGCCGAGAGCGGATCGAAGCCGACGAGGTCGAAGTCGAAGTCGAACGGCAGACGGTTCCGGTTGTAGTCGATGCCGAGCAGGTTCAGGCGCGTCGTCGTCGTCGGCAGGAACGTCAGCTTCGCGACCACGTCACGCTCGGCGTCGTACCCGAACGCGCGCCAGCCCGGGAACAGGTCGAGCTGGTTCGGCGGGTTCGCGCCCGTGCGCGGGTGGCTGTAGTTGTTGACGTCCTGGTCGAACTCGAGCACCTGATCGCGGCCCTGCCGCTGCTGGCCGGAGATCATGAAGCGGACCTTGTCCGCCGTGCCCGGGACGGGGCCGGAGAGGAAGCCGCGGAACAGGTCGAAGTTCAGCAGCTTGTCGTGCGTCGAGCCGAGCTGGCCGCTCGGGGCGCTGCTCTGGTACTCGAACGAGCCGGCGAGGTTGGTGCCGCCCTCGCGCGTGCCGATGTTGATGATGCCCGACTGGGCGTTGCCGTACTGCGGCTCGAACCCGCCCTGCTGGAAGTTGATCTCCTGGATGGCGGTCGTGTTGACGTCGAACGCCGGACCGCCGAAGACCGGGTTGCTGATCGGGAAGCCGTCGATCAGCGTCTGCGTCTCGTTGCCGCGGCCGCCGCGAATGCGGATCGGCGAGGCCACCTGACGGCGCGAGTCGGTGAAGCTGACGATGTCGGTGTTCTGCGTCGGCACCGACATGAAGCCCTGCTGCAGCGACAGCACGCCGCTGACGTCCGTCACCGGCAGCGCCGTGACGACGTCGGCCGAGATGGATTGCTGGGCGCCGGTCACGCCACGCTCGACGAGGGGCGTCGGCGGCGCGACCGTCCTGACCGCGACGAGCGTCGTGGCCGCCGAGTTGAGCGCGAAGTTGACCTCGCGCGTCACGTCGATGCGGACCGAGACGCCGGTGGTCTGGCGGCTCTGGTACCCGATGCGCCGCGCCTCCACCGTGTAGGTGCCGGACGGCACCGAGATGATGAAGTACCGGCCGTTCGCCTGCGTGAGCGCGCCGAACCCGGTGCCGAGAACGCGCACCTGGACGCCCTCGATCGGTTGCCCTGTCTGGGCGTCCGTCACGACGCCAGAGAGCTTCCCCGTCTGCGCCCGCGCCGCGCGCGGTGCCACGAGGGCGACTCCGGCGATGACAGCTGCCGCTATCACCCGTCGCCAACTGACTTGATGCATACCCACCTCCGGATGTGCTAAGAGCGTCGCCCCGCGGTGGACGAGCGCTGTCGCCGGCTAGGGCACCGGCCGCCCCACCACCGGACCGCGACGTGGCGGCCGGGCGGCGGAGCCGAAACAGGACCGTCCGACACGCCGCGAAGGTCGCGACGGCCGAGACGATCCGAAGAACACTGTGTGGGGAGAGCGACCTGCCGTGCGTGCTGCGGAGAACGGGCCGAGCGTCGTGGTGCCGAGCGGCCACCGTAAAGCTGCCGTCGATACGGTGGTGCCGGGGCTGGCCGTGTCGGGGAGGGGGGGCGCACCGCGGAGGAGAGAGGCGGGACACGCCCGGCCCAACGCCGGCGGCGGACAGTCTGTGGCTGCCCTTCCGTCGGTGTCCGCGCAGGTCGGTACTGCATGACCCAACTTCGCCGTCGGGGAGCGGGCCATAAATAGGGTTCCTGCAGCAAGGGTGTCAAGAGTCACATTTTTACCGCGGCGCGCCAGCGCCCGCGTCAGGCGCCGACCCGCCTGACGCGGGCTTAAATACGCGAGGGCCGGTCGTGGTTCGACCGGCCCTCGCCTCCTTCGCCCTTCCCGTCCCCTGCCCTACCCGAATCTCAGCGCGCGCCTTCCTCCGTCGCGTGCTCCGTCACCACCCGCACCGCGTCGTCCGCCACCTGGAGGAACCCTCCCTCCACGGCGAACCGCCGCGCCCCGCCAGCCGCCCCGCCGCCGCCGCCCGTCAGGCGCAGCGTGCCCCGCCCGAGGAGCGTGACCATCGGCGCGTGCGACGTCAGGATGCCGACCTCGCCGTCGAACGCCGGCGCCACCACCGAGTCGACCTCGCCTTCGAACAGCACCCGCTCCGGGGAGATCACCGAGACCTTGAGCATCGGCCGGCCTTACGCCTTCGCCAGGCGCTCGGCGTTCGCGACCACGTCGTCGATGCCGCCGGCCATGAAGAAGGCCTGCTCCGGCAGGTGGTCGAACTCGCCCGCGACGAGGCGCTCGAACGAGGAGATCGTCTCCTCGAGCTTCACGTACTTCCCCTTGATGCCGGTGAACTGCTCGGCGACCGCGAACGGCTGCGACATGAAGCGCTGGATGCGCCGCGCCCGGCCGACGATCTTCTTGTCGTCCTCCGACAGCTCGTCCATGCCGAGGATCGCGATGATGTCCTGCAGCTCCTTGTAGCGCTGCAGGATCCGCTGCACCGCCGTCGCCGCCTTGTAGTGGCGCTCGCCGAGGTACTGCGCGTCGAGGATGCGCGACGACGACGCCAGCGGGTCCACCGCCGGGTAGATGCCGAGCTCCGTGATCGCGCGCGACAGCACGACCGTCGCGTCGAGGTGCGCGAACGCCGTCGCCGGCGCCGGGTCGGTGATGTCGTCGGCCGGCACGTAGATCGCCTGCACCGAGGTGATCGAGCCGTTCTTCGTGGACGTGATCCGCTCCTGCAGCTCGCCCATCTCCGTCGCCAGCGTCGGCTGGTAGCCGACCGCGCTCGGCATGCGGCCGAGGAGCGCCGACACCTCCGAGCCCGCCTGCGTGAAGCGGAAGATGTTGTCGATGAACACGAGCACGTCCGCGTTCTCGACGTCGCGGAAGTACTCCGCCACCGTCAGCCCCGAGAGGCCGACGCGCAGGCGCGCGCCCGGCGGCTCGTTCATCTGGCCGTAGATGAGCGCGACCTTGTCGAGGATGTTCGCTTCCTTGAACTCGAGATACAGGTCGTTCCCCTCGCGCGTGCGCTCACCGACGCCGCAGAACACCGACCGGCCGCCGTGCCCCGTCGCGACGTTGTTGATCAGCTCCTGGATGACGACCGTCTTGCCGACGCCCGCGCCGCCGAAGAGACCGATCTTGCCGCCCTTCACGAACGGCGCGATCAGGTCGACGACCTTGATGCCCGTCTCGAACACCTCGGTCTTCGGCTCGAGGTTCGCGAACTCGGGCGCCGGCCGGTGGATCGGCCAGCGCAGCGCGCTCGCCGGGATCGGCGCGCCGTTGTCCACCGGCTCGCCGAGCACGTTGAGGATGCGGCCGAGCGCCGCTTCGCCGACGGGCACCGAGATCGGCGCGCCCGTGTCCACGACGTCCATGCCGCGGACGACCGAGTCGGTGCTCGACATCGCGACCGCGCGCACCTGGTTGCGCCCGACGTGCTGCTGCACCTCGGACGTCACGTCGATCTGCGAGCCGTCCGGCGCCTGCGCGCGGATGCGCAGCGCGTTGTAGATCTCCGGCAGGTGCTCGGTCTCGAACTCGACGTCGAGCACCGGGCCGATGACCTGCACGACCTTGCCGATGTTGTGGGGAGGAGCGACGGTGGTTGCCATGTGAAGCGAAGGGTCCGGGATACAGGGTACAGGGTATAGGGTATAGCGTGCGGTGCGAGGTACAGGGCGGGTCGCGACTCCGCGCCCGCTACACCCTGTACCCTACACCCTACACCCTCATCAGCCTTGGAGCGCCGCCGCGCCGCCGACGATCTCCGCGATCTCCTGCGTGATCTGCGCCTGGCGCGACCGGTTGTACGTGCGGCGAAGGACGTTGAGCATGTCCCCCGCGTTGTCGGTCGCGTTCTTCATCGCCGTGCGCCGCGCGCCCTGCTCCGCGGCCACCGTCTCCACGAGCGCGCGGTAGACCGCGTTGCGCACGTACGACGGCAGCAGGTCGCGCAGGATCGTCTCGGCCGACGGCGCGAGGATGTAGTCGCGGCGCCGCGCGCCCGCGTCGGCGGGCGGCGTCACCGGCAGCACACGCTCCGAGTGCGGCGGCGTGGAGAGCGCCGAGATGAACTTCGCGTGCACCACGTACACCGCGTCGAGCGAGCCCGCGATGAAGTCCTGCATCAGCGACGACACGAGCCCCGCCGCGTCGTCGGCCGACGGCCGATCGGTGATGTCGGTGTGGCTCTGCGCGACGGCGCGCCCGACGTAGCGGAAGTAGCCGAGCCCCTTGCGGCCGACGACGTGCAGCTCGACCTCCGTGCCCTCCGCCTCGAGGCGGGCGATGAGCGCGCGCGCTTCCTTGATCAGGTTCGCGTTGAACGCGCCGGCGAGGCCGCGGTTCGACGTCAGGAGGAGCACGCCGGCACGCCGCACCCGCGCCGGCTGCCGCAGCAGCGGGAAGCGCTCGGCGAGCTCGGGCGAGTAGAGGCTCGACAGCACCTCCGCCAGCGCGCTCGCGTACGGGCGCGCCGCGACCACGCGGTCCTGCGCGCGCTTCATCTTCGAGGTCGCCACCATCTCCATCGTGCGCGTGATCTTGCGCGTGTTCTCGACGGACTTGATGCGACCCTTGAGTTCGCGTCCTTTGGCCATGTGAGACTCGGGTGGGGTGTCTTCCCTGATGCCTGGTTCCTGCGCCCTCTCGCTCGCCCCTCAGAGGGGCCGGCAAGAGGGGCAGGAACCAGGCATCAGGTCGGGACTACGCCCCAAAGGTCTGGGTGAACCCCTCGATCGCGCGCTTCAGGTCGGCCTCGGTGTCCTTCGAGAGCGCCTTCTCGCTGCGGATCCGCTCCGCGACCTGCGGCCACTGCGCGGCCGCGTAGTCGAGGAAGCCGCGCTCCCAGTCGCGCACGCGCGCCACCGGCACCGCGTCGAGGAAGCCGTTGGTCACCGCGTAGATGACCATGACCTGCTGCTCCATCGGCATCGGCGAGTACTGCGGCTGCTTCAGGATCTCGACCGTGCGCGCGCCGCGCTCGAGCTGGCGCTTCGTCGCCGCGTCGAGGTCCGACGCGAAGGCGGCGAACGCCTCGAGCTCGCGGTACTGCGCCAGGTCGAGGCGCAGACGGCCGGCGACGCCCTTCATCGCCTTCGTCTGCGCCGAGCCGCCGACGCGCGACACCGAGATGCCGACGTTCACCGCCGGGCGCACGCCCGAGTAGAACAGGTCGGCCTCGAGGAAGATCTGGCCGTCCGTGATCGAGATGACGTTCGTCGGGATGTAGGCCGACACGTCACCGGCCTGCGTCTCGATGATCGGCAGCGCCGTCAGCGAGCCGCCCGGCTTCAGGATGTTGTGCCCGTCCACGACCGCCGAGTCCTCGCGCAGCTTCGCGGCGCGCTCGAGGAGACGCGAGTGCAGATAGAACACGTCGCCGGGGTACGCCTCGCGGCCTGGCGGACGACGCAGCACGAGCGAGATCTGGCGGTAGGCCGCGGCCTGCTTCGTCAGGTCGTCGTAGACGCAGAGCGTCGGCTTGCCCTCGTTGTACATGAAGTACTCGGCCATCGCGCAGCCCGCGTAGGGGGCGATGAACTGCATCGGCGCCGGGTCGCCGGCGGCGGCGACGACGACGATCGTGTACTCCATCGCGCCCGCCTGACGCAGACGCTCGACGACCGCGGCGACGGTCGAGTTCTTCTGCCCGATGGCGACGTAGACGCAGATGACGCCCGTCCCCTTCTGGTTGATGATCGTGTCCACCGCGATCGCCGTCTTGCCGGTGCCGCGGTCGCCGATGATCAGCTCTCGCTGGCCGCGCCCGATCGGGATCATCGAGTCGATCGACTTGATGCCCGTCTGCAGCGGCTCCTTCACCGGCTGACGCACGATGATGCCCGGCGCCGGCGACTCCACCTTGCGCGACGCGGTCGCGCGAATCTCCCCGAGCTCGTCCACCGGACGGCCGAGCGGATCCACGACGCGCCCGATCAGCGCCGGTCCGACCGGCACCTCGAGCACGCGACCCGTGCGACGGACCTCGTCGCCCTCCTTGAGCTGGAGGTAGTCGCCGAGGACGACGGCGCCGATGTTGTCCTCCTCGAGGTTCAGCGCGAGGCCGGTGATCTTGTTGCCGGTCTCCGACGACGTGAAGTCGAGCATCTCTCCCGACATCGCCTTGAGCAGGCCGTAGATGCGGGCAATGCCGTCTTTCACCTCGAGAACCGTCCCCACCTCTTCGACGTCCAGCTCGTGGAGATCCGCAGCTTCGATCTCGCGGAGGAGGATGTCCTTGATTTCGCCGGGACGGAGTGTGGTATCGGTGGCCATAATCGGGAGTCGGTTGGGCGTACTGCGGTGGCGGGTACAGCTTGTGAAAATTATCACAAGGGCGGGCCGCTTGCAAGCGAGTCGGTCGCCGCGAAACCCGTGCTCCGACGCGCGATCGGGTCCCGATCGCGCGGCCTGCGGGGCGCGAAAGCTATCACCACGGGCCCGCCCGCCGCCGTCGGCGAAATTACGTACCGGCCGGCCACGAAACGATGCCGCTCCGCCGCGCGCCTCGCCCATCTTCGTCCCATGTCCACCGGGGTACGCGAGCTCAAGCTCTGGCAGGAGGCGGTCGCGCTCGGCGGTGAGGTGGCCCGTCACGCACGCCAGCACGCGCGGCGCGAGACACGCGCCTTCACCGATCAACTGCTCGGAACCGCGCTCGCCGTCGCCACGAGCGTCGCCGACGGCTACGGCCGGCCCGTCGCCACCGAGCAGCGCGACTGCTACCGGCGCGCGAAGCGATTCCTCGCCGAGCTCGAGACGGCGCTCGCGGTCGCTCGCCACGCGGACCTCGTCTCACCCACCGCGCTGTCGCAGCTCTCGCTCCGCATCGCCAGCGTCAACCGCCTGCTCGCCGGCTACCTCGCCTTCATCGAGCGGCAGGTGATCGCCGAAGCGGCGGTCGCCGAAGGCGCGGCCACGCGCGGCGGAACGTCAGCCGCGGCGCGCTCCCCCGAACCTCACGGCGCCGCTCCCTCCGTACCACTGCCGGCGGCCTGACGACGGCCGCCGCGTGCGGATCAGGGACGCTCGGCGTCCGGCGCCAGCTCGACGTTCGCCAGCGCGGCCGCGTCCGCGTCGCGGGCGCCGGCGTTGTCGCCACCGCTGCCGGCGCCGCGCACCATCGCGTGCGCCCGCTGCAGCACCTGCCGCGCGTTCGCGTACGAGACCAGCCGCTCGGCCTCCTCGAACGGCGCCCAGCGACACGCCGTGATGCC
Organism: Gemmatimonadaceae bacterium; assembly: GCA_035554795.1. Taxonomy (GTDB): domain Bacteria; phylum Gemmatimonadota; class Gemmatimonadetes; order Gemmatimonadales; family Gemmatimonadaceae; genus DATMHT01. The sequence continues at coordinate 921 of DATMHT010000244.1, read as the reverse complement.
TTCCGCGCGCTGCGGACAGGTGTCCGCCGCCGGCGTCTCCATCAGGTAGAAGTGACAGACCTTGTGGATCAGCCGGCCGCGGAAGCGGAAGTACCAGTCGATCGTCTCGATGACGCCGCGCACCGCCAGCGGCGAGACGCCCGTCTCCTCCGCGACCTCGCGCACGGCCGCCGCCTCGGGCAGCTCACCCTCCTCGAGGTGCCCCTTCGGAAAGCCCCAGTTCCGGTAGCTGTCGCGAATCAGCAGGAACAACGGCCGCGCACCGCCGTCGTCGGTCGTGGCGACACGGTAGACCACTCCGCCGGCGGATGTCTCCTGTTTGGCGCGCGCGCGACCGCCACTCACGGGCGGTCCCTCAGGCCGTGCGGCGCGAGGCCGCCGCCGCTACTCCCGGCACGGCGACGTCGTCCAGCGTCGGCCGCCCTTCGATGAACTGACGCACCACCGGGTCGTCGGTGCGCTGGATCTCGTCCACCGTCCACACGCCGCGCACACGGCCCTCGTAGAGCATCGCGATGCGCGTCCCCACCGTGTAGGCGCTGCGCATGTCGTGCGTGATGACGACGCCGGTGACGCCCAGCTTCTCGCGCATCCGCACCATGAGCTGATCGATGACCGCGCTCGTGACCGGGTCGAGGCCCGTCGTCGGCTCGTCGTACAGGATGTACTTCGGCCGCAGCGCGATCGCGCGCGCGATGCCGACGCGCTTGCGCATGCCGCCCGGCACTGGCGACACGCAGCTGACCTTGTCGCAACGGGTGCCGGTGAGCGGCGCGGTGATCGTGACGACGCCGCAGGACATCGCGCTGCTCGATGCACGCAAGGGCCTGCGCATGTTCCAGAAGGTCGAAGTTCCCGTGCTCGGCATCGTCGAGAACATGAGCACGCACGTCTGCTCGAACTGCGGCCACGAAGAGCCGA
>DATMHT010000243.1:0-13307 GCA_035554795.1 Gemmatimonadaceae bacterium | reverse complement strand
GACCTCGCCGCGGAGCTCCTCGCGACGTGGCGAGAGTGACGTGGAGGCGAGGTAAGGGGGACACGGGACGCGGGACACGGGACGCGGGACGCGGGACGCGGGACACGCGAACATCAGGGGGCCGGCATCCGTGATACGGAGCCGGCCCCTCTGCTCGCGCCTACCGCTTCCCACATCCCACATCCCACATCCCACGTCCCACGTCCCACGTCCCACGTCCCACGTCCCACACGTGACGCCCGTTACGAAACGACCACATCAACACTCTCTAGGCCACATGGCTCCGGCGCGGCGACGCGGCGCGGGCCCGTCGCGTCCGTCAGCGCCGTACCACTCCAGCACGTCGTCCGACCATGAACGCCCGCTACGCCGCCGCCTATCGTCGCATCGCCGTCGCGTCCCCCGTGGGCGACGACGACGCCGAGCGCGCGGTGACACGCCGGCCGCCGGCGAAGCGCGCGCCGGTGCTCACGCCGAGCATCGGCCATCCGCGCGTCGTTCCCTTTCCCGTCATCCTCCAGCGCCGCTCCGAAGCGGCGATGCGGCAGCGCGTCTCGGTGGTGTTCGCCCGCGTCGCGCTGCTGCTCCTCTGCGACCTCGCCCTGCTCGGCGTCGTCCGGCTCGCCTTCGGCGTCGTCCGCGACGACGCGCTCCTCGGACATCGCGTCGCCGCTCTCGCCGCCGCGCTGATCCCGCTCCACAGCTACCCGGGGCTGCAGGTCGCCGTCGCCGTCGCGCTCGGCCTCCTCGTCTTCGACAACTACGGCCGCGCCCAGCGCCGCCGCGACGCCCGCACCCTCATGGCCGGCTCGACGCTCGGCCTCGCGCTCGTCTTCTGGGCCCGCCTCTGGGGCGACGGCGCATCGCTGGCCGGCATGGTCGGCTTCGTCCTCGCTGCCCTCGCCCTCGGCGGTCTGTTCGTCGCCGAGCGCAACGCGATCCAGCTCGTCATCGCGCGCCGTCTCTGGGGCGACGAGCTGCAGCCGCTGCGCGCGCTCGTCGTCGGCAGCGCTGCCTTCGCGCGGCGCGTGCGCGAGGACGGCAGCGTCGCCGCGACCGACACCGCCGGCATCTTCGTCGTCGGTCACGTGGACGCGGACGACGGGCCGGCGGCCGAGGATGCGCTCGGCGGCGTCGGCGACCTCGTCTGGCTCGTGCAGCACCACGCGGTGGACACGCTGCTGCTCGACGACGACCTCGACGCCGCCCTCTTCGCCGACCTGCTGCACATCGGCGACGCCGCCGGCTGCCGCGTGCTCGCGCTTTCGCGCGGCTTCCCCGTCGCCGACTTCGTCCCGCAAGTGATCGAGCGCAACGGCGTCGCGCTCGTCCAGCTCGTGCGCCCGAGCCTCGAGGCGCCGCAGCTCCTCGCCAAGCGCGCGATGGACCTCGCGCTCGCCGGTTCCGCGCTCGTCGCGCTCGCGCCGCTGTTCCTTCTCGTCGCGCTCGCCGTGCGCCTCTCGTCGCGCGGGCCGGTGTTCTTCGCGCAGCCGCGCGTCGGCTTCGGCGGACGGCGCTTCCGGATGTACAAGTTCCGCAGCATGGTCGCCGACGCCGAGGCGCGGAAGGAAGCGCTGGCGGCGCGGAGCGTGTACGCCGATCCGCGGCTGTTCAAGGTCGTGAACGATCCGCGCATCACCCGCGTCGGCGCCTTCCTTCGCCGCACGAGCCTCGACGAGCTGCCGCAGCTCTGGAACGTCGTCCGCGGCGAGATGTCGCTCGTCGGCCCGCGCCCGCCGGTGCTGTCGGAGGTCGGCGAGTACGAGGAGACGCACTACGCGCGCTTCGGCATGAAGCCCGGCATCACCGGCCCGTGGCAGGTCGGCGGACGCAACCGCGTCACCGACTTCGACGAGGTCGTGCGCCTCGAGACGGCCTACATGCGCGACTGGAGCATCTGGAAGGACTTCGAGATCCTCTTCCGCACCGTGCCGGCGGTGCTGAGGATGGCGGGGGCGCACTGATGTACGACTCCGGCGACGCAGCGAGCGTCGTAGCGTCGGGTGGCGGGTGGCGGGTAGCGGGTAGCAACACCTTCGGGACGTCCCCGGGCGGTACCGCTACCCGCTACCCGCCACCCGCCACCCCGATCTCCATCGTCATCTGCACCCGTAACCGCCCCGCCCTCCTCCGCCGCTGCCTCGCGTCCATCGCCGCCGGCACGACGCTGCCGCTCGAGGTGGTCGTATCGGACGACGGCGATGACGCCGCCGCGGTGTGCGCGGCGTTCGCGTTCTCGCGCCGCGTGACCGGGCCGCGGCGCGGCATCGGCGCCAACCGCCGCTACGGTGCCGCCGCGGCGCGGGCGCCGTACGTCAGCTTCCTCGACGACGACGTCGTCGTGCCGGCGAGCTTCGTGGCGCGCCTCGCGACGCTCGCCGCGCGCGCCGAGAATTCCGGCGGGCGCACGATCTACAGCGGCGTCGTCGTGGATGGCGACGAAGTCGTGCGGCCGAGCAACCAGACCTTCTGGGGGCACTTCGGCGCGCCGGTGCCTCCGGGCGGGCCGCTCGAGAACCTCAACCTCTGCGCGAACCTCGTCCCCGCCGCCGCCTTTCGCGTCGCGACGTTCGACGAGCGGCTCTTCTGCTACGAGGACGCCGACTTCTGCGCGCAGGCGCGCGCCGCCGGCTTCCGCGTCGAGCTGGACGACGCGTTGACGACGACCCACCTCCCCGTCGAGCGCGCGCCGTACTCGCGCCACCTCACGCGCTGCCGCTTCTACGCGACGCTCAAGCGTCACCTGCTCGTCGAGCGCCGGCCGCTGCGCGCGCTCGCCTATCTCGTGCTCGCGCCACTCCACCAGGCCGCGCACCACGCGCGACGCGGCGAGTGGCGTGCCGTGCCCACGGTCGTTCGCGACCTCGCCCTCGCGCTGGGCGACCTGCGCGCCGCCGTCAGCGAGCGCCGCGCGAAGGGGGTGGCGTGAGCGCGCCCGCGTCCTCGCCGGCGGCGTCGCCGCCGCCGACGCCCGGCGACGACATCGCGCTGCTCGGCCGGGCGCAGGCAGGTGCGCGGCTGTTCACCGCGCGCGGCGTCGCGATGCGGCTCGTCAGCATCGCCTCGAACCTCCTGCTCGTCGCGCTCGTCGCGCCGGCGGACCTCGGCCTCGTCGCCGTCGTCCGCGGCGTGACGGGCGTCGTCGCCTACGGCACGGAGCTCGGCTTCGCGGGCGCGCTCGTGCGCCATCGCCGCGAGCCGTCGCGCGAGGAGTACGCGGCGCTCGCCGGCATGCAGGGCGTCATCCTCCTCGGCGCGCTCGCGCTCGCGTGGGCGTTCCCGTCGCTCGCGCTGGGCGGCGGCTCGCTCGACGCGCGCTGGCGCCCGTGGATGCTGGCGACGATGGCGTCCATGGTCTTCGTCCCGTTAGGCACCGGCGCGCGCGTGCGCCTCGAGCGCGCGCTCGACTACCGCCGCCTCGCCTTCCTCGACGTCACCTCGGTGCTCGTCCAGAACGTCGGCCTGCTCGCGGCGGCGTTCAGCGGCCACTTCGCCGAAGGCGTGTTCGTCGTCCAGGCGTTCGCGTTCGTGTACCAGTACGGGCTCGCCGCCGTCTGGTCGCCGGGCCCGCTCCCCGTGCTGCGCGCCCGCGGCCTCGGCGCGCTGGTGCGCGACTCGGCGGCGTTCTCGCTCGCGGCGTGCGTGGACATCGCCCGCGGCTACGCGACACCGGTGCTCGTCGCGATGCTGTTCGGGCTGCCGGTGGCCGGCGTGTGGGCGTTCGCCGACCGTGTCGGCCAGGTGCTCAAGCTCGCCTTCGAGGGATTCCGCCGCGCCGGCGTGCCGATCGCGCCGCGCCTCGCCCACGACCGCGCCGCGCTCGGCCGGCTCGCGAGCGACATGGTGAGCGGCGCGGCGCGTCTCACCGCGCCGGCGGCGGCCGGCGCGATCGCGCTGCTGCCGGTCGTCGCGCTGATCGCGCCGAAGTGGGCGCCGGCGGTGGGCACCGCGCAGCTCTGGGTGCTCTGCCTCGCCGTCGCCGGTGTCGCCAACGCCGCGCTCGAGCCGGTGGCCGTCGCCGTGTACGGGCCGACGGTCGCGCTGGCGGAGCAGGGCGCCGCCGCGATCGCGACCTGGGCCGGCCTCGCGATCGTCGCCGCGCGCGGGTCGCACGCCGTCTGGGCCGCGGTCGCGCCGATGCACCTCGCGTCGCTCGCCGTCGTGCTGGGCTGGACGGCGCGCGAGATGCGCCCGCGCTGGACGGAGGAGCTGACGCGCCTCGCCGGCGCGCTCGCGGCGTCGGCCGTCGCGACCGTCGCGCTCGGCATGGCGGGCGTCGCGCCGCTCGTGCGCGCGGCCGTCGCGCTCGGCGCCGCGCTCGTCGTGCTGCCGCCGGCGCCGTACGTGGCGATGGCGCGGCGGCTGTGGGCGCGGCTCGTCCCCCCGGCCGACGCGGTAGGGGAGGGCGCGCTGTCGTGACCGCGACCGCCGCGCGTGCCGCCGAGCTGGTGTCGTCGTCGCGCCGCGCCCGTGCGCTCACCGTGTCGGTCGTCGTGCCCACGTACCGCCGCCCCGACGACCTGCGCCGCTGCCTCGCCGCGCTCGACGCGCAGACGCGGCGCCCCGACGAGCTGCTCGTCATCGTGCGCGACGGCGACGCGGAGAGCGATGGCGCGCTCGCGCGGAGCCGCCTCGCCCATCCGCGGCTGCCGCTCCGCGTCGTCACGGTGCGCGAGCCGGGCCAGGTCGCCGCGCTCGACGCCGGCGTCTCGGCGGCGACGGGCGACGTCGTCGCGATCACCGACGACGACGCCGCGCCGCGCCCGGAGTGGCTGGCGCGCATCGCCGCGCACTTCGCCGCCGATGCATCGTTAGGCGGGCTCGGCGGCCGAGACTGGATGCACGTCCACGATCGCGTGGACGAGGGCGTCGCGCCGACGGTCGGCCGGCTGCAGTGGGTCGGGCGCGTCGTCGGCCGGCACCACCTGGGCGCGGGTGCGCCGCGCGAGGTTGACGTGCTCAAGGGCGCCAACATGAGCTACCGCCGCGCCGCGCTCGCCGGCCTCCACTTCGACGCGCGCCTCCGCGGCACCGGCGCGCAGGTCCACAACGACCTCGCGCTCTCGCTCGCCGTCGGGCGCGCCGGCTGGACGCTGCGCTACGACCCCGAGGTCGCGGTGGACCACTACCCCGCGCCGCGCCACGACGAGGACCAGCGCCACGCCTTCAACCCGGTCGCGGTGCGCAACATGGTCCACAACGAGACGCTCGTCCTGCTCGAGCACCTCGGCGGCGCGCGCCGCGTCGCGTACGCGCTCTGGGCGCCGCTCGTCGGCACGCGCGAGGCGCCGGGCGTCGTGCAGTGGCTCCGCTTCCTGCCGACCCAGCGCGCCCTCGCGACCCGCAAGCTCGCCGCCAGCCTCGCCGGCCGCGTGGACGGCTGGCGCTCGTGGCGCGCGTCGCGGCGCACGACGCGAATGACGGAGCGGGCGTAGCGATCGTCCCGTCGGGAGAGCGTCGCGACGCTGCCCACGCTCGCGCTTACCGCTTACCGCCTCCCGCTCACCGCGTACCTCACGATGACCGCCCTCCCGGTCGACGTCGCCTCCGTCGCGACGACCGTCGCCGACCGCCACCGGCAGCACTGGCGCTACGCCGGCGCGATCGCGCTCATGGCCGGCGCGGCGGCGGTCGCGACGCTCGGCGGGCCGTTCGAGGTCGCGTTCCCGGTCGCGGCGCTGGTCGTGGGGCTCGTCTGCTACCGCACCGGGCCGGCGCGCTACCTGACGTTCGTCTGGTGGCTCTGGCTGCTGACGCCCGGCATCCGCCGCATCGTGGACGGACAGGCCGGCTGGAACCCGCAGAACCCCGTGCTGCTCGCGCCGCTCGTCGTGAGCCTGCTCGCGGCGGGGACGTCGGTGCGCCGCTTCACGAGCTGGCGCCGGCGCGCGGTGTTCCCGTTCGTGCTGCTGCTCGCGGGCGTGCTCTACGGCTTCGCCGTCGGCGCCGCGCAGTCGGGGCTCGCGGCGAGCACCTACGCCGCGGCGAGCTGGCTCGCGCCGATCTTCCTCGGCCTCTACGCGGCGCTGCTCTGGCCGCGCTACCCGGAGCTGCGGCGCACCATCCAGCACGTCTTCCTCTGGGGGACGCTCGTCGTCTCGCTCTACGGCATCGCGCAGTTCGTCAGCCCGCCCGAGTGGGACCGGCTGTGGATGATCCAGTCGGAGATGAACTCGATCGGGCAGCCGCTGCCGCTGCAGGTGCGCGTCTTCTCGCTGCTCAACTCGCCGGCGCCCTTCGCCTGCGCGCTGACGGCGGGGCTCGTCCTCCTCTTCGCGACGAAGACGAAGTGGCGCATCCCGGTCGCCGCCGCCGGCTACGTGGCGCTGATGCTGAGCCTCGTGCGCGCGTCCTGGCTGGCGTGGGGGATCGCCGTCGTCGTGTACGGGCTCTACCTCGGCATCAAGGCGGGGCGTCGGTTCCTGTTCCTCGTCGCGCTGCTCGCCGCCGCCGTCGTCCCGCTCGTGACGATCGCCGAGGTCCGCGACGTCGTGCTGCCGCGCGCGCTCACCTTCTCCGACATGTCGCAGGACGTCAGCCTCGGCGAGCGACTGAGCTTCTTCCAGACGACGGTCGCGGCGGTGATGGACAACCCGGTCGGCGAGGGGCTCGGCTCGACCGGCTCGTCGGTCGCGCTACGCGACGAGGGGGGCGGCGAGCGCGACTTCGACAACGGGCTCCTTGACCTGTTCTACTCGCTCGGCTGGCCGGGCGGCGCGCTCTTCCTCGCCGGGCTGGCGACGCTCTGCCTCCGCGCGCTGCGCCCGGGCGAGCCGCGGGGCGACCTGTTCGCGAAGGCGGCGCGCGGCATCGCGCTGTCGAGCGCGGCGCTCGCGCTCTCCTTCAACGTCTTCAGCGGCGTCGCCGGCGCGGTGCTGTGGACGTTCTTCGGCCTGCTCGGCGCGGCGAAGGACTGGGAGCGGGAGACGACGCGCTCGGAAGCGGCGGAGTAGCGGCGCTCGGCGCTCGGCTCTCGGCGAGAGGCGGCGCCGCGGACGAACGCGGATGAACGCGGATAGGGCGCTCCCCTTTCTTGGTCATCCCGAGCGCAGCGAGGGATCTTGCGTGCGGCAGGTGGAGCACGCTCCGCGACCTGGACGGAAGATCCCTCGCTGCGCTCGGGATGACTGGGGAAGTGAAGTCTCCGCGTCCTCCGCATCTTCAAGCTTTTCGCCGAGCACCAGCGGCATCCGCGTTCATCCGCGGAAATCCGCGGCGCCGCTTCTGCCGAGCCCGACTGCCTCATGAAACCGACGCTTGACCTCCCGCGTACTATCGTACGATATATCGCGAGTCATATCGCGCGACAGGTCGGGCGATAGGTCGTACAACCAGGAGGGTGGCGTATGTGCGGCAAGCACGAGGATTGGGGGTTCGGGCCGGGCTTCCCGTTCGGGGGGCCGGGCGGGTTCCGCGGGTTCGCCGGGATGTGGGGCGGCGGTGGGCGCGGGCCGCGGCGGCGCGGCGCGATGTTCGAGTCGGGGGAGGTGAAGTTCGTCATCCTCCGCCTGCTCAAGGAGAAGCCGCGCCACGGGTACGAGGTGATCCGCGCCCTCGAGGAGAAGTTCGGCGGCCTCTACACGCCGTCGGCCGGCACCGTCTACCCGACGCTCCAGCTGCTCGAGGACGAGGGCTACGTGCGCGCGGTCGAGGAGGAGGGCAAGAAGGTCTACCACGTCACCGACGAGGGCGCGCGCTATCTCGAGGAGCACCGCGACGTGCTCGAGGAGATCATCGACCGCGTGCGCGAGACGGTGCGCGAGTTCACCGGCGGCGGCAGCGGTGAGGTCCACCAGGCGTTCGCGCACCTCGCCGGCGTGACGTTCAAGCGGGCGTGGCGGCGCGGCCCCGACGATCCGGCGCTCACGCGTGTCGCCGAGATCCTGCGCAAGGCCGCCGACGACATCGAGCAGGCGCTCGCACCGAGCCGCGCGGTCTGACGGCGCGTACCACGACGGAGGAGATGGACCATGCATGGCTTCTGGATCTTCTGGGTCGTCGTCCTGGTCATCTGGGCGACGCGGCACCGGCGGTTCGGGCGGCGGTGGGTGATGGTCGGACCGGGCTGGCACCCGGCGGCGTACGTGCTGCACGACGGCGGACCGGCACCGCTCGCCGCGACCCGGCGGACGCGTGGCGATCGCGAGGCGCGTGAGGTACGTGAGGCGCGCGACGCCGAGGTGGACGCGCTCGAGAGCCGCATCGCCGAGCTCGAGCAGCGGCTCGACTTCACCGAGCGGCTCCTCGCGGAGCGGCGGAAGGACACGCCGGCGCCATCCTGACGCGGTGCTCGGCGAGAAGCGGCGCCGCGGATTGCCGCGGATGAACGCGGATAGTACTGCCGCTTGGCAAGAGCGTTTTCGCCGCAGATCAACGCAGATGAACGCAGATGGAGCGAGCTCCGCAAACGACCAAAATTCCTCTCGGCCAGACTAGCGAGAGGAGCTCTGGGTGTTCTACGAGCTCGCAAGATCTGCGTTCATCTGCGTTGATCTGCGGCGAATACCAGAGAGCAGCAGCATCCGCGATCATCCGCGGCGCCGCTTCTCGCCGAGCGCCGTGATACACGCGCGTTAGGCGTCGGCCGCTCGAGCTGGTCTACGCCAGCAGCTTGTCGAACTCCGCCACGGTCACGGCGGGCACCGTGCTGAACGAGACCCCGAGCAGCTTGCTCAGCCCGACCGAGGTCTTCATCGCGCGCTCCGTATCGGGCAGCTCGACGATGAGCGCCAGGTCCGTGTCGCCGAGCAGCGCGTAGCCCGCCTTGAGCTCCCCGCCGTTCTGCTTGATCAGGGCGATGGCCTGGTCGCTACGCTGCGCGCTGATCTTCCCGATCGCCTCCAGGGAATACTTGCCGAACATCAGGTAGGTCGCCATCGGACCGCCTCCTCCCCTGCGTGTGAGCCCGCGCGCGACGGCGTCGGCGGAGCACGGGTGCTGCTGCTACTACTGCCGCTCGATCACTCGGCCGCGTTCACGACGCCGATGTCCTCGTCCCAGACGCGCGGATGCGTGGCGATGAATTCGCCGAGCAGGCGGATGCACTCGTCGGAGGCGAGGTCCACGACGACGATGCCGCTTTCGCGCAGCCAGTCGATACCGCCGCGGAAGTTGACGGACTCGCCGATCACGACGGTGCCGATCCCGAACTGGCGCGCCAGCCCGCTACAGTACCAGCACGGCGCCAGCGTGGTGACCATCGTCGTGCCCTCGTAGCTCCGCTGCCGGCCGGCGCGGCGGAACGCGTCGGTCTCCGCGTGCGCGGACGGATCGCCCTCCTGCACGCGGCGGTTGTGGCCGCGGCCGAGCAGCCTCCCCTGCCGGTCGAAGAACGCCGCCCCGATCGGGATCCCGCCCTCGGCCAGGCCCTGCCGCGCCTCCTCGATGGCGACGGCCAGCATGCGGACGTACGCGTCGTCGCGCGACATCGTCGTCTCGCCGCTCAGCGCGACGACCGGCGAGGATCCTCCTCCTCGTCGAGATAGACGTACGTGCGCGGCCCGACGCCGGACATCTGCAGGACGCAATCCTCCAGCGCCTCGACCCGGTGCGGCGTGCCGGCGGGGGCGAAGGCGAAGCCACCGGCGGTCAGCTCGTGCACCGGTGCACCGCTGCCCGCGTCACCCGTGGACCAGCGGATGGCGCCGGAGACGACGGTCAGCTGCTCGTCCTCGTCGGGATGGACGTGGAGCCCGATCGCGTAGCCGGCGGGCGCACGGAAGCGGACCGCGTAGGCACCGGGCTTCGTCGGATCGCCGACGAGCAGCGCCGACGCCCGCCGCGGATCGAACGGGTCCGGCTTCCACTCGAGATCGGCCGGCGTCAGCACGCGCTCGGCCGTTCCGCCGGCGTGCGTCGCCGGCGCGGCGTGCTTGACCTCGACCTGCACGATGCGGATCGGCGTCGGTCCGACGTTGCGCGCGCTGTGGGCGTGGCCCGTCGCGCTCCAGAGCGTCTCGCCCGGGCGGACGTCGTAGCGCTCGACGGTGCCGTCGGGAGTCGTCGTCTCGAGGGTGCCGCCCTCGACGACGTAGGCCACGCTCGGGAAGCGATGCGTGTGGGTCGGCACGCCCGTCCCGCCCGGAAATGCCGTCGTGACGACCAGCACCTCCTCGTTCTCCAGCAACGTCGTCCGCAGTGCCTCGCTCGGCGACGCCAGCTCGCCGGACACGGACACCGGTTGATACTGGGTGCTCATGGTGCACCTCCGTTCTCGACACACGGAACCCGAGTGGACCGAGCGCGGCCCGCGGTCGTGCATCCGGCCACGGGCGCGGCATCGGCCGGCACCACTGATATGTCGGCGCGCGGACGCGGGGCGTCAGGGGAACGGGGGCGCGCGGCGCCGGCCACTCGGTGCTTCTCCCGCCGGCCGCGGCGAGTCGTCGCGGTTCAGTACGTCACGAAGCGAGTGGAATTCGTGCGGGCCGCCTCGCTCGCTAGTCGCCCTTGTACTCGAGGGACGTGCCATCCGCGAACATGATCGCCGTCGGCTTCCAGTCGAGGACGATGTCCCGCTCGGGCGTCGCGAGGTACGCACTGTCCCGGGCCGACATGCTCCCACTGCCGTTGACGCAGCGGATATCGGTGCTCTGCCCGGGCGCCAGCGTCTCTCGATGATCGAGGAAGCAGATGGTGAGCATGCTGAAGAGCGGCGGTCCGCGATCGGGTCCCCGAACGTCCACACGCCCCTTCAGCGAATCCACCGTCAGGCGCGTGGCGTTCCGCAGCCGAAACGTCGTCACCAGGACCGGCGTGTCGTCGATCGCGCGCTTCGCCGACGCTTCGCTCGCGCCGAGGTCGGGCCCGACACGTGTGTACAGGCGCTCGCGCGGCACGATCTCCCGGCCGACGAGCTCCACCTCCAGCGCCGCGCGCAGCGGCGCGAGCGCCGCATCGCGCGCCCGCCGGCGCGCCGCCGTCTGCGCGTCGACGACCGCCTGCCCGGCAAGGAACCGGCGCTGCAGCGCGATCGCTTCCCCGAAGGTGCGCGCCGTGAGCGGCGCGTCCGGATCGGCGAACTTCGGCGGCAGCAGGTCGCCGCCGCTGCGCTGCACGTAGCCGACGACGAGCGCCCGCTCCGAGTCGGGGAGCGCATCGAGCTGGCGCTGGACGGAGGAGAGGTCTCGCTGGCCGAAGGGGAGCGGGGTGCGGCGGGGGTCGCGGATCCTGGCGATGCCTAACGCCAGGACACCGGCGACGACGGCGAAGCTCACGACTCGGGTCAGGGTCACGTTCTGTCGGGTTCCGGTGAGTGCACTGCGTCCCCAACAGACGCTCCAGACGCGCCGATGTTGCGAGGCGGTCCGCACCGCCGGCACGACGACGGCCTCCGTCGCCGCCTAACGACTCGGCGGCGCTACGTCGGCCGGCACTCGTCCCCGGCGCCTGCCCGAAGCCCGATCACGATTCGGCGAGCTCGACGAGCAGCGGCAGATGATCCGACGCCGTGCGCACCTCGCCCGGCGTCTTCACCACCTCGCACGCGATGAAGCGCGAGGCGTACGCCGCTGGCGTAAAGACGTAGTCGAGTCTCACGTGGGGATTCCAGACGGGGAAGGTGTACCCGGGCTCGTCATGCGGATCCGCGTGCAGGGTCCGCCACGCATCCACGTACCCGTCGGCCCGCATCATCTCGATCGTGCTGCGGCCGATCTCGCGCCCGCTGAGCCAGATCATGCCGCGGATCCACGCCGGCATGGGCGACGGATCGAACGGCTCCCCCGGGCCCAGCGCGTTGAAGTCGCCGGCCAGCACGTGAAACGCGAACGCGCGCTCCTCCTTCAGCAGCTGCTCCTGGATCCCGTCGAGCAGTCCGCGCAGCTCGCGCGCCCGCTGCCGCTCGCTCCACTTGGAGAACCACGCGCGAAGGTGCAGCACGAAGAGGCGCGGGAATCCATCGGCGAGCCGGACTTCGAGCAGCGCGTGGCGCGTTCGGCGAGGGTGGCGCCACGCGTGCTCGAGCACGGGGATGCGGCTGAGGAACCCGGTCGAATGCGAGAGGCGCGATCCGCAGAACGGCATCCCGGCGAGCCTGGCGATCTGCTCGACCATGTCCGGATGTCGCGCTTCCTGCAGCGCGACGACGTCGGGGTTCGCGGCCTTGATCACCGCGGCGATCTCCGCGGCGCGGCCGACTCCGCCCTCGCGGATGTTGTAGGTGAGGAGGCGCAAGCTGGGCGTGCCTCGTCGTGAGCTATGGACCGCGTCGCGTCACGCGTCCGGGTCGCCGGCGTCGTCGTCGGCTTCCGGCTTCTGCAACAGCACGAGGTATGGCTGATCCATCGCGACGTCGCGGAGGAACTGCACGAGCGACGTCGTCGCCTGCAGGTTCACGGGACGGCCGGCCATCGCGCAGAGCTGCTGTCGCAGCGGGCCGAGTGCCGTGGACGCGTACGGGTGCGCCTCGCTGAGCGGCGCGGAGTGCACGCCGGGAATGTGAAAGTCGCGGAACAGGTCCACCATGCCGCCGCCCACGAAGGTCACGTCGAGATCGCTCGTCCCCGGCCCGTCGTGGTCGAACGGCTCGCCCGTCTTCCACTTGCACCCGGTGGTCGCGCTTCCGCGGAGGATCACCTCGACGCCGTCGGGGGTCGCTTCGCTGATGACGCGCACGAACTCGTCGAAGCGCCGCGGGTCGCCGCCGAAGGCGAGCCGTATCACCCGCTCGCGCATGCTCCGCTGGCGGTCGGGATGGAGGACGTCGAGCTCGGCGTCCGGTGTGCCTTCGGCGGCATCCTGGCAGGCTTCTTCGGGCATGGGAACGGGTGAGAAGTTCGAATCACCCAACGCACGTGCGATGCCGGACGGATGCCTCGCATCGAGCGCTGAAGGATGGGCGGCGCCGGGCAGACGCCGCCGCCCGGGATCGCGCCTCCGGCGTCTACCGCTTCTTCGCCGACTGACCGTTCAGCGCCACCGCTGCCTTCACGAGCGCCTTGAACGCACCCGCGTCCACCTCGGTCCCTTCGTGGATGTCGATCGCCCGTCGCGTGTTGCCTTCGAGGCTGGCGTTGAAGAGGCGTGACGGGTCCGGGACCCTGGCTCCCCGGGCGAACGTGAGCTTCACGACCTTCGTGTACGACTCCCCGGTGCAGACGATCCCGTGGTGCGACCAGACCGGAGTGCCCATCCACTTCCACTCCTCGGTCATATCGGGATCGGCCTCCAGGATCAGCGCCCGCATGCGGGCCAGCGTCTCCCCGCGCCATCCGTCCAGGTCGCGGATGCGCTGATCGATGAGCCGCGAAGCGGCTTCCCCGGTCGCTTGCTCATGGCTCCGCTTCGCCTTGCCCGGCGTGCGCGCG
>DATMHT010000242.1:0-11326 GCA_035554795.1 Gemmatimonadaceae bacterium | reverse complement strand
CCGCGCGGGGCTCGACCGGCGGTCGCTGCGGCTGCTCGCCGAGGCGGGCGCGTTCGACGGCTTCTTTCCCGACGAGCCCGACGCGCGCCGTCGCCGCGCCGCGCTCTGGACGCTGCTCGCCGAGGCGCGCGGCGACGCCGGTCCGCTCGCGCCGTCACCGCTCGACACGCGGCGTTCGACGCATGCGCTGCCGCCGATGTCGCCGGCCGAGCTCACCGCGGCCGACTACCGGCTCACCGGGATCTCGCTCGTCGGCCACCCGCTGCGACACCTGCGCGCGCTCCTCGCGCCGAACGGCGTGCGCACCGCGCGCGACCTCCTCGAGCGCGGGCGCGACGGCGAGCGCGTCGCGGTCGCGGGGCTCGTCATCTGCCGGCAGCGGCCGGGCACGGCGAAGGGCTTCGTCTTCCTCTCGCTCGAGGACGAGACGGGGATCGTCAACGTCGTCGTCACGCCGGCGCGCTTCGAGCGCGAGGCGCTACTGATCTCGACGACGCCCCTCCTCCTCGTGCGCGGCACGCTGCAGGTGGAGGGCACCGTCGTCAACGTCCGCGCCGACCGCTTCCGCGCATTGCAGGCGGGAGTGGGAGAGGAGCACGCGCGGGGACATGATTTCAGGTGACGGGGCCCAGCCCCTCCACTTCCCGCCTGAGGATCTCCAGATCCTCCCCCGTATCCACGTCGCGCGGCGCCGCCGACGCCACCGGCACCGCCGTCACCCGGCTCGGCGCGCGCGCGATCACGCCGCGGGCGCCCTCGTCGCCGGTCACAGCGAGCAGCTCGGGGAAGAGATTGTCGGCGAAGAGCACGGGGTGGCCGCGCACGCCGCCCTCGTACACCGGCACGACGACCGGCGCGCCACTCGCGCGAAAGGCGTGGACGAGGCGCTCGACGACGCCGGCCGGGACGAGTGGCTGATCGCCCAACGCGACGACGGCGGCGCGCACACCGTCGGCGCGCGCCGCGGCGATGCCGACGTGCAGCGACGTGCTCATGCCGTCGGCCCAGCGCTCGTTCGTCACGCAGCGGACGCGGAGCCCGTCGAGCGCGCGCTCGACGAGCGGCGCGTCGCGCCCGAGCACGACGATGACCGTCGCCACCGGCGACGCGAGCATCCGCTCGACCGCCCAGCGCACGAGCGGTTTCCCGCCGAGCGGGGCGAGCAGCTTGTGGGCGCCCGCGTCGTCGCCGCCGCCGCCGGCCGCAGCGAAGCGGCGCGACCCGCCGGCGGCGAGCACGATGCCGGCGATCGGCGGCGCCGCGCGCTGCTCCGCGGCCGGTCGCCCTCTCACGCGGCGCGGCGCGGTGCGCGCCGCTTCGGTGCGTCGTCGTCCATGGCGCCGGAGACGGAAGGAAGGAGCGCGGGCGCACGCTGCCGCCGCCCGCTCTCACAACCTACCGCGCCGCCGCGTCGCGCTCTACGGCTTGGTCGGCGCCGTGGCCGGGGAGGCGAGCGCCTTGATCGGCGCCGGCAGCGCGAAGGTGGCCGAGGGGACCGTGTCGAACTCGACGGCGGTGAGGGTGAGCGCCATCTGCTGGCCAGTGGGGAGCTTCTGCGTCATGCGCGTCGGCAGCGTCAGGTCGCCGAACGGCTTGTAGTCGCCGACGGCACCGATGACCTTCATGCGCCCCATCGGCGAGTCCACCGACCGGACGAGGCCGACCTGGAGCCCGCTCTGCGGGTCGAAGTACTCGGTCGCCGTGTCGCCGCCGACGCGCACGAGGCGCAGCTCGTACGCGGGCTTCCCCTCGAAGTCCACGAGCCCGACCGTCTGCACCGACGCGAAGCTCTTCGGGTCGTGCATCATCCCCATGAAGTCCGACTCGATCTTCATCTGCTCGAGCGGCTTACCCGAGAGCACCATCGGGCCCGACGTCGGCTCGATGGTCCAGCCCGTGGTGCCGTCGAAGCCGCGCGAGATCTCGCCCATGCCGGGCACCGTCATCCGCGTCAGCATCAGGTTCGGCTTCGCGAGGAAGATCTGCATGTCGGCCTTGATGCCGGCGCCGGCGAACTCGAGGACGCCGGTCTGGTGCATCGAGCTGTGCTTCGCGAGCGCGTCGCGCCCGCCGATCGCCTTCGCGTAGCGGTCGAGGACGTCGCACGCCTCGGGCAGCGTGCTGCTGGTGGATGCGACGCAGGAGGCGGCGCGTGCCGGCACCGGCGCGGGTGCCGCCGCGGAGGCGGAGGCGCCGCCGCTGGCGCAGGCGCCGAGCGTGGCGAGCGAGAGAGCGAGGGCGGGAATGCGGCGCGTGAAGTTCACGGAGACTCCTGTCGAGTGAATGCGGGCGGCGCGCGAGGCGCCGGGGAGAGCGAAAGGAAGGGGCACGATCAGGGTGCGCTGCCGCCGGGCGTGATCGTCGACGACGACCGCCGCCGCTTCTCGGCGGCGATCCAGCGGAGGGCCGCGTCCATCGGCGGGTCGCGATCGTCGAGCAGGGCGCGGCGGGTGAGGGGCACGAGCTCGTCGGGGGCGATACCGTGCCCCTCGATGCGCGCGCCGGCGGGCGTCGTGAAGTCGGCGAAGGCGTGATAGAGGACGTCGCCGTTGGGCAGGCGCTGCATCATCGCCGGCAGCGCCTCGCCCGCCGTCGTGTCGCCGATGATGCGCGCGCGCCCCACCGACTGCATGCCGCCGGCGAAG
Source organism: Gemmatimonadaceae bacterium (assembly GCA_035554795.1). Classification (GTDB taxonomy): domain Bacteria; phylum Gemmatimonadota; class Gemmatimonadetes; order Gemmatimonadales; family Gemmatimonadaceae; genus DATMHT01. The sequence continues at coordinate 8,681 of DATMHT010000242.1, read as the reverse complement.
ATCTCCGACGTGCTCGCCGAGAGCGCGTCCACGAGCACCACCACGGGCCCCGCGTACGGCACGACGCGCACCCCGGCGGTGTTGACGACGCGCGGGTTGGCGACGAAGCGCAGGTCGCCGGCGCGCGTGTGCATCGTCCCCAGCGACACCGGCTGCGGGAGGAAGTGTCCCGACAGTCCCATCACCATCGCGCCCACCCCGCCGAAGTTGCCGCGCAGGTCGATGACGATGCCGTCGGTGCCGCGGAACTCGTCCACGCCCTCGTCGAACGGGCGCGCCGCGGCGGCCATCCAGATGTTGAAGCGCAGCACGCCGACGGTCGCGCCGCCCGGCGCGCGCAGCCGCTCGCGCTCGAAGCGCATCGCCACTGGCGGCAGGTTGCCGAACTTCACCGACTCGCCGCGCCGCGGCGTGCGCACGAGCGTCCGCGTCAGCGCGCGTCCGTCGCCGTCCACGAGCGCGACGCGCACCGGCGTCCCCGCCTCGCCGTCGAACGCGAGCTGGGCGAGCGCGGTCGCGCGGAGCCGCGCGTGCCGCTCGCCGGCCTCGCGCGGCACGCGCGCGAGCAGCGAGTCGAGCGACGTGTCGTCCACGCGCCGCACGATCCAGCCGGTGCGCACGCCGGCGAGCACCGCCGCTCCGTTCGGCGCGACGCGCGTGACGGTGAACGCGCCATCCACGAGGCGCAGCTCGAGGCCGGCGTCGCCGGGTCCGCCGCCGCTCCCGCTCGATGCACTCCCGTCCGATGCGCTGCCACTCTTCGCCGCGCCCGCCGTCTCCATCGCGTCGGCGGCCTCGCGCGGGATGAGCGCGAAGTGCGACTCGTGAAGGCGGCCGAGCATGTCGCGGATGACCGCCCGCAGCTCGTCGTCGCTCCGTGCGGCGCGCGCGCGAGGAGCGAGCTCGGTGCGGAGCGCGGGCCAGTTCACGCCGTTGAACGTCGTGTCGAAGTGGCGCTCGTAGATCAGCCGCCAGGCCGTGTCGAAGGTGGCGGAGTTGAGCGCGGCGCGGTCCGCGGTGGCGGCGGCGGGCGGCGGCGACGTCGCGGCCGTGCCCTGCCCGTGCGCGGTGGACGACGCGGCGGCGCTCGCGAGCGCGAGGAGCGCCGTGAGCGCGGCGGCCCGAGCGGCGTGGACGGCTTGGGCGGCGCGCGGCCGCGATGAGTCGAGACTGGGTGTCATGCGGGCGCGGAAGGGCAGCCGTCGGCGCGGCGGCCGCGAGATGCGACCACCGCGACACCGCCGGCTGTCTTTCAAGGACGCTCTCCGAGGAGCCGCCGTTACGCGACGATTGAGGCCGCGCATCGAGCCTCGGGTGTCAGAGTCCGGCGGCCTCGAGCCAGACGCGCCGGATCTCGCTCGCGCCGAGCGCCGACGGCTCGACGAGGCTGCGCCGCCAGTAGTAGCGCTCGGCCTCCGGCGCGGTGACGCCATGGCCGAGGAAGCGCGCGTGCACGTCGGCGAGTCGCGCGCCGGGCGTACGCTCGGCCAGCTCGCGCACGTGCGCGTTCACGCGGTCGAGATGCTGCAGCGGCAGCGGACCGGCGCCATCGAGCAGACCGGGGGCGACGCCGGTCCCGTCGGTCGGATCGTAGACGGTCGTGAGCAGGATCGTCGCGCCCGGCAGCTCGCGCACGATCGCGGCGACGAGGTAGTCGTACGCCTGCACGATGTCCTCGACGAAGCGGCCGAGGAGACGCGCGCCGGGGCGGTTGGCGAACGCGCTCAGCAGATCGTTGCCGCCCACGGTGAGCGTGACGAGCGTCTCCTCACCGCCTCCGCCACCCGCGGCCGCGACGACGGCCTCGAGCTCGGGGACCTGGAAGCCGAAGACCTCACCGATCGTCGCGCCGTCACTGGCGAGATTGGCGAAGCGCACGTCCGGCGCGTGCGACTTCAGGTCCCGGCCGGTGAACTCGGGCCAGCGCTCCTCGTCGTTCTCGTGCAGCAGCGACGCGGCGCCGAGCGGCGCGACGCCGCCGGCGAGCGCGTCGCGCTCGAGGTTGACGGCGACCTCCGTCTGCCCGACGTCGAGCGCCGGGTAGAGGTCGATGGAGACGGAGTCGCCGAGCGCGAGGTAGGTGGTGTACATCGAGGACCTAGGCCCTCTGCCCTCTCCAAACCATCTCCCACCGCTTCGTCTCGCCGGCCTCCAGCCAGTGCGCGGCGCTCCAGACGGGGCCGAGGGCTTCGCTCAGCGTGTCCGGCGCGCCGATGCCGGGCTCGAAGGCGAGGTTGAGATAGGGGCGCGGAGCGCGGCCGAGCAGACCCTTCTTCTTGAAGGGGGTCCAGCCGCGGCGGTTGATCCAGAGCCCGAAGTTCGGCACCTGCGCGACGTCGAACTCCACCTCGAGCCGCGCGCCATCCTCCTCGATCGCCGCCCGCATCCGCCCCATGGCCGGCGGAAAGTCGAGGAAGAGCTTGCAGGCGTAGTTGCGCGCGACGGCGTCGGGGCGCGAGAAGTCCACGAGCTTCTTGCGCTCGACGGTGAGCCGCGGCCACCGATGCTCCGCCATCGCGCCGCCCAGGTCGATGCCATGCTGCGCGTAGACCCGGACGCGCGTCCCTTCGGGGAGCACGACGCGCGTCTGCGGCGTCAGTGGCAGCAGCGGATGCGCCGCCCAGATGAAGGGCAGGCGCGCCTTGCCCTCGTTGGTCGCCTCGTAGCGCGTCGTCACCGCGCCCGTGCCGTCCACGTGCACGACGCGCGTGAAGCGGTACGGCAGCTTCGTGCCGCGCCACACGCACGTGGCGCGCTGCGCGCCGTCGAGCGTCTCGACCTCGATCGTCGGACGCGTCGCCCACAGCTCGCCATGATCGGGGAGCTGCGTGCCGCCGTACTTTGCGACCGTGATCGGCACCGTGTCCGCGCCGACCGTCGGGAAGCACTCGTCGTAGCCACCCGTGTCGGCCGTCTCGACGTACGACGCGCCGTACACCGGCTCCGCGTGCGGGATCGCGTCGTTCGTCCACAGCCACTGCCGCCCGCCGACCTCGAGCGCCGAGATCTTTCCGCCGAGCTCGGGGACGATGGCGACGCGCGAGCCGCCGCCGTTGAGCTCAGCGTAGCCGAACGATGAGGGATGGGGGACGCGGGACGGGGGACGTGACTCGCCCATCCCGCGTCCCGCGTCCCCCGTCCCACCTACGATCCCGCCACTCACTTCACGTCCTCGGCGGCGATGCCTCGCGTTGCAAAGACCCGCGCCACCGCCTCGCCGATCTTGTTGTTCGGCGTGCTCGCGCCCGCGGTCAGGCCGACGCGCACCGGACCGGCGGCGGGGAGCCAGCCGGCCTTCTCGGTCACCTCGGCCTTCGCGCCGATCGGGCGGTAGCGCACCGTCCCGCGCTCGGGGTCGATCCCCTCCGCGTCCTCGACGTGATACGTCGGCACCTTCTCGGCGCAGATCGCGGCGAGCGACATCGTGTTGCTCGAGTTGAAGCCGCCGACGACGAGCATGACGTCGAGCGGCTCGCGGAGCAGCTCGTCCACCGCGTCCTGCCGGTCCTGGGTCGCCGAGCAGATCGTGTCGAAGGTGCGGAAGTTCGCGGCGCGGTACGCGTCGCCGTGGGCGCGGGCCATCGCCTTCCCCACCTCCTCGCCGATCGCGAGCGACTCCCGGGCGAGCATCGTCGTCTGGTTGGCGACGCCGACGCGCTTGAGGTGGACGTCCGGATCGAAGTCGGGGGAGGCGGCCTTCCCGAACTGCGCCATGAAGGCGTCGCGGTCGCCCTTCCCCTCGATGTAGTCGCAGACGGCGCGCGCCTCGTCCATGTCGCGGACGACGAGGTACTGCGAGCCCTCGTACTTGTGCACCTGGCTCGCCGTCGCCCGCGTCTCCTCGTGGTAGTACTTGCCGTGGATCAGGCAGGTGTAGCCGTCGCGGGCGTAGCCCTCGACGCGCTTCCAGACGTTGAGCACGGAGCCGCAGGTCGTGTCCACGACGATGCACCCCTTTCCGCGCAGCGTCTCGAAGTCGTGGATCGTGACGCCGAAGGCGGGGAGGATGACGACGTCCTCCGGCTCGACGCGGTCGTAGTCGAACCCCTTCCCCTTCGCGCCGAGGAACTCGATCCCCATCGCGCGGAGCTTGGCGTTGACGTGCGGGTTGTGGATGATCTCGCCGGCGAGGAAGATCCGCCGCTCCGGGAACTTGCGCCGCGTCTGGTAGGCGTAGTCCACCGCCCGCTCGACGCCGTAGCAGAAGCCGAACTCGCGCGCGAGCCGCACGGTGACGCCCTCGGCCTCGAGCGTGTAGTCGCGCTCGCGCAGCAGGTCCACGAGCCGGCCATCGTAGTCGGCGTCGAGCGTCTGCTGCACTTCCGCCTTCAGGCCGAAGCCCTTGCGGACGTACGTGAAACCGGAGTCGGGGGTAGCCATGCTGTGAATTTACCCTGTTCAGAGGGGGGGGGCACCTACCTGATGCCTGGTTCCTGCGCCCTCGCGCCGGCCCCCTCACAGGGAGCTGGCTTGAAGGGGGCAGGAACCAGGCATCAGGTAGGTGCCCACCCCTGTCGTAATCGGATGACCCGCTCGATTCCAGCCCTGGCGTCGCCGTCGGTCCCCGCTCACCCTTCAGGGCGACGGGTGCGCCGCCCCGGTGCGCCCGCCTCCTCATCGTACCACGCCCGTGACCGACCCCGTTCCACCGCGACCACCGCTGACCCGGCCGCCGGCCCTGCAGAAGGGCGACACGATCGGCGTCGTCGCCCCCTCCTACGCGCCGCGGCCGGGTTGGCTCGCGCGCGGCGTGAAGGCCCTCGAGCGCGCCGGCTACGGCGTCCTCCTCGACTCCGAGATCGACCAGCTCCGCCGCTTCCAGCGCGCCGAGGACGAGCGGCGCGCCGAGAACCTGATGGGAATGTGGCTCGACCCGCGCGTGAAAGCGGTGATCGGCGGCACGGGCGGCTACGGCGCCGTGCGCATGATCCCGTATCTCGAGCCCGAGGTCTTCCGCCGCAACCCCAAGGCGTTCGTCGGCTACTCGGACATCACGGCGCTCCATCTCTGGCTGACGCGCCGCGCCGGACTGCGCGTCTTCCACGGGCCGACCGTGGACGACCTGATCCCGAGCACGCGCGACGCGACCATGACGTCGCTCCTCACCGCGCTGACGACGCCGCGCCCGACGACGAAGATCGGGCGCGACCACGCGCGCGTCGTCCGCCCGGGACGCGCGACGGGCCGGCTCATGGGCGGCAACCTCGCGCTCGTACAGCAGACGATCGGCACCGCCTACGAGATCGACACCGCCGGCTGCATCCTCTTCTTCGAGGAGACGCGCGACCCGATGAGCTACGTGGACGAGCGCCTCGTCCACCTGCGCGCGGCGGGGCTGCTGCGCGACGTGAAGGGGATCGTCATCGGCCAGCTCTCGCTCGACCGCTCCGAGGAGGACGAGTTCGAGGACTTCCTGCTCGACCTCGTCTCCGACCTCGACGTGCCGATCCTCACCGACTTCCCCGCCGGCCACGAGGTGCCCAACCTGACGATCCCGATCGGGACGGAGGTCGAGCTCGTCGCGGAAGGTGAGGTCGGCTACATCCAGTACAAGGAAGACGCGCTCACGCTGCCGGAGAAAGCGGCCGCCGCGGATTGAAGCCAGCGCGCTAGTTGCGCCGCGGATCTCCGCGGAGATCCGCGGCGCCGCTCTTCACGGAGCGGCGCCGCTGCCCGCCTCCTCGAGCACGTACGGCCGGACCTTCGCCAGGAGCTCGGCCGGAAGCGGGCGCTTGGCGAAGTCGTCCCTGCCGACGCACACGAGCACGAGCTCGGCGGTCGCGCGCGGCGCGCCGTCGTCGGCGCTCACGACGTCCACGCGGAAGACGAGCGACGTCCGGCCGACACGCGGCACGGAGACCTCGAGCCGCAGCGCGTCGTCGAGCCGTGCCGGCGCGTGGAAGTCGAGCCGCATCGTCTTGCGCGGCAGCCATACGCCGAGGTGCTCGGCCATCGCCCCGATCGGCGCGCCGATCGCGCGGAAGAAGTCGGTCTCGGCGACGTCCACCAGCCGCAGGTAGGCGTCGTAGCGCATGATGCCGGCGAGGTCCACGTCCGCCCAGCGGACGAACTCGCGCGTCGAGAAGATTGCCACGGCGCTACGCGCGCTCCTTCCAGTACTCGTCGGCGAGCCAGCGCGCGAGCGCGTACGTCAGGATCACCTCGTAGGAGCGCTGGCGGTCCATGATCCCGGCGGTGAGCACGCCGACCGCGCCGCGACCCTGCTTCGTGTTGTACGCGTTCGTCAGCTCGTCCATCGCGTGCCCGAGCTCGGCTCCGGCGCGCACCATCGCCGCGACCGCGGGCGGGAGCGGCATCGCGAGCGAGCCGCCGGTCGCGGCGCGCCCCGCGCGGTCCACGACGGCGGCCCAGGCGCAGGTGCGCAGGCCGCCGTCGTCCTCCGCGACCACGCCGCCCTCGAACGCGACACCGAGATCGGCGCCGCTCGCCGCCAGCGCGGCCGACGCGCGCGCCCGCGCGCCGCGCACTGTCTCCGCGTCGCCCCACGGCTGGTCGGGCACGCCCGACGGCACGTCCACGCTCTCGATCGTCGCGCCGGGCGCGATGAGCGGCGCGAGCACCGCTCGCGCCGCCGCCACCTTCACCGGGTTCGCCGAGCCCACCGCGACGCGGCGGACGGCGGCGAGCGACGGCAGCGCGTCCCCGCCGTCGCCGGACGCCTCCCCCCATTCATCGGGCGCGGGCGTCGCGCCGCGCGGGCTGGTGTCAGTCATGGCGCGAAGTGTAGCCGCGCCGGGCCGCCGACGCGACGGTGGGCCCGAAAGAGAGACGCGGCCGGCGTGGTCCGTCGAGGACCCACCACCGGCCGCGCCGTGAGACGCGCGGGCTCAGACCGCCGGCACGCACGCGCTAGGCGTTATGCCGCCGCGTCTCCCACCCCTTCTTCGCCGCGCGGCTCCGCTCCTCGTGCGACTGCGAGCTGCCGCCGATGTGTCCGCCGCGGCGCGACGGCTCGTGGTTCTCCGCCCGTCCGCGGCCGGAGCCCGACTTCTTGCCGCCATGCGTCTCCGCGTTCACCGTCGCCCAGGCGCGGCGCTCCGCCTCGTCCTTCGGTGTGCCGCGTCGCTCGTAGCCTTCCTCGATGTGCTCCGCCTGACGCTTCTGCTTGTCGGTATATGAAGACTTGTCGCCCCGAGGCATCGTCGCATCCTCCTGTGCGGGTCACCGGTCGTGTCGTACCGAACGGGGAGTTGTCGCGCAGAGAGTGTGCCGGGCGGAGCGCATGGGCCCTTATGCCGCCGGCTGCGCTGGCGCCGCCTTCCGATACCCCATCTCCACCGCGTAGTCGAGCAGCTTCTTCTGCAGCAGCCGTCGGCCGCGGAAGAGGCGCGACTTCACCGTCCCCTCCGGCACCTTGAGGATCGTGGCGATCTCGGCGTAGCGCAGGTCGTGCACGTCGCTCAGCAGCACGGCCGAGCGATACTCCTCGGGAAGCGCGTCGATCGCCCGCGTGATCTCCTCGTCGAGGAAGGAGTCGTAGAAGCGGCCCTCGGGATCCATCTCGCCCACGGGCTCGCGCCCCGCCCACGCGTCGCCGTCCTCGCCGGTCGGCTGCTGAACCTCACGCGCGTCGATGCGCCGCTTCCGGCTCACGAAGACGTGGTAGAGGATCGTGAACAGCCAGGCGCGGATGTTCGTGCCGAGACGGTACTGCTCCCACCGCTCGAACGCGCGCAGCAGCGTGTCCGAGACGAGGTCCTCGGCGTCGTCGCGCGACCGCGCGAGCTTCAGCGCGAAGCTGTAGAGCGCGTCGAGGTGCACGAGCGCCTCGGCTTCGAAGCGACGCCGCCGCTCCGACACCGGCGCATCGCTCGCCGGCACAGGGGCCGCGGCCACCCCATCCGCGGGCACCGCCACGCGCGCGACCTCGCGATCGGCGACGCGCGTCCCGACGACGCTCCGTCCCGTCACCACCACCGCGCCCTCGTCAGCGACGAGGGAACCACCACTTCCCGCACCACGCATCACCGTTCCTCCCGATCCGCCGCCCCGACTACCGCCTCTCCCCGCCTCCCGCTGCTGCCGCCGCGAGCTCGCGCGCGTCGCGACTCTGGCCGTCGCGCACGTGGATCGCGATGAACCGCTTCAGGTCCGTGGCGATCCCCTCCAGCGCCGCCGGGTCGCGCTGCACGCGCGAGACGAGGATCGCGCCCTCGAGCGTCGCGATGACGAAGCGCGCCAGCCGCGCCGAGTCCGTCCCGTCGACCAGCTTCGGCCGCGCTTCCCAGAGCAGCGACTCGATCTGCGACGCCCACCGCCCGAACACGATGTCGATCCGCTTCCGGAATCCCTCGTGCGCGTCCGCCATCTCGGCCGCCAGGTTCCCGAACGGCGAGCCGCCCTTGCACCCGCGCTCGACCTGGAGCGCGACGAGCGAGTCGATGAACAGGTTCAGCCGATCCATCGGATCGATCATCGGCTCGCGCAGAATCGCGAGCCCGCGATCGGCGAAACGCTCGAACTGCCGGCTGAGCACCTCGTAGCCGAGCTGCTCCTTCGACTTGAAGTAGTGATAGAAATGGCTCTTCCCGCTGAGCCCCGACTCGCGGATCACGTCGTCGATGGACGTCAGCGTGAACCCGCGCTCGGCGATCAGGTGCGCGGCCGCGTCGAGAATCTGGGAGCGTCTGTCTTTCACGGGGAGAAATCTTAGGACCGCT
>DATMHT010000241.1:0-3782 GCA_035554795.1 Gemmatimonadaceae bacterium | reverse complement strand
CTCCGCCTCCTGGCGGTCGCGCACCCACTCGGTGCGCTTCGCCTCGAGCTCGCCCTGCGCGGCCTCGAGGTCGGCGCGCTTCTTCTCCAGCTCGAGCGTCACCTCCTCCTCGAGCGCCGGCGCCGAGCCGATGCGCCCGCGCCGCTCCTCGAGCCGCGCGATCTCGTCGCGGACGATGCGCTCGTTCTCGAGCAGCGTCTGGCGGCGCCCTTCCTCACGGCAGAGGTTGTCGAAGCGCTGCAGCTCCGACACGACCGTCGTGAACGGCTGCAGATCGTCGCGGATCCGGTCGAGCTCCGCGCGCGCGCCGGCGACGTCGGCGGCTTCGCGGGCGACGCGGTCGGCGTCGCGCACGAGCGACGCCTCCTCGCCCTCGGCGACGCGCAGGTCGGCATCGAGGCGGCTGGCGCGCTCGCGCTCGCGCTGCGCGGTCTCCCACCGCGGCGCGACCTCAGCGAGGCGGGCGGCCGTGGCAGCGCGCAGCGACTCGGCCGCCTCGGCGCGGACTGCGGAGTCGGCGACGCGACGGCCGGCGTCGGCGTGCGCGGTGCGCACCGACTCGGGGTCGGGCATGCCGCTGCGCAGGCCGGAGATCTCGGCCGTGATGAGGCGGCGGCGGTCGCGCACCAGCGTCTGCGCCGTGCGGAGCCGCTCGTAGCCGAGCACGCGGGAGAGGAACTGCGCACGCTCGGCGGGCCCCATGGCCGCCATCACGTTCAGCTCCTTCTGCCCCGTGAAGTAGGTGTTGAAGAACTCGCCCCGCGTCATCCCGAGCCGCCGCTGCAGCAGGTCGGTGACGCCGGTGATCGAGTTGGCGATCGGCTGCTGGCCGCCGTCGAGGAAGAGCTCCGCGCTCGTCAGCCCGCGAACCACGCGATAGCGGTGGCCGCCGAGCTCGAAGTCGAGCTCGACGCGCACCGAGGCGCGGGCGCCGGCGCGATTGAAGCGGATCGTGTCGCGGCTGCCGCGCGCGGCGGGGTTGCCGTAGAGCGCCCAGGCGATCGCCTCGAGCAGCGTCGTCTTGCCCGAGCCGTTCGGGCCGATGATGCCGGTGAGGCCGGAGCCGAACTCGACGAACGTCTCCGCGTGCTGGCGGAAGTTCAGGAGGCGGAGGCTGTTGATCCGCATCGCGCTATACCGGCAGCACGGACGAGCCGTCCGCGCCGTCGCCGCCGATGATCATGTCGTCGTACGACGTGGTCGGCTCGGTGGCCGCGCCGGCGGCGGCGGACGCCGGCACCGCCATCGCCGCGGCGTTCGCTTCCTCGAGGTAGCGCAGCCCGAGCGCGACGAGCGACTCGCGGTCGATGTCCGACGTGAGGAGTCGCGTCTCGAGCTTCTCCTTCACGGTCTCGGCGAGCGACGGGCGGCGCCCCGGCGCGCCCGACACGCTGGTGCGCAGGATCTCGGGGCGGCGCGTATCGAGGTGGAAGTGGAGCGCACGGCGCTTGTACTCGCGCAGCACCTTGTGATCGAGCTCGCGCGCGACGTGGCGCGGCACGTCGCGCACGACGAGGCGCACGATCTTGTCGTCGATGCCGCCCTCGACCGCGTCCACGCGCTCCCGGATCGCCGCGTCGAGGTCGGCGGCCGTCATTCCGCGCGCGACGATCGCCGGCAGGTCGAGCAGCGGCCGCGCCGGCGGGATGTGGTGGAAGGTGTGCGCGCCCGTGTCGAGGTCGCGCTCGATGAGCCCCTTCCCCGGCACGCGCGCCTGCCGCTCCTCGACGAGCTCGCCCCACGCGTTCGCGCTCGTGTACTCGATCGAGCCGGAGTAGTACGCGTTCGGGTCCACCTCGCGGTACACGTGGTAGTGCCCGAGCGCGACGTAGCTCCACTGGTCGGCGGCGAGCTGCTCCTTCGTGATCTCCATGGACGCCCGGTCGATCGCGGCCGCGTTCGGCGGCAGCATCCCCTCGACCTCGCCGTGCAGCAGGAGGACGTTGTAGCGCGCGGCCGGATCGGGGGCGAGCGCGATCGCGTTCGCCGCGCCGGGCACGTCGGGCACGGCGAGGATCGAGAGGTTCTTTTCCGGGAAGGCGAGCCGCTCGGGCGCGCCGTCCACCACGTGGACGCCGAGCTCCTTGAACAGGCGCAGGATGCACCCGGTCTCGGCGGTCTTCGGCGTGTCGTGGTTACCGGCGACCATCACGACGTCCGTGCCCGGCAGCGCCGCGCGGAGCCGCGCGAACTGCTGGAACGCCTGGAGGATCGCCGGGTTCGTCGGCCGGACGTTGTGGAAGACGTCGCCGGCGACGAGGACGACGTCGGGCGAGAGCGCGATCGTCTTCTCGACCGCGCGCCGGAACGCGCCCGCCACGTCGGCCTCACGCTGGTTGATGCCGCCCGGCGTCAGGCGCTGGTACTGGCGATAGCCGAGGTGGAGGTCCGAGAGGTGGACGAGGCGCAAACGGCGGGGGGCTAGGGCTCAGGGCCTAGGGCGTAGGGTACCCTGGTCTCCTGGCCCAAATATAGGGCGAAGACCGCGCCCGGTCACGGCTTACGGAGCCACTGGAAGGCAATTCGCCGCGGATTTCGCGGATGGACGCGGATACTCCCGCCTCGACGGCGAGCGCGCCGCAGATGAACGCAGCGGCCCGCTGACGCGGGCCGACGCGGATCGCGCGGCCGCTCCCGCACCAAAGCTCCTCTCGCGAGACTGGCCCGAAGAGGGTGGAGACAATACGCGCGAAGCCGCCTTATCTGCGTCGATCTGCGTTCATCTGCGGCGCATCACGAATGGGCAGTATCCGCGCTCACCCGCGTTCATCCGCGGCGAAGACGCCGAGCGCCGAGCGGACTAGAAGCCGTACGGGTCGTCGTCGGGGGCGCTCTTGAGCGGCGCGGGAGCGGGCGCGCGAGGAGCGATCGTCTTCGGGGCGACGACGGCGCGGAACTGGGCGCGGAAGAACTCCTTCACGTTGTCGGGTCGCGTCTGGAGCGTGACGTCGCGCGCGCGGAGGACCTCGTGCTCCTCGCAGATCCCGATCACGTCCTGCACCCAGGTGATCGTCACCGACGGGTCGAGCTGGCGCAGCGCGCGCGTCACCGCCGCGTCCATCCCCACCTCCGCCGCCTGCGGGAAGCGCTCGGCGCCGTCGCGGCCGCTCATGACCGCCGGGCGCGGGAAGCGGACGAAGATCGGCTGCGTGAAGTGCGGGTGGCGCACCATGAGCTGCCCCTTCTCGAGCGAGGCGAGCTTGGTGCGGATGGCCGGACTCAGCACCGCGTAGCCCGGCGTGGCCAGCTCGTCGCCGTCCATGCGGCCGAACAGCGAGGTGCCGGAGTTGCCGACGACGCGGCGGTGCACCTGCGAGCGGAACTGCTGCGCGCTGAACAGCACGAGGCCGAGGTAGCGTCCGCGCTCGGCGATGTCGAGCAGCATCTTGCGAACGTACGTGTCCTGTCCGTCGCTCGGCGCGTACTTGTTCAACTCGTCCACGAAGACGACGACGTGCTTGACGCCGAGGTCGCGCCGCTCGAGGTGCTCGCGCAGCTTCGAGATCGTGCGCGCGAAGATGAGGTCCTGCGCGTCCTCCTCGAGGTTGGCGACGTCCACGACGTACACCGCGCGGTCCTCGAACTCGCCCCACGGCAGGTCGCTGACGCTGCCGCCATCGGTGACCAGGCCGGCGCAGCGGGTCGAGATGTTCGAGAGCCGGTTGCGCACCTTGCGGATGGTCGCGACGTGGTGCGTCCGCCAGCCGTCGTTGTTCTTGCTCTCGAGCGCGCGTAGCAGGTCGCGGAACCACTCCTCGAGATCGGCGAACGACTGCACGCGG
>DATMHT010000240.1:0-3395 GCA_035554795.1 Gemmatimonadaceae bacterium | reverse complement strand
GCTTGTCGTGGCTGACGAGACGCAGGTGCGTCGTCAGCGAGTCGGCGAGCGCCACCGCGCTCGTGAGGCGAGCGTACTCGCCGCGCCGCGCGCGCTCGCGGATGGCGTCGGCCATGCGACGACCGACGGCGGGGTCGAAGTAGCCGGTCTCGAGCTCTCGCGCCGCGCCGGCGACGACCGCCTCGCGCCGCGTCGCGTCGATCGCCATGTCGCGGTCGCGATCGCTGTTGCTCTGCGCGCGGGTGACGCCGGGGACGGCGAGTAGCACCGCGACGGCGGTGGCGACGGCGACGGTCGAAGCACCGGCCAGACGGCCGGCGCGCGCGGAGGTCTCGTGCATGTGTGGGGAGAAGATGCGGAGGGTGTCTGCCGCTCGGCGAGCGGGCGTCTGGTCTCGTACAACGGGAAACCGTCGTCGAAGTTTCGCCGCGCGCACGCTCGCCAGGACGACGCATCCGTGAACGGATGTCGGACTAAGCCTGATGACGCGCGGCGCCGATGCGCCGCATCGTGGTCGCGGAAGGAGGCGTCATCCTTCCCACGAGTTTGACGCGACGTCGATGCGCCGCTCGCTACCGAACGAATGATCTCGGCCCTTCGCGGCCGACCGTCCCGGAGGTTTGCTCATGCGTCCCCTCCGCTCCCGCGCCCACCTCGGCGCCGTCCGCACCGCGCTCGGCCTCGCCGCGCTCGTCGCGATCGTCGCCTGCGTGGATTCACCAACCGCGCCGTCGTCCTCGACGACGACGGCGGTCGCCGCGCGCGATGCCGCGCGCACCGTCACGGCGACCGACCTCGGGACCTACGGCGAGGCGCTGGCCATCGCGCCGAACGGTCGCATCGTCGGGCACCGCTACTTCACGAGCAGCCACCACGCCGCCGTCTGGGACGACGGTGTGCTCACCGATCTCGGTACGGTCGGCGGTGGCGCGAACAGCAGCGCCAACGACGTCAACGCTCGCGGACGGATCGCCGGATGGAGCACGACGAGCGCGGGCGAGTTCGTCGCCGTCGTCTGGGAGTCCGGTGTGCCGACCGTGCTGCCATCGCTCGGCGGCTACTACAGCACCGCCGAAGCGATCAGCGCGAGCGGCGACGTCGTCGGCGACAGCCAGGACGCCGACTTCCGCTTCTCGCACGCGGTGCTCTGGCGCGCCGGACAGATCGTCGACCTCGGCACGCTCGGCGGCGAGGAGAGCCATGCGCGTGACATCAACGGCCGCGGACAGATCGTCGGCTTCAGCACGACGGCCAGCGGCGCCATGCACGCCGCCCTCTGGCAGGACGGCGTCGTGACCGATCTCGGGACGCTCGGCGGGACCAACAGCTACGCGTTCGCCATCAACGCGCGCGGTCAGGTGGTCGGATCGAGCCAGATCGCGAACGGCGACTCACGCCCGTTCCTCTGGGAGAACGGCGTCATGATCGACCTCGGCTCGTTCGGCGGCCGGTACGGCCTCGCCTACGACATCAACGCGCGTGGCCAGGTCGTGGGCCGCAGCGACGACGACACCGGCGACTCGGACGCCTTCCTCTGGGAGAACGGGGTGATGACGAACCTCGGCACGCTCGGCGGGCGGGGCAGCACCGCCTATGGCATCAACGAGTCCGGGCGGATCGTCGGCGCAGCCGCGACCAGCCCGATCGGCACCCCGCACGCGGTGCTCTGGACCGTCAAGTAGTCGAGCGTGAATTCCGCACGACGCGCGCGACGGCTCACGGCACCTCGCCCACGAGGATTCGCGCCAGCCGCGCCGGATCGATGTTTCCGCCGGACACCACGCACACGACACGCCGCGCTCCGGGCACGCCCTTGAGCGCGGCGGCCACCGGCGTCGCACCGGCGCCCTCCGCCACGACGTGGCCGCGCTCGACGAGCAGCCTCACCGCTGACGCCACCTCGGCGAGCGACACGGAGAGCGCGCCGTCGAGGAGTGTGCTCGCCAGCGGCCATATCTCGGCGAGCACGCTCTTCCCGCCGATGCCGTCCACGAAGCTCGCGGTGTAGTCGCACGCGACCGCGCGGCCGGCGGCGAGCGCGGCCCGCAGCGGCGCGGCCGTCTCCACCTCACACGCGTACACCTTCGTGTCCGCGCGGAGCGAGCGCACGGCCGACGCGATGCCGACCGACAGCCCACCGCCGCCGTACGGGACGAGGATCGCGTCGACATCTGACAGCTCGTCGAGGATCTCGAGCGCCACCGTTCCGTTGCCGGCCATCACGCGGCGGTCGGACACGGGGTGCACGAAGACGCCCTCGATCCCCGGATACTCGTGCTCGACCATCACCTGCCACCAGCGGTCGAACGGCACCGGGACGATGCGGGCGCCGAGTCGCTCGACCGCGGCGAGCTTGGTGCGCGGCGCGTGATCGGGCACGACGACGGTGCATGGCACCCCGAACTCGCGTGCGAGGTACGCGACCCCCTGCGCCATGTTGCCGGCGCTCGCGGTGTAGACTCCGTGCTCGAGCATGCTGCGTGGCGCGGTCAGCATCGCGTAGCCGGCGCCACGGATCTTGAACGACCCGATCGGCTGCAGGTTCTCCAGCTTGAGCCAGATCTCGACCGGTGCGTCGGCGACGTCGAGGCGCACGAGCGGCGTGCGGAGCGCGATCCCGCGCAGTCGCTGCTGGGCGTCGCGGATCTGGTCGAGCGTGGGCGCGGTCAGCTCGCGAGCCGGAGCGGTCATCGGTCGTCTCGGATGATCGGGAGGAGACGAAGATGCGCGCCGGAACTCAGGCCGGCGAGGCCTCGTCGCGCCGCTCGCCGCCGAGGTCGACGCGCATGCCCACGCCGCCGGCGACCGCTCGCGCGTGAACGTGGTGCGCCGCGGCTACGTCCTCGACGGCGAGGCCGAGCGACTTGAAGAGCGTGATCTCGTCGGGCGAACGCCGGCCGGCGATCCGCCCGAGGAGCAGCTCGCCGATCTCGCCGACGATGTGGTCGTCGCCGATCGCCCCCTCGGCCTTCGCGATGAGGAACTCGCCGGCCTCGTTGAGCGCCGACTCCCGACGGTCCACGAAGAGTCGCGCGCGCCGCACCGCCTCGGCGTCGAGCTCGCGCGCCGTCGGCAGGCTCGCGCCGACCGCGTTGACGTGCGTGCCCGGCGCGAGCCAGTCGCCTCGCAGCACGGGGTCGCGCGCCGACGTCACCGTACACACGACGTCCGCCTCGCGCACGGCCTCCTCCGCGCTCGCGACCGCCCGCACGTCCATCGCCAGGCGCTCGGACGCGTGGCGCGCGAACCGATCCGCGCGCTCGGCGGTCCGGCTCCAGACGCGAACGCGCTCGATCGGCCGCACGAGCCGCATCGCCTCGAGATGCGTCGCCGCCTGCACGCCGGCGCCGAGGATCGCGAGCGTCGCCGCGTTCTCACGCGCCAGCGCCCGCGTC
>DATMHT010000239.1:0-9835 GCA_035554795.1 Gemmatimonadaceae bacterium | reverse complement strand
CCGTGCCCGGCGGCCGCCTGCGCGACGCCTTCCTCGCCGCCCACGCCGACCTGCTCGACCCCGACTGGTGGTGCGCGATGCAGGAGCGGGCGCGGACGGGCGAGGTGCCGGACACGTTTCCGTACGCGGCGGCGCGGAGGCTGGGACGGGTGGCGGGTGGCGGGTAGCGGGTAGCGGGTAGCGGGTGGCGGGTGGCGGGTGGCAAGAACAACGGGCCGGCCTCTGCGCGCCAAAGCCGGCCCGTCATGCGAATCCGCCTACCCGCTACCCGCTACCCGCCACCCGCCTTTCCCTCCGCTCCCGCGCGCCGCACCTTGTCCGGCATCGCGATGCACCGTCCGAGTGTCGTCCGTCGCCGCAGGAGGTCGGTCCGCCCATGACGTCCGTCCACCGCAGCTACCTCGATCGCTACCGCGCCGGCGAGCACGTGGCCGTGTGGGAGGAGCTCGTCGCCCTCGGCGGCGACGTACGGCGGGAGCCCGTGTACTCGGACGCCCGCGCCGTCGCCCGCGAGACGATGACCCGCGTCCGCCACAACGTCGCGCTGCTCGCGGCGCGCCTCCGCGAGATGGACTTCCGGTTCGTCTACCCCGACGAGGTGATCGTCCCGCCCGACGCCAGACTCGTCGCCCGCCTCGACCGCATGGAGGCCGAGCTGGGGCCGATGCCGATCGCCGTCCGCGCCTTCTTCGAGCACGTCGGCTCGGTGAACCTGATGGGATCGCACCCGCGTCTCGGCCACTACGCCGCCGCGCCCGACGTCCAGCGCGCCTTCCGCGACGCCGCCGCATCGGCCGCCGGGCAGGCGGCTGGAGCGACGACGCCGCCGCCGGGCGCTCTCGGCGGCATCATGGGGATGATGCAGGAGATGATGCGCCGCATGCGCGAGGCGCAGGAGGACGTGACGCGGGCCGGCGCGGAAGGCAGGGTGCCGGACCGCCTGCGCGCCAACAGCGCGTTCGCCGAAGCGCTCGCCGGCTCGCTCGGACTCCAGATCGGCCCGCCGGGAGGGAGCGCCGCGCCGACGGCGCGTCATGACGTCGTCTCCGACCCGCTCGTCGTGGAGGCGCCGCCGTACGACGAGCTGGAGGAGTACCGCGAGCTCGGCGACCCTGACGACCCGAACGCCCGCGACGACGAGGGCTGGACGGGACGCTACCGCCTCGAGATCGCGCCCGACGCGCTGCACAAGGCCAACATCAGCGGCGGCAGCCCGTACGCGATCGCCATCCCCGACCCCGGCGCCGACGCGCCGGTGCTGGAGCTCGACGCGCCGTACGCGCGCACCTTCGTCGGCTACCTGCGCGAGTGCTTCCGCTGGGGCGGGTTCCCCGGCCTCGCCGACGAGCCCGACCCGCCGACCGCGGAGCTGGCGCGCCTCACCGAAGGACTGCTGCCCTTCTGAGACGCGACGCCGGCGCAGTTGGAGCCGCCGATCGCCGTGACTCCCGCCCGTTCGCGTCGTCGTCCTCCACTCAACGCGACCGCCGCGCCGTCCGGCGTCTGTCGCGGGAGCCTCCCGCCCGCTCCCGCGCGCTTCACCGCGTCACCCGATTCATCGCCCGTGCTTCGCCCCCGCCCCTCCCGCAGCATCCGCGCGGTCGGCTCCGCCGCCGACGCCGCCGCCGCCGCCCGTCCGGCCGCCCGCCCGCCCCGCCTCCGTCTCGCGCGCCGCGCCGTCGCCCTCTTCGCCCGACCGATCGCCGGGCGCACCCTCCTCACCCTCGCGCTCACGGTCCTCGTCGCCGGCGCGTCGGCGTCGGAGCCACTCATCCTCCGCGCGCTCGTGGACCGGCTGACGGCCGCCGCCGGCAAGCCCGGCTCCGCCGCCGCCGCCGGCGTCGCCGCGGGGGTCGTCCTGTTCGCCGTCGTCCTCACGGCGCGGCTCATCGGCTCGGCGTGGATCACCACCAGCACGTGGCGCGTGAAGCTCGGCTTCGAGTACCAGCTCCGCCGTCAGGTCGCGGCGAAGATGAGCGTGCTCTCGCCGGCGGTGCAGGCCGACATCGGCACCGGCGGCCTCCGCTACGCCGTGGACTCCTCGGCGCCGCAGACCGCCGGCGCGTTCACCGACGTCTGCTTCCGCCTGCCGCAGATCGTGACCTACGTGGTGGTGGCGGCGTGGGGGATGACGACGCTGCACGCCCCGCTCGCGGCGATCGTCCTCTGTCTCGTGCCCGTGCCGGCGCTCGTCGCGACCTTCGCCGCGCGTCGGCAGACGCGCCGCGAGCGGATGTTCCATCGCTTCTGGACCGGGCTCTGGAGCTGGTACGGCGAGGTGCTGCACGGCATGGGCACCGTGCGCGCCTTCGCCCGCGAGCGCGCCGAGGAGAAGGCGTTCACGCGGCGGATGCGGTGGGCGTTCGCGAGCATCCAGCGCGGCATCGGCGTGGACGCGCGCGTGACGCTGGCCGCCGGCCTCACCGAGCTCGCGGCGCGCATCGCCGTGCTGACGTGGGCCGGGATGCTCGTCGTCGAGGGACAGCTCACGGTCGGCGCGCTGCTCGCCTTCCTCGGCTACATCGGCGGCGTCTTCGCGCCGGTGCAGCAGCTCGTCGAGCTCTACCCGACGCTGCGCAAGGCGGGCGTCGCGCTCGACGCCGTGTTCTCGGTGCTCGACGCCGACGAGGAGGCGCCCGACGTCGCCGGCGCGGTCGAGTCGCCGATGCTGCGCGGCGCGGTGACGTTCGAGAACGTGCGCTTCGCCTACCGCGGCGACCGCAACGCGCTCGACGGCCTCGACGTCGCCGTGAAGCCGGGCGAGACGGTGGCGCTCGTCGGCCCGAGCGGCTCGGGGAAGAGCACGGTGCTGCGCCTGATGCAGCGCATCCACCACCCGAGCGAGGGACGCGTGCTGCTCGACGGGCACGATCTGCGCTTCCTCAAGGTGGAGGGCGTGCGCCGCCAGTTCGGGGTCGTGCCGCAGGAGGTCGTGCTGTTCAACGCCAGCGTCGCCGCCAACATCGCCTACGCGCGCCCCAACGCGACGCGCGACGAGGTCGTCGCCGCCGCCGTCGCCGCCGGCGCGCACGACTTCATCATGAACCTGCCCGGCGGCTACGAGAGCGGCATCGGCGAGGGCGGCCGCTCGCTCTCCGGCGGCCAGCGCCAGCGCATCGCGATCGCGCGCGCCTTCCTCGTGGACCCGGCCATCCTCCTCCTCGACGAGGCGACGGCGGCGCTCGACCCGGTGAGCGAGCGCTCGGTGCAGGACGCGCTCAAGGCGCTGCGCGGCGGACGGACGACGTTCATCGTCGCCCACCGCCTCAACACCGTGCGCGACGCCGACCGCATCCTCGTCCTCGACGACGGCCGCGTCGTCGGCGACGGCACGCACGCCGAGCTGCTCGAGCGCTGCCCGACGTACGCGACGCTCGTCCACACCCAGCTCGCCGCGGCCGACACGCCGAAGCGCGAGAGCGCGAGCGAGTCCGAGGACGAAGCCGAGTCGCGTCCCCAGATCAGTCTCGTGGCGTAGGGTCTAGGGTACAGGGTGCAGGGTGTGGACGGGCCGCTCGGGAAGCTTCTGCGTCCCGAGCGCCTCGTCCACATCCTACATGCTCCACCCTCTCACCTCTGCGTCGCCGCGACCTGCACGTCGTGCCACCGCGCCGCGCTCGCGAAGCTCTCGCGCGACAGCACCAGGCGTGTCCCACCGACGAGACCGATCGCCGTGCCCGCGGCGAAGATCGCGCCCTGCGAGGCGTTCATCCCCATGTTGTCGGAGTGCGAGTACCCCGCCCAGGCGATGGCCACCGCGGCGATTCCGGCGGTGACGAGCGAGCTGCCCTGCCCACGCTGCACGCGGCCCTCGTGCTGGTAGTACGCGACCGAGTCGCGCGCGAGGGCGGCGACCGCGGCGTTGGCTCGTGAATCGATCGCCATCGTCGGCGTCGGCGCGCTCCCGCTTCTCGCGAGGCGCGGTGCGGCGAGCTGCTGCGCGCTCGCCGCGGTGGTGATGGCGGTGACTCCAGCCAGGGCCCCAGCGAGGACGACCGTGGCCACTCCGAGACTGCGCCGTGTGCACCTCATCTGCTTCGCTCCTTCGTCGCTCCTGCACGTGCCCCTGTGAACCCCAGAGGCGGGGACCGTCGTGGAACCGCTCGTCCGGCTCCTCGATCGGGCGCGACCCCGCGGATGGCCGCGGACGTCGCTGGGTCCTGCTCGGGTCTTGCTCGGGTGTTGCTCCGGTATTGCCGCACCACGGCCAGGTCACGAAACGCGAAAGCCGGCCGAGCGCAGGAGTCCCGAACAGCGGGGCTCCATCGCTCAGCCGGCTTCACGTTTTGTCGCATCCCGCGCCGGCACGTTCGTGCGTGACGCGGGACACATCTACTCGAGGGTGACGCAGCATACGCGGAACAGTTGGGTTGTCAATGAATTTCTTTTTGCCGGGTGTCGCGGGCGTGCCGTCGCGAGTGGACCCTCGGCGCGTCCCGAGCACCGCTCACATCGCCCCTCGATTTCAGATACGTGGGACGCTCTCCAATCCGGACACGAGTTCGAGATCCGGCAGTGGCGAGACCACCCAAGCCGTGCGCTGCCGAGGGCGTTCGTGGACCAGGCAGCGCCTGGCGCACGGCGCTTTCCGCCGCGGATTTGCGCGGAAGAACGCGGATGGGACTTGGTGCCCTGTAAGAGCGTTGTCGCCGCGGATCGACGCGGATGAACGCGGATACGGCTGCTTCTCGAAAAGCTTGAACCGGGGAGGTACAGAGGGCGCCAAGCCTCACCCTGTCCCCGTCATCCCGAGGAGCGCAGCGACGAGGGATCCTGGGTGCGGTACGTGGAGCACGCTCCACGACCCCGACAGAAGATCCCTCGCTGCGCTCGGGATGACTCGGACAGGAGATCCGCGTTCATCCGCGGAAATCCGCGGCGCCGCTTCTCGCCGAGAGCCGAGAGCCGAGAGCCGAGCGCCGCCCTCCTCGTGACCCGCGCCCGAAGCGAGCCGTCTCTCGAGTAGCTTCATGGAGCGTCCGGCGGACGGACGGCCGCGTCTCGCGACCGTCCGGCGGCCGTCGTCCGTGTCCCTACCCGCCCACCGATCCGCGCCGTGTCATCGCGACCGATCACCACGACCTTCTCCTCACCGTCACTCTCCGCCGACGACGCGACGTCGGCCGAGCTCGACGCCGTGCGCGCCGCGCTCGACGCCGACTACGAGGTGCTCGAGGAGATCGGCCGTGGCGGCATGGCCGTGGTGTACCGCGCCCGCGAGCGGGAGCTCGACCGCGAGGTCGCGATCAAGGTGCTCCCGTTCGCGCTCACCTTCGACGCGGACGTCGTCGAGCGCTTCCTCCGCGAGGCGCGCACCTCGGCGCAGCTCGAGCATCCGCACATCGTGCCGATCTACCGCGTCGGGCGCGCGGGGCAGGTCATCTATTTCGCGATGAAGCTGCTGCGCGGCGAGACGCTCTCGACGTACCTCGAGCGGCACGGGCAGCTTCCCGCCTGGGAGGTCCGCCGCATCCTCCTCGAGACGGCCGGCGCGCTCGGCTACGCCGCCGAGCGGCGCGTCGTGCACCGCGACGTGAAGCCCGACAACATCATGCTCGACGAGGAGCGTCGCTGCGTGGTGACCGACTTCGGCATCGCGCGGTCGGCCAGCGACGCGAGCCTCACGGCCACCGGCATCACGGTCGGCACGCCGCGCTACATGAGCCCCGAGCAGGCGCGCGGCCGGCCGCTGGATGGCCGCAGCGACATCTACAGCCTCGGCGTCGTCGGCTACGAGATGCTCGCCGGCCGGGTGCCCTTCGCCGGCGACGACGCGCTCGCCATCCTGCTGGACCACGTCCAGACGCCCGTGCCGCGCCCCGCCCTCGAGTCGGACGACGCCCGCCGTCTGTATCGCGTGATCGAGCGCATGCTCGCGAAGCGTCCCGAGGATCGCTTCCGGAGCACAGGCGAGCTCCTCGCGGCGCTCGCCAACGGCGCCACGGTACCGGTGCGCCCCGGCGCACCGCCGCGCGCTCGCGGCCTCGCCGGCGCCAGGACGATCGCCGCGCGAGCGGTGGCGGCGCTGCGGCCAGCGCTCGACCGCGCGCTCGACGCGAGCCGGCGGCTGCTACGCGAACAGCGGCCGAGTGGGGAGGCGTTGATCAGCCGCGCCGCCGCCCTCGGCCCGCGCTTCTGGACCCGCGCCGGGGGCGTGCTCGCGCTCGCTGTGGCGGCGTACGTCGCGTTCCACCTCGCGACCACGCACCGCTCCTCGTCCGACGCCCGGGCCACCGCGCCCCACCGCGCGCCGGCCACGCTTCACCGCCGCGCCCGGTAGTCCAGCCGGGTCGCACCACCGTTGGACATGTGCGCCGCCCGTGCGCCCATGGTAGATTGAAGAACACGAGCCGGGAGACGGGATGGGCAAGAAGGCGAACGAAGCAATTGGTCAGACGTTCGAGTTCGAGCAGGGCGGGCGCACCTTCATCTGCGAGGCCGAAGCGGCCCGCGCGGGGCGCACCGACGGGTGGTGGTGGTTCAGCGTCACCCCCGACCCGCGTGGCCAGCGCTATGCGCCCTTCCGCATGGCGCCGGACGACACGCGCGCGAACGTCGAGGCGCGGATCGTGGCGTACTACGACGAGCTACTCGTCCGTCGCTCGCAGCCGGCGACGAGCAACCACTGGGGACGGCGGCCGGGCGCCGGCGCCGCCGCCAGCAACGCCGCTGCTGCCGCGCCTGCTGCCGAGCCGCAGGCGGAGTCCGCGGGGACCATCACCGACCTCGACGAGTAGGTAGCTGGCGCTCCGACGCGTGGCGCTCCGCCACGCGTCGGTCGGTCAGGCCGCGCTCGGCGCCGCCGGGAACGCCGCCTCGACCCGCCGCTCTAGCAGCGCGACCTCGCCGCGCGCACCCACGAGCGCCTCGGTCGCCTGCTCGAGCTTCGCGCGCTCCGTGCCGATGAAGCGCTCGTAGGGCTCGATCACCTCGATGAGCTGCCGCTCGTAGCGCGCGAGCTGCTCCTCGAACTTGGCCGCGAGCAGCGCCGAAAGGTCGGCGCTCAGCTTCGCGATCTTCGCCTCGAGGTCGCGGACGAGCTGGCGCCGCCGGGCCGGGATGATGAGCCAGCCCGCGATCGCGAAGATCGTCGCGGTGAGGATGCCGGTGACGTCGAGCGCGACGGTCGTGAACACCGCCAGCATGATCGCACCGAGGCCGATCGCGAGCACGTTGACGCCGAAGGCCGCCGTCACCGCCTCGCGCATCGTCGCGACGATGCCGCGCGCCTCGGCGTCGGTATTGAACTCGCCGAGTCGGCGCTCCACCGGCTGGCGCAGCCCCGCGAACAGCTCCTCGCGGTTGTAGTGGAACTCGGAGTCGTCGCCGGTCGCCCCGAGCGCGCCCGAGGCGCGCAGCCGCGCCGTGTGCGCGTCGAGCTCCGCGAACACCGCCGTCCACAGCTTGAGGTTGCGGCGCACCGTCCAGTCCACCATCCGGTTGACGACGTCCTCGATCTGGCGCGGCGCGTCGGCGATGACCTCGGTGCGGAAGCGGTTCTCGACCGCGTCCTTGTTGCGCAGGAAGTTGAAGTTGGAGACGCGGACGTTGCGCTCGAGCCAGGTCCGCCCGCGGCGCTCGACCGCGCCGAGCGCCTCGCGCAGCTCGAGCATGTAGCGCTCGGAGTCGCCGCGCATCTCGGCGCCGTACGCCGCGAGCTCGTCGCGCACGCGGCGCAGGACGCGCGCGTCCTCGTGCACCACGTCGAGCCGCGTATCGAGCGAGGCGGCGTTGCGGTCGAGCAGGTGGCGCAGCACGCCGAGCGGCGACAGGAGCTTGAGCCGCACGCGCTCGGTGTCGCGCAGCGTCTCGAGGAGGTAGCGCTCGAGGGCGTCGAACTCGTCGCGCGGATCGGGCGGCGGCGGGGGCGCGCCGGTGCGCTCGGCCACCTTCGTGCGCAGCGCCCGCAGGGCGCTGATGAAGTACGACGTCGGCGCCGGTCCGCCGAACCGCGACGTGAGCTCGCGCGCGAGATAGTCGCGGACCCGGTCGATCTGCTCGTCGGAGTTGCGCCGGTCCACGCCGTTGACGATGAAGATGACCTTCTTCCCCCACTCGCGGATGAGGGTCAGGAAGCCCAGCTCGCTCGCCGTGAGCGGCTGGAGCAGGCTGGTGACGAAGAGGACGAGGTCGGAGCGCGGCACGAAGCCGCGGGTGATCGCTTCCTCCATCCGCTCGATCGAGTTCGTGCCCGGCGTGTCCACGATCTCGAGGTCGCGCAGCACGTCGAGCGGGTAGTGGTAGACGAGCCGGTGCTGGCCGCTCGTCTCCGGCGGACCGGCCGGCCCGTGGCGGAGAATCGAGATGTCTCGCGTCGTCGGCAGGTCGCCCATCGCGAACACCTCGTCGCCGAGGAGCGCGTTGATGAACGTGCTCTTGCCCGCGTTGTACTCGCCGGCGACCACCAGCAGGAACAGCTCGTCCATCTCCTCGTTGAGCGCGGCGAGCCGCTCGAGGTCCTCGCGCGAGCCGTCGGCGGCGGCGAGGACGTCGCGGACGGTGAGGACGAGGCGGCGCTCGAGCGCGACGAGCTCGGCCTGCTGGCGGGTGAGGACCTGGTCCACGATCGGAGCGGGGGCGAGGGTCTGTCGGTGACGGCGCGAGGCGGCAGCGAGCCCGGCAACTCGCGTTCCTCGGGCTCTCGGCTGTCGGCTCTCGGCGACTGCCCTCGTGCCCCGTAAGAGCGTTTTCAACGCGGATGAACGCGGATCCCCTGTCCGGGTCATCCCGCGCGCAGCGAGGGATCTTGCGTGCGACACGTGGAGCACGCTCCGCGACCCGGACGGAAGATCCCTCGCTGCGCTCGGGATGACTGAGAAAGGGCATCCGCGTTCATCCGCGCAAATCCGCGACGCCGCTTCTCGCCGAGCGTCGAGAGCCGAGCGCCGCCTCTCCCCGTGGTCCGTGCCATGCGCCGATTTGGTGCGACACCGCGTCGCCGCCGGCGATGCACCGACTGGAGAGGGTCCATGTCCACCACGCTGCCTGCTGCTGGTCGCCCGTCGCCGTCCGTTGCACCGTCCGCCGCCCCGCTCTCCGACGACGCGCTGCGCCGCATGGACGCCTACTGGCGCGCGGCGAACTACCTCTCGGTCGGCCAGATCTACCTGCGCGGCAACCCGCTGCTGCGCGAGCCGCTCACGCTCGCCCACGTGAAGCCGCGGCTCCTCGGCCACTGGGGAACGACGCCCGGGCTCAACTTCATCTACGTCCATTTCAACCGGCTCATTCGCGAGCGGGACGTGGACGCGATCTTCATCGCCGGCCCCGGGCACGGCGGCCCCGGCGTCGTCGCGAACACCTACCTCGAGGGCACGTACAGCGAGATCTACCCCGACGTCGGCCACGACGTCGCCGGGCTCACGCGGCTGTTCACGCAGTTCTCCTGGCCCGGCGGCATCCCGAGCCACGCCGCGCCGGAGACGCCGGGCTCGATCCACGAGGGCGGTGAGCTCGGCTACGCGCTGCTGCACGCCTACGGCGCCGCGTTCGACAACCCCGATCTCGTCGTCTGCTGCGTCGTCGGCGACGGCGAGGCGGAGACGGGCGCGCTCGCCGCGAGCTGGCACTCGAACAAGTTCCTCAACCCGGCGACCGACGGCGCGGTGCTCCCCGTGCTGCACCTCAACGGCTACAAGATCGCCGGCCCGACCGTGCTCGCCCGCATCCCCGAGGAGGAGCTCACTCAGCTGCTGCGCGGCTACGGCCACGAGCCGATCTACGTCAGCGGCGACGAGCCGGCGGCGATGCACCAGCTCATGGCCGCCGCCTGCGACGCGGCGCTCGCCGAGATCCGCCGCATCCAGCACGCCGCCCGCGCCGGGGGCGACACGAC
>DATMHT010000238.1:0-13262 GCA_035554795.1 Gemmatimonadaceae bacterium | reverse complement strand
AGCGCGCTGCGCCGCACGCGCAGCGGTGTCTTTCGCGTGGACGAAGCCGTGCCCCTCGAGCGCCTGCGCGAGGGGACCGTTCCGCTCCGTCCGCCGCTCGACGCGCTGCGCGGCATGCCGGTCGAGCCCCTGACCGACGAGGCCATCGCGCGCGTCGTCCGCGGCATTGACCTGCCGGCGTCGGTGGCGGGGGACGTCGGCGCGCTCGTCAGCGCCGCGACGGGCGCGCTCGTCGCCGTCGCCGAGCGCCGGGGCGACCGCTGGCAGCCGCGGGTGGTGATGCATGAAGCCTGACGCTCGAGGCGAGGTGCGCGCCGCCGCGTCGTCCTCGGCGGCGCCGTCAATCCCGCACCTGGCGACGCTGCCGCTCGGCGGCGCGGCGCTCACCGTCGGCACCTTCGACGGCGTGCACCGCGGCCATCACGACGTCCTCGCCCGCCTCGCCGCCCGTGCTCGCCGCTCCGGGCTGCGCTCCGTGCTCGTCACCTTCGAGCCGCATCCGTCGGAGGTGCTCAAGCCGGAGCGCGCCCCGCTCATGCTCACGCCGGGCGACGAGAAGCTGGCGGCGCTGGCCGAGAGCGGCATCGACTACGCCGTGATCCTGCCGTTCACGCGCGCCTTGGCGGCGCTGACCGCGGAGCACTTCGTCGAGGACGTGCTCCTCCCCCGATTCGGGATGCGCGAGCTCGTCGTCGGCTACGATCACGGCTTCGGGCGCGACCGCGCCGGCGGCGTGGACGTGCTCCGCGAGCTCGGTGCGCGGCGCGGCTTCCCGGTGGAGGTCGTGCCCCCCTACGTGCTGCCGAACGGCGAGACCGTCTCCTCGACGATGATTCGCGCCGCGGTCACCGAGGGGGACCTTGAGCGGGCCGCCGAAGCGCTCGGGCGCCCGTACTCGGTGATCGGACGCGTCGCGCAGGGCGAGGGTCGCGGCCGGCTGCTCGGCTATCCGACCATCAACGTCGCCCTGCCGTCGCCGCGAAAGCTGCTGCCGCCGCCCGGCGTGTATGCCGTCCGCGTCGAGACGCCGGCCGGCGCCTTCGGCGGCATGATGAACCTCGGCCCGCGCCCCACCTTCGGCGACGGCGCGCTGTCGCTCGAGGCGCACCTGTTCGACGCCGACGTGAAGCTGTACCACCGGTCGGTCCGGATCACCTTCGTGCGCTGGCTTCGCGAGACGCGGCGTTTCGACGGCCCGGAGGCGCTCGTCCAGCAACTCGGGCGCGACGCCCACGACGCGCGCGCGGCGCTGGCGCGCTTCCGGTGACCGCCGAGCAGGCCCAAGCTCGCTCAGGGAAATGCGTTGACTGAGCGTCGCGGCCCCGGTAAGCTTCATTGCTGTCCCTCCCCCTAATTCCCCCCGTCCCCGCAGTCGCATGTCCAACCTGAAGTACCGCATCGCGGTGATCGTGGTGCTCTGCGCCGCGTCGCTGTGGGCCCTGTTCCCGCGCACGGTCATCGAGCGTCAGCCCGGGCCGAACGGCTCCTTCGTCTACGACACGAGTCGCAAGGTCCCGCTCAAGGAGGGCCTCGATCTGCAGGGCGGCATGCACATGGCGCTCGAGGTGGACGAGTCGAAGGGGGTGGTGGCCAACAAGAGCGAGGCGCTGGACCGCGCGCTGAAGGTCGTCCGCACCCGCGTCGACGAGTTCGGCGTCTCGGAGCCGGTGATCCAGAAGGTCGGCAACGACCGCATCATCGTCGAGCTGCCCGGCATCAAGGATCCGGAGCGCGCGCTCCGCGTGATGCAGAAGTCGGCGTTCCTCCAGTTCCAGATCACCGACAAGACCCAGGCGCTCGAGAAGGTCCTGCCGCGGCTCGACGCGATCGTCCGTGAGCGCGGCCTCGCCGCCGCCGCGGCCGTGAGCGCACCCAAGCCGGCCGCCGGCAACCAGGCCGTCCAGTCGCTCTTCGCGACCGGCGACACGACGAAGAAGGTCGCCATCGCCGCCGGCGACAGCGGCAAGAAGGCGGGCGCCACGAAGGACAGCGCGACCGACACGCTGAACGCGGCCGCGCTCGGCGCCAAGGACGGCCCGTTCTCGAAGGCGGTCCAGGCGTTCCAGGCTCCGGGCATGTACGTCGTCGCGGTCTCGGACGAGGCGGCGCTCCAGCGCTACCTCGCCGACAGCGCCGTGCTGGGCGCGCTGCCGCCGGGCAAGACGCTCAAGTGGGGGAGCGACACGCTCTCGCTCGGCGGCAAGCCGTACCGGCCGCTCTACATGCTCGACTCGCGCCCGATCATCACCGGTGACGCGCTCGTGGACGCCAAGCCGCGCACCGATCCGATGGAAGGGACGGTCGTGGACTTCCAGCTCAGCAACGAGGGCGGCCGCCGCTTCAAGAACGAGACGGCGAAGCACATCAAGGACTACATGGCGATCGTGCTCGACGATCGCGTCATGAGCGCGCCCGTCATCCAGAGCTCGATCGGCACGCGCGGCCAGATCACCATGGGCCGCACCAACGACGTGCAGGCGGCGCAGGATCTGGCGCTCGTCCTCCGCGCCGGCGCGCTGCCGGTGCCGCTCAAGGTCGCCGAAGTGCGGCAGATCGGCGCGAGCATGGGGAAGGACTCGATCAACAAGGCGAAGATCGCCGGCGTGATCGCCGTCGGGCTCGTCGTGCTGATCATGGCGTTCTACTACAAGTTCTCGGGCCTCCTCGCGATCGGCGGCCTGGCGCTCTACATCCTCTACACGCTCGCCGCGCTCGCCGGCTTCGACGCCGTGCTGACCCTTCCCGGCCTCGCCGGCTTCGTGCTGTCCATCGGTATCGCGGTGGACGCCAACGTGCTGATCTTCGAGCGCATCCGCGAGGAGCTGGATCGCGGCAAGACGGTGCGCACCGCGATCGACGAGGGGTTCCGCCACGCCCTGCCGGCCATCGTCGACTCGAACGTCTCGACGCTGCTGACGGCGTCGGTGCTCTACCAGTTCGGCACCGGGCCCGTGAAGGGCTTCGCCGTGACGCTGATCGCCGGCATCGTCGCCTCGATGATCACGTCGATCTTCGTCGTCCGCACGTTCTATCTCATCTGGCTGAACCGCCCGCGCGGTGCCGCCCCCCAGACGCTGAGCATCTGAGCCGCGAGGGCCAATACATGCTGCGCATCCTGCACGACACCAAGTACGACTTCATCAAGCCCTGGCGGCTCATGGCCGGAGCGACGATCGCCCTCATCGTCGCCGGGCTCGTCGCCCTGGCGATGAACGGCATGAACTACAGCATCGACTTCACCGGCGGCACGCTGATGCAGCTGAAGTTCAACCAGCCGCCGAACGTCGCCGACATCCGCGGCGCGCTCGACCAGGCGGGCATCCACGGCGCCGAGATCCAGCAGTTCGGCACGCCCACGGACTTCACCGTGCGCGCGCAGGACCGCCGCAACGTCGGCGAGCAGGCGGCCGGCGCGGAGAACGTATCGCAGCGGATTCAGCAGGTGCTCACCCAGCGCTTCGGCGCCGGCAACTTCACCGTCGCCCGCACCGAGGCGGTCGGCCCGCGCGTCGGTGACGAGCTCCGTCGCAACGCGCTCTACGCGATCCTCGCGTCGTTCGTGCTGACGCTGGTGTATCTCGCCGTTCGCTTCCAGTTCCGCTTCGGCGTCGCCGCGGTGCTCGCGACCGCGCACGACATCTTCACGACGCTCGCCTTCATCAAGCTGATGAACATCGAGGTGTCGCTGACCGTCATCGCGGCGATCCTGACCGTCATCGGCTACTCGCTGAACGACACGATCATCATCTTCGACCGCGTTCGCGAGAACCTGAAGAAGCAGCGCAAGGAGCCGCTGTACGACGTCCTCAACCGCTCCATCAACGAGACGCTCCCGCGCTCGGTGCTGACGCACGCGACGACGCTCGCCGCGACGCTCGCCCTGCTCATCTTCGCCGGCGAGGTGATCCGGCCGTTCGCGTGGGTCATGGCGTGGGGCATCTTCACCGGCACGTTCAGCTCGATCTACGTCGCCGGCCCGACGCTCCTCTGGATCGAACGGCGCTGGCCGCGGAAGACGGAGACGGGCGCGAAGGGCGCGGCTGGTGCGGCCGCCGACCGCCCCTCCAGCCGCGACGCGGCCGGGCGGGTGCGGCCGCCTGCCGCGGCACGCTCGGTTCCCTCGACGCGCTGAACGACCGCGAGCCGCCGCAGAGATTGCGGCGGCTCGCTCGCTTGAGACCCTTGCTCGCCCCGCGCCTGATCCCGTTCATCGACAGCCACGCCCACCTCGCCGACCCGGCGTTCGACGACGACCGCGACGCCGCGGTCGCCCGGGCACGCGAGGCCGGTGCCGAGGCGGTCGTCTGCATCGGCGAGTCGCTCGCCTCCGCCGCGCGTGCCGCCGACCTCGCCGCGCGGCACCCGGGCGTGGTCGCCTGGACCGCCGGCGTCCACCCGCACGACGCCGCCGACTTCGACGCGGCGCGCGACGTTCCCGCGATCGCCGCGCACCTCGACGCCGGCGCGGTCGCGGTCGGCGAGTGCGGCTTGGACTACCACTACGACCATTCGCCGCGCGAGCGCCAGACGGCCGCCTTCGGCGCCCAGCTAGAGCTGGCGGCGCAGTCACGCAAGCCGGTCGTCGTCCACACGCGCGAGGCGGAGGACGACACGCGCGCGATGATCGTCGAGGCGGGCCGCGCCGGCGTCGTCGGCGTCCTGCACTGCTACACCGGGTCGCACTCGCTCGCCGAGGCGGCGCTCGGCGTGGGCTGGTACGTCTCGTTCAGCGGCATCGTCACCTTCCGCAAGTGGACCGACGACGCCCTGCTGCGGCTCGTGCCCGACGACCGCCTGCTCGCCGAATCCGACTCGCCGTACCTCGCCCCCGTGCCGTACCGCGGGAAGCGCAACGAGCCGGCCTGGGTCCGGTTGACGGTCGAGCGTCTCGCCGCGGCGCGGGGAGCAGAGGCGTCCCACGTCGGGCAGCTGGTCGCGGACAACGCGCGTCGGCTCTTCGCCCTGGCGGGCTCGGCGCGCGCGTGAGTAAACTCTGCACGCGTGAGGAGCGGGCGCGACGCTCGTGAGGCGCCCGCTCGCTCTTCCACCGACGGCGGCGCGACTTCCTCGGACGAGGTGACGGCGTGACGACAGCGACGGGTGTGAGCGACGTGAAGGAGGTTCCGAGCGACATCGACATCGCGCAGGCGGCGACGCTGCGCCCGATCGTGGACGTCGCCGCCGAGCTCGGGCTGACGCCCGACGATCTCGATCTGTACGGCCGCTTCAAGGCGAAGGTCTCGCTCGACGTCGCCCGCCGCCCGGTACGCGGCCGTCTCGTCCTCGTCACGGGCATCAACCCGACCGCGGCGGGAGAGGGGAAGACCACCGCCGGCGTCGGCCTGGCGCAGTCGCTCCGCCGCCTCGGGCAGCGCGTCGCGCTCTGCATCCGCGAGCCGAGCCTTGGCCCCGTCTTCGGCGTGAAGGGCGGTGCCGCCGGCGGCGGCTACGC
Organism: Gemmatimonadaceae bacterium; assembly: GCA_035554795.1. Taxonomy (GTDB): domain Bacteria; phylum Gemmatimonadota; class Gemmatimonadetes; order Gemmatimonadales; family Gemmatimonadaceae; genus DATMHT01. The sequence continues at coordinate 7,810 of DATMHT010000238.1, read as the reverse complement.
GCAGGTGGTGCCGATGGAGGACATCAACCTCCACTTCACCGGCGACTTCCACGCGATCGCGAGCGCGCACGCGCTGCTGTCGGCGATGCTCGACAACCACCTCCAGCAGGGCAACGCGCTCGACATCGATACGCGGCGCATCACCTGGCCGCGCACGATCGACATGAACGACCGCGCGCTGCGGCACGTCGTCATCGGGCTGGGCGGCGCGGCGAACGGCGTCGTGCGGGAGGAGCGCTTCGTCATCGTTCCGGCGAGCGAGGTGATGGCGATCGTCGCGCTCGCAACTGGCCCCGAGGACCTCGAGGCGCGTCTGTCGCGCATCATCGTCGGCGCGACGACCGGTGCGTCGCGCACGCCGATCCGCGCCGGCGACCTCAAGGCCGCGGGCGCGATGGCGCTCCTGCTGCGCGACGCGATCCGCCCGAACCTGGTGCAGACGCTTGAGGGCGGGCCGGCGTTCGTGCACGCCGGCCCGTTCGGCAACATCGCCCACGGCTGCAACTCCGTGCTCGCCACCCGCACCGCGCTCGCCCTGGCCGACGTCGTCGTCACCGAGGCCGGCTTCGGCTCCGACCTCGGCGCCGAGAAGTTCTTCGACATCAAGTGCCGCGCGGCCGGGCTTCGGCCGGAGGCGGCCGTCGTCGTCGCGACGGTGCGCGCGCTCAAGCTGAACGGCGGTGCGGGGAAGTCCGAACTGAAGCGCGAGGACCTCGGTGCGCTCGAGCGCGGACTACCGAACCTCGAGCGCCACGTCCACAACGTCCGTCAGTTCGGCGTTCCCGTCGTCGTCGCGGTCAACCGCTTCTCGAGCGACACCGAGGCCGAGCTGCAGATGGTCGAGGAGTATGCGCGCGGCCTCGGCGTGCGCGTGGCGCGCGACGACGTGTGGGCTCGCGGCGGCGCGGGCGGCGAGGATCTCGCGCGCGAGGTGATGGAGCTGCTCGACGAGGGAGGCGCCGACTTCGCGCCGCTCTACCCGGTGGAGCTGTCGATCCGCGACAAGATCGACATCATCGTGCGCCGCGTGTACGGCGGTGAGGGAGCCGACTACGCGCCGAAGGCCGCGCGCTCGATCGAGTACCTCGAGTCGGTGGGGCTCAACGAGACGCCCGTATGCATGGCCAAGACGCAGTACTCCTTCAGCGACGACCCGACGCTGCTCGGCCGTCCGCTCGGCTTCCGCGTGATGGTGAACGACGTCTACCCGGCGGCCGGCGCGGGCTTCGTCGTCGCCCAGTGCGGCGACGTCATGACCATGCCCGGTCTGCCGAAGACGCCGGCCGCCGAGCGCATGGCCATTCAACCCGACGGCTCGATCGTCGGCCTGTTCTAGCGCGACGACCGGCGCGCGCGAACCGCGCCGCGTCTTCGGTCGTTCGTCTACCCGAGAGGACTCATTCGTGACCGTTCGTACCGTACACACCGACCGCGCCCCCGCGGCGATCGGCCCCTACTCGCAGGGCGTCGTCGCCGGCGGATTCCTGTTCACCGCCGGCCAGATCGCGCTCGATCCCGCGACCGGCCAGATCGTCGAGGGTGACGTGGTCGCGCAGGCCGAGCGTGTGATGAAGAACCTGACCGCCGTACTGACCGAGGCCGGCACGTCGTGGGACCGCGTCGTGAAGACGACGGTCTACCTCCAGGACATGGCCGACTTCCCGAAGGTGAACGACGTCTACGGCCGCGTCATCGGCAGCGCCCGCCCCGCCCGCTCGACCGTCCAGGTCGCCGGCCTGCCGCGCGGCGTGCTGGTCGAGATCGACGCGGTAGTAGCAGTGGGCTGAGGGTAGAGGGGACGGGTGTAGGGTGTAGCCTGCGTCGGGACGTCCCGAGTGGCAGCTCTACGCCCTACTCCCCTAGGCCCTAGGCCCTAACTTCACGTCATGTCCACGTCCCACACGAGAGCGGAGCTCTTCCGCCTGACCCAGTTCGCGCGCTGCGCCGGCTGAGCGGCGAAGATGGGTCCGGGTGACCTGTCTCGCGTCCTCGCTCCGCTGCCGCGCCGCGGCGACCCGCGTCTGATCGTCGGTCACGAGACCTTCGACGACGCGGGGGTCTTCGTGCTGTCCGACGACTTCGCGCTCGTGCAGACGGTGGACTTCTTCGCGCCCATCGTGGACGACCCGTACGCGTTCGGGCAGATCGCCGCGGCGAACGCGCTGTCGGACGTGTACGCGATGGGTGGCGAACCGCTCACGGCGCTCAACATCGTCGGATTCCCGACCGATGCGCTGCCGCTCGCGGTGCTCACCGAGATCCTCCGCGGGGGGCAGGACAAGGTGCACGAAGCCGGCGCCGTCATCGCCGGCGGCCACACGGTCACGGACGACGAGGTGAAGTACGGTCTGGCCGTCACCGGTCGCGCCGATCCGCGCCATCTGCTCACGAACGCCGGCGCCCGACCCGGCGACCGCCTCGTGATCACGAAGCCGATCGGTACGGGCCTGCTCGCCACCGCCGGCAAGCGCGGCGCCCTCTCCGACGAGCTGACCGGCACGCTCATCGAGACGATGGCGCGCCTCAACCGCGACGCGAGCCGGGCGGCGCTCGCCGTCGGCGCGCGCTGCGCTACCGACGTCACCGGCTTCGGCCTCCTCGGCCACCTCTCGCACATCGCCCGCGCGAGCGGCGTCGCGCTGCATGTGGATGCTGCCGCCGTGCCGGTGCTGCCCGGCGCCGTCGAGGCGTGGGCGGATGGGGCACGCACCGGCGGCGCCGGCCGCAACGAGGACTACCTGGCCGCCCTGGTGTCGTGGGGCCGGGTGGACGAGGTCCGGCGCGCGCTGCTCGTGGACCCGCAGACCTCCGGCGGCCTGGTCGTCGCCGTGCCGGCCGAGCGGACCTCCGACTATCTTTCGCGGGTGGCTGGCGCGGTCGAGATCGGCGAGGTGGTGGCGCCGTCCGATGGCCCGGCGATCCTGCTCGATTGAGCGCCGGCGACGGCCGCGACGTCGTGACACGGGGGCGGACGGGGCCTGGTGGCTTCTCCAGTCTTCAAAACTGGCGCGACCTGACTACGTCGGGTCGGGTGGGTTCGATTCCCACACGCTCCCGCCACGTCGCGACCTTCCCGTTTCTCGCTACCGGACCTGCACCGTTGCCTGACGCGACCCTGGCCAGCCGCTCGCTCGCACCGTCGCCGCGCCGCGCCCGTGGTTGGGGAAGGCTGCCGCGGCTCGCGCTGGCGCTTGCGCTCGGTCTCGCCGCGCTGGCCGCCGTCACGCGCGTCGCCGGCGCCCAGCAGCGCGATACGACCCGCGCCCCGCGACGTGACACGACCCGTACCGTGCCGCGCGACACGAGCCGCGTCGCGCCGCGTACGCCGGCGGACACCACGGCGGCGGCCCAGGACACGACCCGTCGGCGCCAGCGCGGACGCCCGCGGCGCGCGGCGACGACCGCCGCGGTGCCCGATTCCGTCGCGCGGCCTCCGATCTCTCCGCGCCGTGCCTTTCTCTATTCGCTGGTCGTCCCGGGGCAGGGCCAGACGTCGCTGCACCGGCCCAAGGCGGCGGCCCTCTTCGCGACGATCGAGATCGGCTCGGTCGCGATGATCGCGAAGTCCAGGAACGACCTCCGGATCGCGCGCGCCCGGGTGCGCGACTCCGTCGTCGTCGATTCCACCCTGACCGCCACCGGCTACACGTACACCAAGAAGCCCGACCGCCTCGTGGCACGCATCAAGGCGCGGCGGCTTCACGTCGAGGATTGGATGGCGACGCTGCTCTTCAACCATCTCTTTGCCGGCGCGGACGCGTTCGTCGCCGCGCAGCTCTGGGATCTCCCCGCCCAGGTATCGTTTCAGCCGATGCCGCGTGGCGCCGCGGTGACGGTCTCGGTGCCATGGTGAAGCACGACGGCAACGGCGCCGTGCCGGACGCGGCGACCGCGCCGATCGGCGTCTTCGATTCGGGGATCGGCGGGCTGACGGTGGTGCGCGAGCTGATGCGTCAGCTCCCGAACGAGAGTCTCATCTACTTCGGCGACACCGCGCGCGTCCCGTACGGCCCGAAGAGCCCGGACACGATCCAGCGCTACAGCCGCGAGATCAGCGCCTACCTCCTTGGCCAGGGCGTGAAGGCGATCGTGATCGCCTGCAATACCGCCACCGCCCACGCGCTGTCGGCGCTGCGCGGCGAGCTGTCCGTGCCCGTCATCGGCGTCGCCGAGCCGGGCGCGCAGGCCGCCGTGAGCTCGTCGAAGTCCGGACGCATCGGCGTCATCGGGACGACTGGAACGGTGAAGTCCGGCGCCTACGACCGCGCCATCCACGCGATCGCGCCGACTGCCCAGGTCACGTCGCGTCCGTGCCCGCTCTTCGTGCCGCTCGTCGAGGAGGGATGGCTGGATACCGAGCCGACCCGGCTCATCGCTCGCGAGTACCTGACGCCGTTGCACGACGCACACGTCGACGCGGTCGTGCTCGGCTGCACGCACTACCCGCTGCTCAAGCCGGTGATCAAGGAGGTGCTCGGCGGCCGCGTCAGCCTCGTGGATCCCGCCGAGCAGACCGCCGAGGAGACCAAGCGCGTGCTCGCGGCGTGCGGGATGCGCGCGCCGGCGGGCCATGTCCCCACCTACCGCTTCGTCGCGTCGGATGCGCCCGAGCAGTTCCTACGGATGGGCCAGCGCTTCCTCGGTGCGGCGATCGAGCACGTCGAGACACTCACCCTCGGCTGAGCCGTCGAAGCGGCGCAGCTCGATGCGCTCCGGCGTGAGTCGCAGGAAGGTGGGCGAGTCGAGCCAGGAGCCGGCGTTCGCGTACACGCCGCCGGTGGGGCCGCGCTCGAGCGCGGGCACGTGCGAATGGCCGTAGAGCACGAGGTCGAGCGCCGGCTCGCTCGCGAGCTCGTCGAGCGCGATGCGCCGGAGGCCGGCGCCGCCGTCGCGGGGACGCGTCGTCCGGCTCGCGTGCGAGCTGCCGGACGCCAGGCGGCTCCCGAGGTCCGGGTGCAGCAGACGGAAGGCGCGGATGGACGCCGGGTGGCGCAGCACGCGTCGGAGCGCGCGATAGCGCTTGTCCTCCACCGGCCGGAGGCCGTCCCCGTGCTCGATGCGCGTGCGCCAGCCGGCGATGGTGCCGTCCCAGGCGCCCACGTGGTAATCCAGGCCGACGTCCTGCGTGAGCACTTCGCCGCCCCAGCAATCGTGGTTGCCCGCCACCCACAGCACCTCGACACCCGCCTCACGCAGGTCGGCGAGCGCGGCGACGGCGCGAAAGCCGCGCCGCGGAATGACCGTGCGCCACTCGAACCAGAAGTCGAACAGGTCGCCGTTGACGACGAGCGACGCGGCGCGTCCCGCCAGCGAATGCAGGAAGCGCAGGCAGTCGCGCTCCACCTCGGGAGGCGCGACACCGAGGTGCAGGTCGGAGATTACGTAGCACGGAGAGGGAAGCACGGCGCTCAGTTTAGCGGTCCGCCGTCGCCTTTACAAACCTGGCGCGTCTCCCCATGATCTGCGCGCCCCGCACTACCCTCGGCTCGCCAATGACGGACTCTCGCTCGACGACCCCACGCGGCCCGACGCCGACCTCGGCGGCGCCCGACACCCGCCCCGGCCTCGCATGAGCCCGCGCGTGCAGACCAGCGATTTCCGCGTTCGCTACGCGGAGACCGACCGCATGGGCGTGGTGTATCACGCGAACTACCTGGTGTGGTGCGAGGTCGGGCGCACGGAGTACATCCGGACCGTGGGCGTCAGCTACGCCGAGCTCGAGGCCCGCGGTCTCATGCTCGCCGTTGCCGATGCCTCCGTGCGCTACCATGCGCCGGCCCGCTACGACGACGTGATCCGCGTCGAGACGACGCTCACCGAGCTGCGCTCGCGCACCATCACCTTCGAGTACCTGATCACCAATGCCGCTACCGGCTCGCGTCTCGTCTCCGCTCGCACGACGCTCGTCTCGCTCGACGCCGACGGGCGCACCGTCGCGATGCCGGCTGACTTCCGCCGGCTGCTCGAGGCCGCGATCGCCTGATCCGCGCGTGCGGGCGACGATGCGTGCCCGTCTCGGGGTCGTCCTCGTTGCCCTCGCGGCCTCGGCGTGCGCGACCGGCGGCGCGCCGCGGCGCTCGACGCCCGCGGCGCCGAGCGACGCTGAGATCCGGCTCTACGCTCGGCTCCTCGCCGCCGCCGATGCAAGGCGAGTGGACACGCTTGTACTCGACAGCGCGATCGCGTCGCGCTGGCCGGCGCTGCGCGCGGCGGGGACGCTCGCAGTGGGCCAGCTCCACGCCGCCGCTCGTGCGCCGCGTCTTCGTCTGCTGTTGGCGGACTCGGACACGACGGTTGCCGCCTCGGCCGCGTTCGCCCTCGGGTTGATGCGCGATAGCGCGGCCGTCTCCGCATTGGCCTCCTCGCTGCGGGTGAGCGCGCCGGTCGCGCGCGAGGCGGCGTGGTCGCTCGGCGAGATCGGCTCACCCGCGCGCGCGGCGATCCTCGATGCGCTGGGCGCCGCCGCCCGGGGGAGCGCGACGGCGGTGGTCGCGCGAGCACTGCCGGCGCTGCTAGTCGCCGCCGGCAAACTGCGACCGCTGCCGGTGGACGTCATCGCGCCGTTCGCCGCGCCCGCACCGTCGCGCGACGTCGAGGTCACGCGCGCCGCCGCGTACGCGCTCGCCCGTGCACGCTCGCCGGGCGGCGCGCGCACGCTCCTCGCGCTGGCTACCCACTCGGACGCCGAGGTTCGTGAGCAGGTCGCGCGTGGCCTCGCCCGCGCGGCGGCTGGCGACTCACTCGGCGACAGCGCGCGTGTCGTGCTCGCGCGGCTCGCCGCGGACCCGAGCGCGCACGTCCGGGTCAACGCCGTCCGCTCCCTCGGCAGCTACGGACCGGCCGCGCGGCGCGCGCTCGTCGCGCTCCTTCACGACGGCGACGCGAACGTGCGCGTGGCCGTCGCGCAGAGCCTTGGCGGTGTCCTCGGCTCTTCCCGGCGGGACTGGCGCGAGGCGTGGGATGCCGATACCAGCTTCATGTTTCGCCGCAGCCTCGTCGCGTCCGCCGTCACGTCCGGTGTGATCCTCAACGCGATCGACGAGGACAACCCCGACAACTGGCAGCGCGTTCCCGACTGGCGGTATCGGGCCGCCGTTGCCGAGGCGGCCGCCGGCGCCACCCAGATCGAGCGCATCGTCGAGGTCTCGCTGCCGCTGACGCGCGACGAGGACGGCCGCGTGCGCGCGGCGGCGTACGGTGTCTTCGCCCCGTACGTGGACTCGGCGGGCTTCCAGCAGCACCCATGGCGCCGGCAGTTCCTCCTGCCCGCGCTGCGCGACGCCGACTTCACCGTGCGCGCCAGCGTGCTCGACGCGCTCGCCGGCCGCGCTCGCGCCGACGAGGTTCCGGTGGTGCTGCAGAGCTACCGCCTCGCCATGTCCGACACGAGCAACGACGCGCGCGTCGCCGCCGTGCGCTACTTCGCCGCCGCCTGGCGATCGGACAGCGCCGCGTTCGGTGACTCGCTACGCGCCACTCTTCGGGCGCTGCCCTCGCCGTCGGATCCGCTCGAGCGCGCCGCGGGGCGGGGAGTTTCTCTCTTCTCGCACTGGACCGACGCGGCCGACGCGCCACACCCGCTTTCGTGGTACGAGGACGTCATGCGCACGATCGTGCTCCCCTCGCTCGCCGGCCGGTCGCCGCGCGCGGAGGTCGTGACCGAGCGCGGGTCCATCACGGTCGAGCTCTTCGGCGCCGATGCGCCGCTCACGGTGCTGAACTTCACCACACTCGCGCGGCGCGGCTTCCTGCGCGACACGCGCTTCCATCGCGTCGTGCCGAACTTCGTCGCCCAGGACGGCGACCCGCG
>DATMHT010000237.1:0-9129 GCA_035554795.1 Gemmatimonadaceae bacterium | reverse complement strand
CCGAGGCGATCGAGCGCGCCTGCTTCGACCACGCCGAGGCGATCATCGCCCGCGCACGCCGGCATCGCCACGCCCCGCCGCCACCGCCCAAGCCCGCGGCCGACGACGACGACTGGAAGGCGCGCGCGGCGCAGATGTGAGGAAGGCGGCTCTCGGCTGTCGTTCTTCGACAGCAGGATGAACAGGATTAACAGGATGAGGGTGTGCTCTTCATCCCGTTCATCCTGTTCATCCTGTCGAACAGTTGCCGAGAGCCGAGAGCCCACAGCCGAGAGCCGCTCTTCTCACCGCCGCCCCGCCAGCGCGAGCCGCACGCCGAGGGCGACGAAGATGGCGCCGGTGACGCGCTGCAGCGCGCGGGCGCCGCGGTTGCTCCCGCTGCTGCGGCCGAGCCAGCGGCGGCGCGCACCGCTCGCGAAGATCGCGACCGTCACGTTCACGATCGTCCCCGAGCAGTCGAAGAGCAGGCCGAGAAAGACCGTCTGCGCGACCGCGCTGCCGCGCCCCGGATCCACGAACTGCGGCAGGAAGGCGAGGAAGAAGAGCGCCACCTTCGGGTTCAGCACGTTGGTGACGACGCCTTGCCGGAAGATCGCCGCGAGCCGTCCCGGCGGCAGCTCGGCGAAGTGCGCGGGCGCCATCGCGCCCGACGTCGTTGGCGACGCCGCTGCGTCCGGATCCGCGGCTCGCGCCAGCAGCGCGCGGACGCCCAGATACACGAGATAGGCGGCGCCGGCGTAGCGTACCGCGTCGTAGGCGAGCGGCACCGCGGCGAGGAGCGCCGAGAGGCCGAGCGCGAGCGCGGTGATGTGCACGAGCGTCCCCGCCCCGATCCCGAACGCCGACACCACCCCCGCGCGCCGACCTTCCGCCGCTCCGCGGGCGGCGACGTAGAGCATGTCCGGCCCGGGCGTCAGGTTGAGCGCGAGCCCGGCGGCCATGAAGAGGAGGAGCGTGTGGAGAGTGGGCATGACGAGTTGGCCGCGATTCAGTTTGCCGCGGTCCGGCTGATCGTCAGCCGCTGCGACGGCACGCTGCCACCGAGGATCGCGCCGGCGCCGTCCACCCGGAGCAGCACGCTGACGCCACCGAGCTCGAGGCGCGCCGAGTCGGACGCGGCGAAGTCCACGACCGCCGTGACGTTCGCCGGACCGGCGCCGCCGACGAAGACCGGCACCGACGCGGTCCCGCCGCCGAGCACGCGCGCCCGCCGGACGATCTGCTCCATGAGCGACGGGCTCGGGTTGACGTAGGGCACCGAGCCGGGCGCCGCCGGGCGCCGGGCGCTGCGGGCCGAGTCGCCCGGCGCCTCGCGGGTGAGCGTCACCGAGTCGCCGGCGAACGCCGCCGTGGACGTCTGCGCGCCGCCCGCCGGCGGCCGCACCGTCAGGCGGATGCGCTTGACGCTCGCGTCGGGCGCGAGCTCCGCGTCGTAGCGGAACGCCTCGACGCCGCGCGCCGTGAACTCGGCGCGCAGCCGGTCGTTCGTGCGGCTGAAGTGCTCGCTGCCGATCGTATCGCTCCCCTGCGTCAGCACGAACCGCCCCTCGACCGCGGGCGACGGCGGTGGCGCGGCGACCGACCCGGTGGCCGTCGCACCGGCCGTCGCGCCGGAGGCGGTGGAGCTGGCCGGGCTGCTCGCGCACGCGATCGCGGCGCTCATGAGCACGCCACTCGTGAGCACGCCCGAAAGCACCACGAAGATGGTCCGTTGACGCACGTGTTCCTCGCTGGGTGAAGGTCGTCGCGCCTCGGCGCGGGCTCGGCGACGCCCGCGACCGGCGACCGGTGCGTCGGCATCGCCGTCGCCTGTTTGAAGGGTAGTCGGTCGCGCCCGCGTCGTCTGCCGTACCGCCCGTTGGGCGCTCGGTCGTGTCCTCCGTCCTGCTATTGACGGCTCGCCAGGTGGCCGGCACAATGGAGTCGTCCGCGAGACGTGCGAGACGTCCGCTTCCCTGCCGCAGGTCCATCGGCCGGCCACCCCACCGGCCCGCGCTTTTGGCGACGCCCGCTCTACGGAGGCACTCGTGCCGACCGACCGCGACGCCCCCCGTCCCGCCGACGCGCTCACCCGCTTCGGTCCTCCACCGACCGTGTCCAGCGGCGCCGCCGCCGCTGCGGCTGCCGGGGTGCCTAACGAGACTGGCCCCGCCGACACGACGTCCGCGATGACCCCGACGCACGACACGCGCTCGACGCACGAGACGCCCGTGCCCGCGGTGCCGCTCTCTCCCCCCATCGCGCTGCGCGACGCGTTCGGCGCGCTGCTCCGCTCGGATGCGCTCACGGCCGACGCGCTGCCGTCCGCCATCGCGCGGAGCGCGGAGCTGCGCGCCGCCGTCTCCGCCGACGTCCGCGCGCTGCGCGCCAGCGGCCTTCCCGCCGAAGCGGTCGTGATCGCCATGAAGGCACGGGCCCGAGACGCGCTGCGCCTCGCCCTCGCCGGCTCACCTCCCGCCGCGGCGGACCTGCCGACCTTCCTCCTCTCCGCCGGCGACCGCCACCACCGCGCCGAGGAGTGGCTCGCCCGCGCCGTCTCCTGGTGCATCGACGAGTACTACTCCCCTGGAGGAGAAGATCCCACCTGATGCCTGATTCCTGCTTGCTGAAGCCAGCCCCTCTGAGCGGCCAGCATCAGCAAGCAGGAATCAGGCATCAGGTGGGGACTTTGGTCTACCCTCGCGGTATCGTCAGCACGAACGTCGAGCCCTCGCCCACCACGCTCCGCTCGACCACCAGCTCGGCGCCCATCGCCTGCGCCAGGTCGCGGCTGATCGCGAGCCCGAGCCCCGTCCCCTCGGACGTGCGCGTGTAGCCCGCGTCCACCTGCACGAACGGCTCGAAGATCGACTCGAGGTGCGTCGGCGGGATGCCGCGGCCCGTGTCGCTCACGCGCACCCTCGCGACCGCCGCATCGCTCGCGTCGCACGACAGGCTGACGCTCCCGCCGGCGTCGGTGAACTTGATCGCGTTCGACAGCAGGTTGAGCACGATCTGCCGCAGCTTGTCGCGGTCCGCGCGCACGCGCACGCCGGGCGCGCACCGGTCGTCGTAGCGGTAGCGCAGTCCCTTCGCCGCGACCTGCGGCGCCACCATCGCCTCGACCTCCTCGAGTGCCTCGTCGAGCGGCACGCTCTCGATCGTGTAGTCCACCGTGCCCGCCTCGATGCGCGCCAGGTTCAGCACGTCGTTGACGAGCGCGAGCAGCACGCGCTGGCTGCGGCGGACGCGGGCGAGCGCGTCGCGCTGGGCGTCGGTGACCGGGCCGTGGATCCCCATCTCCAGCAGCTCGGCGTAGCCGCCGATGGCGTTGAGCGGGGTGCGCAGCTCGTGCGACATCGTCGCCATGAACTCGCTCTTGGCGCGGTTCGCCGCATCCGCCGCCGCCCGCTCGCGCTCCGCGTCCTCGTGCGCCGTGCGCTCCGCGTCGTAGAGACGCGCCCGCTCCAGCGCGAGCGCGCACTGCTGCGCGAGCGCGGTGAGAAAGGCGCGGTCGTCGTCGGAGAAGCGCCGCGGTGCGGCGAAGCCGAAGCCGAGCCCGCCCACCGTGCGGTCGCCGGCGACGAGCGGCACGGCGGCCCAGGCCTCGGTGGCGACGCGCGCGTTCGCCTCGCGAAGGGACGGGTAGCGCGCGCCGACGGCGCCGCGGTCCTCGAGGAACACCGCCGTCCGCGCGCGCACCGCCTCGGAGACGGGCACCGGTGCGTCGATCGGCAGACGCCCGAACTCGCGGATCGTCGCCTCCGGCACGCCGTGCGCTCGCACGAGCTCCAGCGGCTCGCCGTCGTTGCCCGCGAGGTAGAGCAGGCCGTCGGCGGCGCCGAGCGCCCCGATCCCGTGCGCGACGACCGCGTCGGCGACATCCGCCGTCGTCAGCGCCGGCGCGAGCGCCGCCGTCACGCCCTGCAGCCGCCCGACTCGCTCGGCCGCCTCCTCCGCCGCGCGCCGGGCACGCTGCTCCGCCGCGAACAGGCGCGCGTTGTCTATGGCCGACGCGGCGCGGCGCGCCAGCTCGCTGACGAGCGCGACGTCCGCCTCCTCGTAGCGCCGCCGCGACTCCGCCCAGACGACCGACAGCGTGCCGAGCGTGCGTCCGCGCGCCGTCAGCGGCGCGATGATCAGCGAGTGGAACCCGATCTGTCGCAGCAGCCGCAGGTGCTCCGCGTCGCGAGCTCCCTGCGCCAGCATCTCGTCGGTGATGAGCGGGTACAGCTCCGCGCGCCCCGTCCGGACGACGCCCGGCGAGCCGCTCGCCGCGTCGGGCGCCGGCGGGTAGCGGCGCCGCAGCTCGCGCGCCCACTCGACGCGCGCCGGGTCCACGTGCGCCACCGCCACCTGCTCGAGCGCGCCCGTCTCCTCGTCCACCAGCTCCACGCCGCACCAGTCGGCGAGCGTCGGCACCGCCAGCTCGGCGACGCGCTGGAGCGTCGCGCGGTAGTCGAGCGACGACGTCAGCAGCGCGCCCGCTTCGGCGAGCAGCCGCTCGCCCAGCTCGGCGCGCTTGCGCGCCGTCACGTCGCGCGAGAAGGTGAGCGCGCCGCCGGCGATCGGGATGACCCGGTTGTCGTACCAGCGTCCCGGCGCCTCGAGCCACTCCTCGAACTCCGTGACGCGGCACTCGGCGACCGCGCGCAGCGTCTCCAGGTGGAACCTGGTTCCGACGATCTCCGGGTACTCGTCCCACGCGCACCGACCCATCAGCGCGTCGGGGTCGCGGCCGAGCGAGCGCAGGAACGCCCGCGCGCTCGGGTTCATGTACGTCAGGCGCCACTCCGCGTCGTAGCCGAAGGTCACGTCGGGCAGGCCGTCGAGCACCGACTGCAGCCGCGCGCGCTCGGTCTCGGCGGTGTGCCGCGCCTGCTCGGTCTCCGCCGCCGTCTCCTCGAGCTGCTCGTTCGCCTGCTCGAGCTCCTGCGCCAGCTCCTGCGCCTCCTCGGTCTGGCGCTCGAGATCTCCCGCGTGCTCCTCGAGCCGGCGGGCGAGCGTCGCCAGCTCGCGAGCGCGCTTCTGCGCCTGGCGCTCCGCGCGCCCGAGCGCCGCCGTCAGCGTCGCCACCGTCATGGACGCGGCGACGAAGATGGCGAGCGTCAGCACGTCCGACGCGCTGCGCAGCCCGAAGTGGTGCAGCGGCGGCACGAAGAGGTAGTTCACCGCCAGCACCGACGCGAGCGCCGCGGCGAGCGCCGGTCCCAGGCCGCCGTACCACGCGGCGAACAGCACCGCGATCCAGAAGAAGACGAAGTTCGCGCGCTGGATTTCCGCCGCGAGCGCGACCGTGGGCACGAGCGCGACGAGCCACGCCGCCGCCGACACGCCATAGCGCGCGGTCCGCGGCCGTGACGGATGCAGACGCTGTCTCGGCGTCGCCGGTGGCGACGCGCGGTGTGAAGGAACGTCCGGCGGTGACGGGAGCGGTGCGGCCACGGCGTCGTGGTGGAGGGCGGCGTACGGGTCGGCGGCGGGCGACACCAATGAACCGCCCGCGCGGCCCTCCAGCAACGCCTGCCGCGCCGCGACGGTGCCCGGCGGCCAGGGCCCGCCGCTTATCGCCTCCCGCTTACCGCTTGCCGCTCTTTCGCTTCACCTGCCAGTGGCCGACCTGCGGCTGATAGGTGGGGCTGCCACGGGTCTCGAACGTCCCCGTGATCCGGTCTCCGCGCACGCGCCCGACGAAGCGGGTCGTGAGCACGCAGGCGCAGTCCGGCCCCTCGTACGGCTCGAGCATCCCGACGACGCTGTCGCCGGCCAGACGCACGAAGCGGATCGTCAGCGCCGACGACGCGCGTGGCGCGATCACTCCACCCGGCGCGCCCTCGGCGCCCGCGGCGTACACCGCGTTGCCCGACGCGCGCCGCAGCGGACCACTCGCGCCGCTCGGCATCATCACGACGTCGCCGACGGCCGTGTCGCGTCCCGCCGCCAGCGTGAACACGATGCTGCCGCGTCGGCCCGTCGTCGCGCTGCTGTACTCTCCGGACCACTTGCCGACGAGCGCCGACAGCTCGTCGGCCGAACCCGCGATCACCGGCACCGCCGGTGCTCGTCCCCTCGCGCACGCGGCGGCGCCGACGGCGGAGACGCCGAGGACGAACGCCGCGACTGCTTGCCTCACACGCATCGCACATTCTCCCGGTGCGGGTCGGTACGACCAGCGCGCGGGACGACGAACGTGGTGCGCGACGACGCGCGGCCGCCGCGCCCGGCCGCCTTGCGCACGGGCATCATACGGGTCCACGCGCGACGCCGACAATCAGCGATGCGGGCGATTGATGTCAGAACACGACCCGTCTGTCGCTCGAGGCCGCTGCGCGGTGGAACGCACGATGCGGCAAGAAGCTGGATGCCCGCGCGACGTGACGGCATCGGGAAATGGATGACATCGCTGCGGTGAAACTCCGATGGCGTTCGAGCGATTTCGGGCGTACGATGCTGAGGTCAGGCGCGCCGCGGCCACCATGCCGGCAATCCGACGGGCGGGCGCGCCCTGAACGAAGGAGGTTGCACATGCGACACGAGCTCCCGCCACACGCTCCGGAACTGCGCGAAGGCGCGCGTCGCAATGACGCCCGTCATGGGGAGGCCCATCGCGGCAACGCTCACCGCGGCGACACCCACCGCGGCAACGCGCATCAGGGTGGTGACGTGCACCACGCCGAAGGAGAGCCGCTGGCCCTCGCCGCCCTCGGCCACGGTGCGATCGCCCGCGTCGAATCGGTAGGGGGCGGCTCGCTCGGTCCACTACTCGAACGACTCGGCATCCGCGCGGGCTCGGTCGTACGCTGTCAGACGTCCGCGTCGTCCACGATCGTGCTGCTCGTCGGCTCGCGTCTCGTTCCGATCCCGCGCGCCTGGGCGCACGCGGTGATCGTCACCCCGTTCGAGCCGGCGCCGGTGGGAGATCACCACCCCCGCGGCTCATCCTCCTCGCGTCCAGTCTCGGTCCCGCACGGTGCCGGCCCGTCCATCTCGCGCGAGGAACGCTCCTTCGTCGCCGACGCGTCGTCGCGCATGCTCGGCTGACGGGACGTCGGCAATCGCTCCCGACTGACGACCGCAGTCGTCAGTTCAACCGAGAGTCGCTGGCTGTTGGTTGCGAGTGGTCAGTGAACAACGACGGCGCGCGGAGGGATGGCTCCTCCGCGCGCCGTCGTTCTTCTCTACTCTCATCCTGCGTGAAGGGCGGCACTCGGCGCTCGGCAATCGACAGGATGGACAGGATGAACGGGATGCGGCCTTGCTCTCATCCCGTTCATCCTGTCCATCCTGTCCAACAAACGCCGAGAGTCGCCGTCTCAGTGCGCCCCGCCCACAGGAGCCGCCGCGGCCGCGCCGCTGGGCGGCGCGCCTGGCGGCCGGGCGCCCGGAGCGCGTGGCGAGGGCAGACTCACGAGCAGTGCCGTGATCGCGAGCACCACCGCCGCCGCGGCCAGCTCGGCGCGCGAGGAGCGCTCCAGCGCCACCGCGCCGCCATCGCCGCCGAGCCGCGGCGAGACGCGTCTCCAGTTGAACGCGCCAAGCAGGAACACCACGGCCACGACGCACAGCTTCGCGATCAGCGCGTAGCCGTACGGCGTCGTCCACAGCGCCGAGAGGTGCTTGAGGTGGCGCCAGGCGGTCACGAGCCCGCTCGCGATCAGCAGCGTCACGGCGCCGAGCGACAGCGTCGAGAAACGCGCGACGACCTGGGCCAGCGTCGGTGACCCGTCGCCGCGCAGCTCCCCGCGGGCGGCCATCGGGATCATGGTCATCGCGAGCATCGCGAGCGTGCCGATCCAGAGGCCGCCGCCGAGCACGTGCAGCGGATTCACCAGCGCCGTCCACTGGAGGCGTACGATTCCGCGCAGCACGAGCGCGAACACGGCGACGGTCGCCACCGGCCAGAGCCCGCGCGCGCGCCCCGTCACGAGCGGCGCGAACACGACCAGCAGGACCGCGAGCAGCACCGCCTGGATCACGAGCATCTGTCCGCCGGCCGCCGCCGCGGCGCCGAACGTGATCCCCTTCTCGGCGGCGCGTCGCGCCAGACCCGCGAGCATCAGGATCACCGCGAGCAGTGCTCCCGCGAAGCCGACGCGGGCGGCGGTGCGCGCGGCCCGCGCCATCGGCGAGCCGTCGGCGGTCGCGCCGCGCAGCCACGGACGGCCGACCGTCAGCCAGAAGCCGCCGGCGCCGAGGAGGGCGAACTGGCTGACGAACCCGGCGTACTCGAAGAGGATGTCGGACCAGGCGAAGAGCGGCTCGGCGGGCGTGGCTTGCATGGCGGAGTGGTTGGGCGTGCTGTGGGATCGGTGCGCTCGGTGGAGCGCGGCGCGTCAGAGCAACACGCCCGGCCGACTCGGTTCGTTGAAACGAAGTGTCAGCGGCACGGACGGCCGGCCTCGAGGACGCCGAGCGACATGCGCGTTGATGGAGCCGACATCGAGACAGTAGAAGGACAGGAAGCAGTCAGAGTATCAGCATGGCCGTCGAAATGGTCATGATGGGCTGACCGGGCGCGGCGCTCCGCCCTCCCGTTCCGTGACGGCCGGATGAGCGGGCTCGTCCGTACAATGGCGGTGCGAGTTGCCCCGATGTCTCGACGCTCGGCTTCGCCGCGCCGGGATGCCGGGGCGCACGCCACACCAGGTGCCGACGGCTCGTCCGTCCGGGCGAGCCGCCGGGCCGTCTCTCTCCAATACCGGCGTTCATGACGAACCCTCTTCGCAGCACTCGCCTCCGCGCCACGCTCGTCGTCGGTCTCGGTGCGCTCCTCGCCGCCTGCGCCGACGCCCCGACGGCGCCCGTCGCGCCGCGGCCGGCCGCCGCCGTCGCCGTCAACGCGGTCATCGCCGACCCGTCCGCGATCACGGCCTCGACGACCGCGTCGCTGCTCGCCTGCCCCTCCACGGTCACCGACTCGGCCACCGCCATCATCGGCCCGCGCGGCGGCTTCGTCGGCGTCGACGGCAGCGCGATCCTCGTGCCCGCGGGCGCCGTTCGCACGCCGACGACCTTCACCTTCGTCGTGCCGGCCTCGCCCGTCGTGCGCGTCGAGATCCACACCCCCGACGCCGAGCACTATCAGTTCGCGCGCCCCGTCGCGGTGAGCATCAGCTACGCGCGCTGCGGCGACTCGCTCCCGACGGCCCC
>DATMHT010000236.1:0-3910 GCA_035554795.1 Gemmatimonadaceae bacterium | reverse complement strand
CCGCCGCAGGCAAGGACGATCATCGTCGCCGCCGCCGTCAGCGTGCGTCCGACGTGGGCGATAACGATCGGTGCGCGATGCATTGGGCGGAGAGCGAGTGGCGACATGCGCCACAGTTTACCCTCCTCACCGCGCTCGTGGTAGCGCTCGGCATCGCGTAGCGGGTAGCGCGTAGCGGGTAGCAGATCACTCTCGCTAGCCGCCACGCGCTACCCGCTACCCGCTACGCGCTACCCGCCACTCGTACTACGCCGCGTTCGCCGCGCCCGCCCCCCGCTCGCGCACATCCACGTCGAGCCACTCGTCCACGACGATCGCCGGCGCCCACAGCGACCGCGCGTCGTCAACCGCGCGTACCAGCGGCGACCGGCCGCGCGTCAGCTTGGCGAGCCCGCTCGCGACGACGGCATCGAGCAGCACCGCGGCCCGCGGGTAGAGACGCGCGAGGCGATCGCACACGTCGCGCGTCGCGACGGGCTTCGGCATCCGGGCCGCGGCGCGCGCGTCGCCGAGCCGGCGCTCCCACAGGTCGCCGAAGGCGGTGCGGACGGCGGAGTCCCAGCACGCGGGCTCCGTCGGCGCGTGCGCGACGACGTCGTACGAGACGGGCAGGTAGCGGCGCGCGGCGCGCTCCTTCGCGCTCCGGCCGGCGCCGAGCACGTGGAGCAGCCGCGCCTGCACCAGCGCGCGCAGGCACTGGGTCAGCACCGTCGGCGCGAGCTCGGCGAGATCGGCGCGCGCGGCGGCCGCGGCCGCGACTTCCGCCAGCGTGACGCCGCCTCCGGCGCTCTCCGCCGCGGCGAGCACCGCCTCGAGCACGCGCCGCTGCCGCGACGCCTCGACCGGGCCGATCACGTTCTGGTGTCGCTTCGCCCTTCTCGCCATCGCTGCTGCGCTCCTCGTGCCGCCGGCGGTGCTGCCGCCCGTGTGGATCATCGCGCGGCCAGCGGCGTAGTACCTCCGGTGCGCGGTCGAGCGCGGAATGTAGCGACGCCCCGTACAAAAGCCAAAGATCCAGGGGGAACGCACGCGCTCGTTTCGGATCGCCAGAGCATGACTTGACACCGCTCTCGCATTCTGCAACGATCCGTGATCCCGTTCGTCTGACGGAGAGTGAAGCGCGCATCGCGCGCGACACGAGATCGACCACGGCCGGCCAGACCGAGGCTTTCCCCACCCGGCCGGCACGAGCACCGCCACATCGTAGTCCCCGCGCCGTCGGAGCGCCCCCAGTGCTCCGCGCCGCTTTTCGTTTTCGTCGTCCCAGGTCCCATGTCGTTCCTGCCCAAGCGCGGCCGCCGTCGCCGCCCGAGCGGAGCCCCGCGCCCGACGCTCGTCCAGCGGCTCGGCGCCTTCGCGCGCCGCCGCGCCCTTCCGCTCGCCGTCGCCGGCGCCACCGCCGTCAGCGCGGGCGCCGTTGCCCTCGCGATCCGCGCCGATCGCCAGGCGCCGCCCACCGTGCCCTACTCCGCGCTCGTCCGCGCCCGCGACGCCGGCAACGTGCGCGCGCTCGAGATCGAGGGATCGGGCGCCCGTCTGACCGCGATGCTGCGCTCGCCGATCCTCGTCGAGCCCGGCCATCGTGCCGATCGCGTGACCGTGATCGTGCCCGCCCAGGCGCTCAGCGTGCAGGACCTCGAGCGCTGGAGCGCCGGCGGCGTGGACGTCCGGGTGGACTCGATCGGTCTCACGCGCGCCGCCCTCGGCCAGGCGCTCGTCGCGATCCTTCTCGTCGGCGCCGTGCTCTATCTCGTGGTCCTCCAGCGCCGCGGCGGCGCGGCCGCGTCGGCCCGATTCTCCATCACCCCGCCGTCGCGCGCGCTGACGATGAACGACGTCGGCGGCGCCCACGAGGCCCGCGCCGACCTCCAGGACGTCATCGCCTACCTCCGCGAGCCGTCGCGCTTCGAGGCGCTCGGCGCCAAGTGCCCGACGGGCGTGCTCCTCGTCGGCCCGCCGGGCACGGGCAAGACGCTGCTCGCCCGCGCCGTCGCCGGCGAGGCGGGATGCCCGGTGATCATGGCCGCGGGCTCCGACTTCAACGAGATGTACGTCGGCGTCGGCGCCAGCCGCGTCCGCGCGCTCGCGAAGCAGGCGCGCGAGGCTGCGCCCTGCATCGTCTTCATCGACGAGTTCGACTCCGTCGGCGGTCGCCGGGGCCGGCCGAACCGCACCGGCGAGGAGGAGGTCACGCTGAACCAGCTCCTCGTCGAGATGGACGGCGTCGCCGGCAGCGCCGGCGTCGTCTGGATGGCCGCGACGAACCGCGACGACATGCTCGACCCGGCGATCAAGCGCCCGGGCCGCTTCGACCGCGTCGTCGAGGTCGGGCTGCCGACGGCGGTGGACCGCGAGACGATCCTCCGCATCCACGCCGGCTCGCGCCCCGTGAGCGCAGACGTGGACGTGCCGCAGCTCGCGCGCCTCACCGTCGGCTACTCCGGCGCCGAGCTCGCGAACCTGATGAACGAGGCCGCGATCATCGCCGTCCGCGCCGAGAGCGACATCATCACCGCCGCCCACATCGAGGAGGCGCGCGACAAGATCCTCCTCGGCCGCGTCCGCGCCGGCGTCACCGTGACGCCCGCCGAGCGCCGCCTGATCGCGCTCCACGAGGCGGGCCACGCCGTCGTCGGCCTCGTCGCCTGCCCCGACGACAAGCTGCACAAGATCACGATCGAGCCGCGTGGCCGGTCGCTCGGCGCGGCGCACTTCGCGCCCGACGGGGACCGTCACCTGCACTCGCGCCGCTACCTCGAGGGCGTGATCACGAAGGCGCTCGGCGGCCGCGCCGCGGAGCTCGTCTTCCTCGGCCCAGACGCCGTGACGTCGGGCGCGGGCGGCGACCTCGTGCAGGCGACCGGCGTCGCGCGGCGCATGGTCGCGGAGTTCGGCATGAGCCCCGAGGTCGGCCTCGTCAGCGCCGATCCGGGTGCCCAGGGCGGGGCGCCGAGCGCGGCGCTGCAGTCGCGCATCGACGACGCCGTCCGCGCGCTCACCGACCGCCTCGCGAACCGCGCCAACGAGATCGTCCTCCAGCACCGCGACGCCGTCGAGCAGCTCGCCGACGCGCTCGTCGTGAAGGAGGTCCTCACGGCGTCCGAGATCGGCGCGATCGCGTCGGCGTGCGGCCTGCCCGTGGACGGCATCGCGACGGTCGAGCAGTCGTTCACGCTGCCCGTGCCGGCGGTCCGCGCCGACGAGCCGCCGGCTGCCGAGGCCCGCGCCGCCGCCTACACCTCGGCCTGAAGCGGCGAGCGACGACGGCGCCGCGGCTGCCTAACGGGGCGGTCGCGGCGCCGTCGCGTTTCCGGCACCGCCGCCGGCGCGTGTCGAGTCGGAGTCCGACGGCACCCGGAGCCGCGCCGTCTGCAGCTCCCACCAGCGCCCTTGCAGGTGGCGATCGAAGAAGAGCACCGCGCGGCGCGCCGCGTCGCGGCTGCCCGTCTCGTCGAAGCCGTGCCCCTGGCCGCGGAACACGACGAGACGGTGCGCGACGCCGAGCCGGTCGAGCGTGCTGTCCACCTTCCGCGCCGCCGCGAGCGGCACGACGTCGTCCGCGTCGCCGTGGAGCAGAAGCGTCGGCGGCAGATGCCGCACCGTCGGCGCGAGGGCGTCGAAGAAGCCGCCCGAAAGGACGACCAGGCCCCCTACCCTGCGGTCGCTGGCGCCGAGCGCGAGCGCCATGTAGCCGCCGAGCGAGAAGCCGAAGGCGCCGACGTGGCGCGGCTCGACCCGCGGATCGTGCTGGGCGAAGGTGACCGCGTCGCGCAGCGTCGCGGTCCAGATCGGGAACTCCTCGTCCTCGAGCGCGTCGTTCGAGCGCGCCGTCGCCGTGCGGTCGAAGTAGTGGACGACGTAGCAGACGTAGCCGTTGAGCGCGAACTCGTCGGCGAAGCGGCGCACGTAC
>DATMHT010000235.1:0-15484 GCA_035554795.1 Gemmatimonadaceae bacterium | reverse complement strand
CAGCAGCTTCATGCGGGCGATCGTGTAGAGGGCTGGGAATCGGGGCGCGTTCGTAAGCTACACTGCTCGCGCCACGCCGGTCCGCCGAAGCGCGTGCCGGGTGCGTGAGGAGATAACGAGGCGCCGTCTCCCGTGGTCACGGCGACCGCCGCGATCGCCACGGACGGGCTGTGCGGCACGTCACGCGATCGGCCCCGGTGCCGTCACACCGCGACCCGATTCCCGGGCGCGCCCACCGCTCGTCGGGAGGCGTCGCGAAACGGGCGCGACCGTTCGTCGTCACTTTGATGTCGATCCGCCGACGATGGCGCCTTCGCACGCGGCGTTGTCTCCCTGCTCCGGGGCTCCGTGCCCCATCCTTTCCGCCGCGCTTTCTCCCCACTGCCATGAGCGTACCCAGCAGTCCGTCGGCCCCGAGCTCGGGCATCGAGCCCTCCTCGCACGCCGCCCGCCAGTACCCGCTGACGACGATCGACGTGGACGGCCACGCGATCGAGGTCTCGGTGCGCGTCGGTCACGACGGTATCGAGTACGTCGGCCGCCTCTGGTTCGCGGAGCTCGCGTCCGACGACGCGGAGCTCGCGACGGGCATCCCCGACCGGGCGCCGATCCCGGGCAAGACGCGCGAGGACGTGATCGCCCGCGCGGTGAGCCTCGACGAGGACGATCTCGCCCGCCGCCACGCCCGCGCTCTCGCCGAGCGCCGCCGCTACCGCGCGCTGCGCCTTACGACCGACGACGTGCTCGCGCGCATCCGCTACATGAACCGGGTCGCGCTGCTCGTCCGTGACGGCCTGCTCGACTCCGCCGGCGGGACCCAGGAGCTCGACCAGACCGAGACCCAGCTCCACGAGCTCGTCGCCAAGCTGCGCGCGCACGCGGGACTGGAGAGCTAGAAGGGCGAGGGCCTGGGGCCGTAGGGCCTGGGCCCTATCTCGCATTCCCCGCTCTTCCCTTCGCGCCGATCTCCCGCCGCACCTCGCTCCGCATTCCGGCACTGAGCGCGAGGGTAATCGCGACGAGCAGGGCGCCGAGGAGGGCCGTCGCCCAGCCCCAGCGCGCGCCGCGCCGCCAGACGCCGGCGGCGAACAGCACCAGCCCGACCACGAGCGCGACCTCGGCGAGCAGCATCGTCCCTCCAGGAGTTTCCGGACGCGGCGATCGCGCCGTGTCGCCCTGCCCAAGCTACGCGTCGCGGCGCGCGGGGCCAGAGGGCGAACCTGACGCGTCGTCGTTAGGCGGCGCGGCGTGCCCTATCGCTCGACGACCAGGTCCGCGTACTCCGGGTGGCGCCTGATGTAGGTGCGCACGAACGGGCACGTCGGCACCACCTTCAGGCCGGCCGCGCGCGCCGCGTCGAGCGCCGCCTTCGCGAGCGCGGCGCCGAAGCCGCGTCCCTCCAGCGCCTCCGGCACCTCGGTGTGCACGAGCTGCACGACACCGTCGCGGCGGACGTACTGGAGCTGCGGCGTGCCTTCCGGCACATGGATCTCGAAGCGGCCGGCCGCCTCGTTGTCTACGATCTCGGGTGTCGCGTTCATCGCCTGCGGGGGGATCGAGTGGGTCGTGGTCGGGCGCGCCTCATGCTCGACGAACGCAAGTGGCGCTCCCCCGGTTGCCGTGACCGCCGCCGGCGGCCGTTCGTCGCACAGGGGCACCGGAGGGCAGCAGCCGACCACCACGACCTGGCGACGATGGCCGCTTCCGCATCCGCACCCCGACCGGGCGCTCGCGCATGAAGCCGCGCGACCTCCTGCTCTCGCGCTTTCGCGAGTCGGTCGTCCCTTTCTTCGAGAGCCACGGCTTCCGCTTCTCGGCGTCGAAGCCGGCGTTCAGCCGCACCGCCGGGATGGCGAAGCAGCGCGTGGACGTCGCCCTCGACCGCCACAACGTCGAGGGCAGCTGCTCGTTCTGGACGATCTGGAACGTCAGCGCGCCGGCGTACCGGAAGTGGTTCGAGGCCGAGTGGGGACGAGCGACCGAGAACGACGCGCTCGGCGGCGCCTCGGAGTGGAACATCCCCGGATGGACGCGCGGCATCGGCCACTTCCACCTGACCGGCGGCGCCGGCGACGAGAGCGAGCTGCGCGCGTTCCTGCACGACGTCGAGCACGCCGGCCTGCCCTTCCTCGAGCGGCTCTCGACGTGGGAAGGTGCCGCCGACTTCTGCCGCGCCAGCCGCTGGATGTACGACCGCGCGGCCGACTTCCTGCTCATCGCCGGACAGCCGGAGCGCGCCCGCGAGACACTTCTCGAGGGCGCGCGCACGTTCACGACGGGCGGCCGACACGACGCGCTGCAGGAGCTGCCGCGGATCCGCGCGCGGCTCGAGCGCTACTTCCCCGGCGCGGAGGGGAGCGTCGCCTGATCAGCCGTCGCGGCGGTGGCCGGCGCGCAACCGGAGCGGCCAGCGCACGAGCTGGCGGGCCGCCGGGTCGCCCCACGCCGGCGCGAGCGCGGCGGCGAGCAGCGGGATCGGGTCCTCGCCGCGGCGCTTCCGGTACACCTGCACCGCGCTCCACGTCGAGACGTAGCCGAGCAGCTCGCGCAGCGTCCACTCGTGCTCCATCCACATCTCGGGCGCGGCCACCTCGTCGAACGGGAAGGCGATCGCGCCGTAGCCGGTGTCCACGAGCGAGCGCTCGGGCGGCCAGTACGGCCCGACCACGCGGGCGTAGAAGTCGTACGCGATCGGCTTCCGCTCGTCGGTCAGCTCCATCGGGCCGTAGGTCCACGCGGCGAGGAAGCCGCCGGGCACGAGCACGCGCGCCGCCTCGGCGTAGAATGCGTCGCGGTCGAACCAGTGCAGCGCCTGCGCGACGGTGACGAGCTCCACCGACGACGGCGCGAGGGCGGCGCGCTCGGCCGCCATCGCCACGTAGCCGACGCGCGGGTGCCGCGTGGCGCGCTCGAGCTGCGCGCGGCTGGCGTCGGTGGCGACGACGTACGCGAAGTGCTCGGCGAGCGCGACGGCCGCCTGGCCGCTGCCGGCGCCACAGTCCCAGGCGCGGCGCCGCGCCGGCGCGTGCGCGACGATCCACGCGAACAGCGCGTCGGGGTAATGGGGGCGGAAGGCAGCGTAGTCCGCCGCCGCGGCGGAGAAGTGATCGGGAAAGGACGTCACGATCGGATCACGTCGGCAGGGGAAGTGTCGTCGCGCTCGGCGTAGCGGTCGGGGAAGCGCGCCATCTCCTTCCGATAGAGCGCGCGGAGCCGCGCCGTCTCCGCCTCCATGTCGGGACCGAGGCGGACGGGCGCGCCGATCCCGATCTCACGCCGCGAGTAGTCGAGCCAGACGGGCACGACCGGCACGCCGGCACCGCGCGCGATGCGGTAGAAGCCGGTGCGCCAGCGCGGGACGCGGCGGCGCGTGCCCTCGGGCGACAGACCGAGGACGTAGTGCGCGTGCGCGTCGAAGCGCGCGATCGCCGCGCCCACCGTGCCCTCCGCGGCGTCGCGGTCCACCGGCTCGCCGCCGAGCCAGCGCAGCACGGGGCCGAGCGGCCAGCGGAAGAGCGTGTGCTTGCCGATCCAGTGCGCGCGTAGCCCGACGGCGAACTCCGCCGCGAGCCCGACGAAGAAATCCCGGTTCGACGTGTGCGGCGCGACGATGGCGACGTACTTCGGCTCGTCGGCCGGCAGCGCGCCGACGATGCGCCAGCCGGCGAGCGCGAGCGCGGCGCGGCCGAGCGCGCGCGAGATCGGACGGCGGCGGACCGCGGGCGCGCCACGGCCGTCACCGACGCCGGCAACGATGTCCGTCATCCACTCCTCCAGGGCCAGTGCGCGGTCGCCCGCGGACGCCGGAAAGTAAGCGGGCGCCGCCGTAGCGTCAGCGGAGAACCGCCAACGACGGTTTTCAGTTCGACTGAGAGCTGTTAGTGATTAGTCGGGAGTCGTCGGTGGACAACGACAGTACACGGGAGCCGGCCCTGCGTACTGTCGTCGAAGACCCATCACCAGCATCCAACGACCAACGACTGCCGTTCGCCTGCCCGGAGTCACGCCGTCGCGAGGTCCCGACATGCAGACCGTTTCTCTTTCCGAGAAGTTCGCGGCGTTCTCGGAGCGCTGGAGCCCGAAGGTGGTCGGGGAGCTGAACGGCCAGCAGGTGAAGCTGGCGAAGCTCCAGGGCGCGTTCGTCTGGCACCACCACGCCGACGAGGACGAGCTGTTCCTCGTCCACCGCGGGCGGCTGCGCATCGAGCTCCGCGACCGCGCGCCGCTCGAGCTCGGGCCGGGCGACTTCGCGATCGTGCCGCGCGGCGTCGAGCACCGTCCCGTCGCCGACGAGGAGGTGGAGGTCGTGCTGTTCGAGCCCGCCAGCACCCTCAACACCGGCAACGTGCGGGACGCGCGCACGGTCGAGACGCTCGACCGCCTCTGACACCGGGAGGTGACGTGATGCTCGGGCACGAAGAGTACGACGGCGACGGCCACGACTTCGAGCCGCTCGACGAGCGCGACGCGCTCTTCGGCGACGACGCGGACGACGTGGACGACGACGACCTCGTCGGCCTCGCCGACGACGATGACGAAGCCGAGGACGCGCTCGACGCCGACATGGACGAGGAGCTCGACGAGGAGATCACCCACGAGCTCGACGACGCCTTTCCGCTCGGCGACGGGGTCGCCGACACGGAGGCGACGGTCGTCTGCCCGTATTGCGGCGAGGCGGTGGAGATCGCGCTCGACGCCGGCGGCGGCGCGTCCCAGCAGTACGTCGAGGACTGCGCGGTGTGCTGCCAGCCGTGGCGCGTGAGCGTGTCGTACGACGGCGCCGGCGGCGCGTACGTCTCGGTGGCGGCGCTCGACGAGTGAGACGCGACGGCGGCCGGCGCGGACGTCCGCGTCAGCCGCCGCGCTTGAAGAACTGCACGGCGCGCTCGTGCTTCTCGGCCGCCGCGCGCGTCTTGAACGTGCCGAGGTTGCGGCGCTTGCCGGTCTTCGGGTCCTTCTTGCGCGAGTAGAGCCGGTACTCCCCGGACTTCAGCTTGCGGATCATGGCGCCCCTCCCGGTGGCGGTAGCTGCTTCTCGTCAGGCGGTTCGTGGAGGCGAAACTCGGGAAGCTGCAGCCCCCACCGGATCGCCGCGAGCCGGAGCCCGGCGACGAGCGCCATGCCGATGAGCGTGGCGGTGCCGCGGGCGACGCCGAGCGCCTCCAGCGCGAAGTAGGCGGCGGTGCCGGCGATGGCGGCGCTCGCGTACAGGTTGCCGCGCCGCAGCACGAGCGGGATCTCGGCCGAGAGCACGTCGCGCACCGCGCCCCCGGCGGCGCCGGTGACCGCACCGAGCACGATGCCGCCCACCGCCGGCACGCCCGCGCGCTCGGCGATCTGCGCGCCGGCGACGCTGAACAGCGCGAGGCCGAGCGCGTCGGCCACGAGCAGCGCGTCGAACGGCGGCGGCGCGGGATGGCGGCGCGCGTTGGCGACCGTCAGCAGGGCGGCGACCGTGATCACCGCGATGTAGGCCGGGTCGTCGAGCCAGAAGATCGGGTGGCGGCCGAGCAGCACGTCGCGGATGGTGCCGCCGCCAACGGCGGTCACGAGCGCGAGCACGAGGACGCCGAGCAGGTCGAGCCCTTTCCGGCCCGCGGCCAGGGCGCCGCTGACGGCGAAGACGGCGACGCCGATGAGGTCGAGGGTGTAGAGGAGCAGGTGGGCGGTCGGCGGTGGGCGGTGGGCGTGCTCGGGGCTCGGGCCTCGGCTACTGGACAGGATGAACAGGATGGACGGGATGAACGGTGCAGACGCCAGCGATCATCCTGCTCATCCTGTTCATCCTGTCCATTCCCCCGGACCCGAGAGCCGAGAGCCGACAGCCGAGAGCCGGGCGCCGTGTCCTTCGGATCCCGACGTCCCGTAGAGCAGCGCCGACGAGGCGGCGCGATGCTCGGCGTCGGAGTCGGCGACGAGCGGGGCGAGGTCCTGGGCGCACCAGCGGAGCGCGGCGGTCGTCGGCGCGGTGTCGTCGTGGCGCGCGGCCCAGTCGGCGTGCTCGAGGAGCAGCGCGGCGGTGTAGGTGCGCGCGAGCGCGAAGGCGAAGGCGCGGGCGCCGGCCTGCTGACGCTCGCCATCGCTCGCCACGCGCGCGGCGTACTCCGCGATGCGGCGGCCGGCGTCGGCGACGCGCGGCGCGGCGGCGCGCAGCGCGGGATGCGCGAGGGCGTCGAGGCGCCGCGTCACGGCTTCGGCGAAGGCACGGAGCGCGTCGCCCTTCCCGACGGCACGCAGCACGTCGAGGCTGAGGACGTTCGTCGTCCCCTCCCAGATCGAGAGCACCTGAGCGTCGCGCAGCAGCCGCGGCAGCCCGGTGTCCTCGATGTAGCCGGCGCCGCCGAACGCCTCGAGCGCCTCGCTCGTCACCGCGACCACCTGCTTGCCGGTGTACAGCTTCGCGACCGGCGTCAGCAGACGGAGCAGCAGCAGCTCGTCGTCGCTCGCCTCGCCCACTTCCTCCTTCCCGAGCAACTCACCGACGTGGAAGGTCAGGTGGAACGCGCCCGCGTGCTCGACGGCCATCGCCGCGAGCGTCTCGGCGTGCAGCGGGTGCGCGGCGAGCGGACGGCCGAAGGCGACGCGGCGCGTCGCGAAGTCGGTCGCGAGCGCGAGCGCGCGGCGCATGCCGGCGACGGCGCAGACGGCGTTGTAGAGCCGCGTGATGTTGAGGATCGTGGCGATCTTGCGCACGCCGTGCCCCGAGCCGCCGACGAGAATGGCCGGCGTCCCCTCGAGCGTGAGCTCGGCCGTCGGCAGAGCGCGCGTGCCGAGCTTGTCCTTCAGCCGGTTGACGCAGATGCGCTGCAGGTCGCCGGCCTCGTCGCGCAGCTGCACGTAGAAGAGGCTCAGCCCCGCGCTGCCCGGCGCGCTGTCGCCCTCGATGCGGGCGAGCGTCATCGCGACCTGCGACGTGGTGGCCGAGGTGAACCACTTCGTGCCGAAGAGCCGGTAGTCGCCGTTGCCGCCGCCGGCCGTCCGCGCGACGGTGGACGTACCCGACACGTCGGAGCCGCCGGTGCGCTCGGTCATCCACTGCCCCGCCGTCCAGAAGGACGCGGGATCGCGCGAGGTGAGATGGTCGAAGGCGTCGCGCAGCCGCGCGTCCACGCCGCCGTGGCGCTCGATGGCGCGCGCGGCACCGTCGGTCATCGCCAGCGGGCAGCTGTAGATCGCCGACGACGGATGGTACAGGTAGAGCCGGGCGAGCTGGTGGACGCGAGACAGCGCGCCGTGCGCCGCCCGCTCGTACGCCGTCGCGACGATCCCTTCCTCGGCGGCGACGCGGTCGAGCGCGCGCCAGGCGTCGGCGGTCTCGATGCGGTCCACGCGGCGTCCCCACGCGTCGTACGGCACATGGCGCGGCGGCTGCTGCTCGGCGGCGTCGGCGAGCGCGAGCAGGTCGGTCGCGGCACGGGCGCCGAGCCGGCGCAGCCCGGGCTCGACGTCGCCGAACGCACCCGCCGGCAGCGTGCGCCGCACGTACGAGCGGAGCACGCGGTCGTCGAGGAACTGGTTGCCGAGCCGCGGCGGGTCCTGGAAGAACTCGACCATGTCGAAATCATGCAGGGTGACGTGACGGGAGGCTAGGGGCGGCGCGCGGCGCGCGGCACTCTGACAGGATGAACGGGATGGACAGGATGAGACATCTCCTGCTCATCCTGGCCGACCGCCAGGCGCCCCGAATTTCAGCGAAGCGATGGGCGTGGCTGGAACCTTCGCGGGCGCTCGTGCCTAGGTCATCGTCGGCGCTCGGCGGTGATCCATCGAGCCCCGCCAGGGGTAGAGAGGGGGCGAGCAGGGCACCGGCGCAACGGAGGAGGGGACATGGGGCAGAACGGACGCGGGCGGATGGGGCGGGCCGGCCGACTGGCGGTGACGGGGCTGGTCGCCGTCGCGGGGGTGGCGAGCGCCGCATCTTGCACGGACGCGCAGAGCCGTCCGGCGAAGACGACAGCGGCGGCGACGACGACGACACCACGGAGAAGCCACTCGATGAGCGATTTCAGGAAGCCGAACGACGAGCAGCTCAAGCACACGCTCACGCCGCTGCAGTACAAGGTCACCCAGCACGAGGGAACGGAGGCGCCGTTCCACAACGAGTACTGGAACAACCACGAGCCGGGGATCTACGTGGACGTGGTCTCGGGCGAGCCGCTCTTCAGCTCACTCGACAAGTACGACTCCGGCACCGGGTGGCCGAGCTTCACGAAGCCGCTCGCGCCCGAGAACGTGAAGACGAAGATCGACCGGAGCCTGTTCGCGGTCCGCACCGAGGTTCGCTCGGCGCACGCCGACTCGCACCTCGGCCACCTCTTCGACGACGGTCCGGCGCCGACGGGGATGCGCTACTGCATGAACTCGGCGTCCATGCGCTTCATCCCGGCGAACCGGCTCGAGGCCGAGGGCTACGGCGAGTACGCGAAGCTGTTCGCGACCGCGACGAAGAAGTAGCGGCGCGCTTGCGGTGAGGACGACGGGCGTCGCGCTGCTGCTGTTGCTCGCGGCCGCGGCGCCCGTCACCGCGCGTGCCCAGCTCACGATCGAGCCGCGCGACGCACGCTTCTGGATCGGCGGCGCCGCGCTGCTCGCCGCGAGCGCCGCGCTCGACGAGCGACTCCACGCCGAGGCCGGCGCGCACCGGAGTCGCTCGCTCGACCACGTCGCCGACGCCGTGGACCCGCTCGGCCGCGCGCGCTACCTGCTGCCGGCGCTCGCCGGCGCCGTCGTGGTGCCGCGGCTCGCGGGGCGGCGCGCGCTCTCCGACGCGGCGCTGCGTGTCGCCGCCGGCTACGTCGTCGCGGACGGCCTGGGGAGCGTCGTCAAGCCGCTCGTCGGCCGCCACCGTCCCGACAGCAGCGGCGATGCGTGGCGATTCCGCCCGCTCGGCCGGGGCGGCCGGTGGGGCTCGTTCCCGTCGGCGCACACGACGCACGCGTTCGCGATCGCGGCCGGCGTGTCGCGGGAGGCGCACCGCCCCTGGGTCACCGCGCTCTGCTACGCCACCGCGGCGACGGTCGGCGCGCAGCGCGTGTATCGGCGCGCGCACTGGGCGAGCGACGTCGTCGGTGGCGCGGTGCTCGCCACCGCCGCCAGCCGGACGACGGTGAGCTGGCTCGAGCGGCGGATGCCGGACGCGGCGCGGAGCGCCCAGGTCGGGCTCGGTCCCGGCGGCGCGACGGTCACGCTATCCTTCTAGGCCGTCGTCTAGGCCGTCGTCGCGGGAAGCTTCGTCGCCCGAGCTGACGACACACGACTCACGACCGACGACGAACGACTGTCGTCGACCGTCCCCAACTCGGAGCCTCCCGATGCATGTGCAGTACGTCGCCCTCTGCGACCAGATCGTGATCGGACAGGACGGCCGTCCGTCCCTCATCGGCGTCTTCAACGACCTGCAGGTCGGACAGCTCCCGTTCGTGCTGCCGCGCTTCGCGTTCGCGGCGCGCATCCATTTCACGGCCGACGGCATGGGGCGCGGACACCACGTCGAGGTCGTCATCACCGATCCGAACGGCATGGAGCTCGGCCGGCCCGGCGGCGAGGTGTCGCTCCCCGACCCGCCGCCCGGCATCGACTCGATCGCCGTGGACCTGCCGCTGCACTTCGACCTGTTCCAGCTCGCGACCGAGGGGCGCTACACGTTCGTCCTGCACGTGGACGGCAAGGCGGCGGCGGGGACGCAGCTGCTGCTGCGGCGGGCGTAGAACCGCGGCTCTCGGCTCTCGGCAAGGGCGTTCGCCGCGGATTTCCGCGGCGTCGCTTCCGCCGAGAG
Source organism: Gemmatimonadaceae bacterium (assembly GCA_035554795.1). Taxonomy (GTDB): domain Bacteria; phylum Gemmatimonadota; class Gemmatimonadetes; order Gemmatimonadales; family Gemmatimonadaceae; genus DATMHT01. The sequence continues at coordinate 5,709 of DATMHT010000235.1, read as the reverse complement.
CCGAGAGCTGACAGCCGCCCCTCAACGCAGCGTCGCCATCCACCCATCCCACGCTTCGGCCGATTCGCCGAGGTCGCGGCCGCCGGCGAGCTGGACGAGGAGGGCGTGGGCGGCCGGGCGCGCGCCGGGTGATTCGGCGCGGAGGTGCGTGAGGACCCAGGCGCCGTTGTCGCGCAGCAGCGGCGCGGCGAGCGACGGCGACGCATGCGTGCGCGCGAGCAGCTCCATCACGTTCTGTGTCGCGGCCACGTTCGTTCCGCCAAGCAGCGTGCGCAGCGTCGGGGCGACGGGCGTCCAGTTCACGGAGCGCGACGGGAAGCCGGCGAGCACCGTCATGGCCGCGCTGCGCACCATCTCGTTAGGGTCGCGCAGCGCTTCCGTCAGCAGCCACCAGGTGGAGTCGCGCGCGGAGTAGTTGGCGAGCACGACGGTGGCCGCAAGGCGATTGGCGTAGAGGGGGTCGCCGCGCAGCACGTCACGCGCGGTGCGCCAGTCGGAGGGCGTGCGGTGCGTGGCGAGAAAGACGTCGAGGCGCCGTGCGTCTTCCCGATCCCGGGCGCGCGCCCGCGCGAGCGCATCCTTCCGCTCCGCCGCGGGACGGCCGACGAACTGCAGCGGCCAGAGGATGCGTCCGACGTGGAAGTCACCGGCGGTGTCGGTCACGCTGGCGACGAGCGTGGTGTAGGCCGGGCGCACGAGCCGGAAACTGTCGCGCGGAAACGCGGTCCAGCGGACGGCCGCCGCGTCGTCGGGCTCGACGACCTTGAGGACGAGCCAGTGGTCGGCGCCGGGGAACGGCGGGGCGTAGCCGTACATGCCCATCACGAGCGCGTCGGCGAAGTGGAGCGAGTCGCGGAGCACGATCTGGCACGCCGAGCTCTCGAGCCCCGCCCCGCCCGACTTCACGCGCACCGAGTCGCGCAGCATGGCGAGCGTCCACCGCTTGAGGCCGAGCACCTCGACGCGGACGTGGGCGGTGTCGAAGCGGACCTGGGCGCCGGCCGGCGCGGCGCACGCGAGCGTGGCGAGCGATAGCGCGGCGGCGACGAGCGGCGCGACGAGGCGGCGGCGTGACGATCGGGACATGGCGGAGCCTCCGACGACGGGCGTGGCGGCCGCCGATGCGGCGTCGCACCGCGGCGCCGGAACATGTGGCGCGCGGCCGGAGAGCGCCAGCCAGCGGCGAAACCGGCGACATCGGCGCCGCGAGCTCGCACGGCGCAACCGCCGGCGGCACCGATCGTTAGGCGCCGTCGCGGCGCGTCGGCGGCAGCGGGCGTGAGCGACGTCACACGGGAGGCGTGTGACGGGCTGCCGCGCGATCGCGTCTCCAGGGTATCGCCGGGACGCACGTTTCCGCGGCGCCCGATCTCGTGGCGCCGTCCCACCCCGCACTCGCACCGACCATGGCGTCGCGCCTTCGTCCGCGCAGCACCAGTGAGCTGATCGACGTACTGTTCGAGCTTCTCCGCCACCACTACGCGTCGTTCCTGACGATCGTCGCGGCGGGCTTCGCGCCGGCCGTCGCGCTCGGCGCCGCGGAGGCGTTCGCCGGCGCGTTCGGCAACTTCGCGAACCAGTTCAAGGGCGCCTCGCCGACGGCGATCATCCTCCTCGTCCTCGTCGGCTTCGCGTGCGTGCTGCTCGTGAACGGCGCGCTCATCCACGCCGCGAGCGACGCCTACCTCGACGACCGCGTGGACGTCGCCGACGCCTTCCGGCGGTCGGTGAGGTACGTCCCGATCATGTCGGTCGCGTATCTGCTGACCGGCCTGACGACGCTCCTCGGCTACGCCTTCCTGATCATCCCCGGCATCTACCTGGCGATCGGCCTGTTCGCCGTGCCGGCGATCGTGCTCCTCGAGGGGCGCGGACCGGGTGAGGCGATGGGGCGATCGCTGTCGCTGACGAAGGGTCGCAAGCTCGCGGTGTTCGGCGCGCTGTTCATCACCGGTCTGATCGCCGTCATCTCGCGCATGACCATCGGCGCCGTCGGCGGCATCGGCGGCGGGCCGGGCGTCGGGCTGGCGGCGCAGATCGCGGGGTACGTCGCGTTCTACCCGCTGACAATCGTCATGGCGGTGCTGCTCTACTACGACGCGCGCATCCGCGTCGAGGGGTTCGACATCGAGCGCGCGGCGGCGTCGCTCGGCCCGACCTCCTGAGACAGTGCGCGACTGAGTCGTGCCCGAGCGGCGGCCCGGCGGTGCCGCTCGGACATCACTGTTCTCCCGCCGCTTCCCCGCGCAGCACCGCCTCGAGCCGCTCGACGAACTCCGCCTGCGCGGCGTTGAGCTTCGCGCGCGCCGTCGCCGGGTCGAACCACGCGCACCGGTCCACCTCCGGGAAGGTGAGCCACTGCCCCGAGCCGCGCGGCCACTCGGTGCGCATGGTGTTGCTCGTCACGCGCGCCGGATCGGCGTCGCCCTCCCAGGCCCAGGCGTGGACGGTCTTCCCCGCCTTCTGGCGGATGCTACCGAGCGGGAGAAAGGGGCCGGTCGGGCGCAGCCCCGTCTCCTCCTCGAACTCGCGCCGCGCGGCGTCGAGCAGCGGCTCGTCGGCGTTCAGCGCGCCCTTCGGGATCGTCCACGCGCCGTCGTCGCGGTGCGCCCAGAACGGGCCGCCGGGGTGAGCGAGGAACAGCTCGAGCGCGCCGTCGCCGCTCCGGCGGAACAGAAGCAGCCCGGCACTCACGTTAGGCGCCTTCGTGGCCATGCGGGGCTACGCCGCCCGGCGGGCGCGGCGCGCACGCCAGCGGTGAACCAGATCGCGCGCCGCCTCGGGCCACTCGGGGTGCTGGAAGGCGAAGCCCTCCGCCAGCAGCCGCCCCGGCACGACGCGCCGGCTCTTCAGGATCAGCTCCGTCTCGGTGCGCATCGCGACGGCGCCGAGCTCCAGCATCCAGCGCGCGGCGGGGAGTCCGATCGGCACGCCGGCGGCCTCGCGCAGCGCGCGCATGAAGTCGGCGTTCGGCAGCGGCGAGGGAGCGGCGACGTTGACGGCGCCGCGCACGTCGTCGCGCGCGATCAGCCAGCGCACGGCGCGCACGAAGTCGGCGTCGTGGATCCACGACACGTACTGTCGCCCGTCGCCCGCCTGGCCGCCGAGCCCGCGGCGCACGAGCGCGAGCAGCGTGTCGAAGACGCCGCCGGCATCGGGGCTCATCACCATCGCCGTGCGCATCTTCACGAGCCGCGTGCGCGGCGTCGCGGCCGCCGCCTCGTCGGCCGCGCCCTCCCACGCGGTCGCGACGGCGATGCTGAAGCGCCAGGTGTCGGGCGCGTCCGGCTCGCTCCCGCCAAGCTGGCCCGAAAGTTCGTCGTTGGGCGCGTCGTAGCGGTGGGCGTAGATGGTCGCGGTGCTCATCTGCAGCCAGACGCGGGGCGCCCGCGCCGCGCGCGCAATCGCCGCGCCCACCGCGCGCGTGGACTCGACGCGCGAGTCGGTGATGAGCCGCCGGTTCTCGGGCGTGTAGCGGCAGTTGACGCTGCGGCCGGCGAGGTTGATCAGGACGTCGGCCCCGTCCACCTCCGCGGCCCACGCGCCCACCGTGCGCGCGTCCCACGCGACGAGGCGCCACGGGGCGCCCCATCGCTCGCTCGGCACGGGACTGCGACTCAGCACGACGACGTCGTGCCCCTCGGCGGCGAAGGCGCGCGCGAGCAGCGTGCCGACCTGCCCGGTGCCGCCGGGGATGACGATCTTCATCGAGGCACGGTGGCGGTGGGCGATGGGCGGTGGGCGGTCGGCGATGGAACAAAGGTACCTGCCGGACGCGCAGACCGCGAGACGCATTCGCCGCGTCGAGCGCCTAATCGCGAGCGGGACGCCCGCCCTGAGCGTCACCCGTTAGGCAGGATCGCCGCGCCGCCTCAGTCCAGGCAGCGGTCGCCGCAGCTGCCGATGAACGCCAGCAGCAGCGCCGTCGCGGTGAAGAGCACGACGGCGACCGTGGTGAGGATGGCGTCGTTCGCGCGATGGTCGGCGACGAGGACGCTGACCGACGCCACGTCGCGCAGCGGCACCGAGACCGGCTGGCGCCGTCCGCGCCGGCTGTCGAAGACGAAGCCGGCGAGCACGGTGTCGGCGACCGCCGCGCTGTCCACGCGCAGCACCGGCTCCAGCACCTCGAGCATGCGTCCGTCGCGGAGCCTCACGCGCACGGCGTGAGAGCGCCCGTGCGCCAGCGCCGCGCCGGGTGGTCCCGGACGCGGCGCGTAGGTCGCGCAGCCCGGGACGAGGAGCGCTAGGCAGAGCAGGGCGACGACGGCTCCGCGACGGGTGTGCGTCAGCGCGGCGATTCGACCGCGGACTCGAGTCGCGATCATCGCCCGCCCCTCGCGCACGCGCCGCTGGCGGCCCGTGCCGCGCCTTCGGCCTGGACGAACGGAAGGCTCACGCCGGCGACGAACAGGCCGATCGTGCGGTGCTCCGGGTCGCGCTGGAGACGGAGCAGCTGATACGCCGCCACCGCTGGCGCGGTCCACAGCGCCGCTCCCGCGAGCGCGCGCCCGAAACTCGCGGCGGCGGGACAGCGGGAGACGCCGGCGGCTCCGATCCCCGCCCCGAGCACGCTGCCTACGAAGGCGCCGCCCGCGAGCCCGAGCACCGCTCCGCGCATGCGGCACGACGTCGCCTCGCCTCTGACGGCCGTCACATAGCACGTCTCGGTGCCGAGCCCGTACAGGGCGCCGAGTGGCGCGCCGACCAGCGCACCGAACTGCGCCCCACCGCGTGCACCGGGCACGGGCTTCTCGAACCAGCTCGACGCTCGCGCGGGCACGGCCACCGAGGCGTCCCGCGCGGAGGCGAGGCGCGCCGGCCGCCACCGCTCGGGGCCGGCGGGGACGAACGACCCGATGATGCCGCCGCCGATGCCGCCGCCGATCGCCGCGATCGGAAGCACGGTGTAACCCAGGGCGCACGGCGGACCTTCGCCGGTGTCGCGGCAGTCATGAACGCCAAGCGCGATCACGGCCGCGCCTGCGAGAGCGCCGAGCGCCACTCCCGCGCCGGCGTGGCTCGGCCGGCCGATGCTCGCCTGGAAGTCGTGCACGCGATCGCGCGCGTAGGCGTCGGGCAAGCACCGCCGGCACCGCTCGACCAGCAGCGTCTCGGGTCGCACGCCCGCGAGCGTTCCGACGTGCCACGCCGTGTCCGACGCGTCGTCGGTGCGCAGGCGGACGCGTGCGCCGCGAGGCACGAGGAGCGTGTCCTGCTGGGCCCTCGCCGAGAGCGGCGCCGCCGCCGCGACGACCAGTGACAGTCCGATGGCCACGCGCATCGTCAGTCCAGGCATCGCGTCAGCCCGCAGTAGACGAAGAGGCCGGCGATGAACGCCGTCGCGCCGATCGCCGCGCCGAGGAGGATCTTCGTCCTCCGGTCCGCGTCGCGGGCGATGACCCGGACGGCGACGCCCGGCCCGCGCACCACCGCCGCGGTCGGGCCGGCGACCGCCGGGAAGGTCGCGGGACCCCGAGCGCCCTGCACCTCCGCGAGCACGACGAACAGCGTGTCGCCACGCTCCGCCACCACCTGTCCGACGACGGCGCTCGCGCCGCGCACGTACGTGGTGTCTGCGTCCGCGGCGCCGGTCAGCGTCAGGTCGCGCGGCGGGTCGAGGGTGACGGACACCGCCGCACCCACGGCCGTCACCTGCGCCGGCCGCTTGCCGGCGACGATCGCGCCGGTCGCGCCGCCGACGACCGC
>DATMHT010000234.1:0-3919 GCA_035554795.1 Gemmatimonadaceae bacterium | reverse complement strand
CGGCGGCGGCGACGCGAAGCCGGCGCCGAAGCGGATCCTCATCCTCGGCGGCACCGGGTTCATCGGGCCGCACCAGGTGCGCTACGCCGTCGCGCGCGGGCACAAGGTGACGATCTTCAACCGCGGCAAGACCAACCCGGGGCTGTTCGGCGCCGAGGTCGAGAAGCTCGAGGGCGACCGCAACGGCAAGCTCGACGCGCTCAAGGGGCGCGAGTGGGACGTCGTCATCGATAACCCGGCGACGCTGCCGCGCTGGGTGCGCGACTCGGCCCAGCTGCTCAAGGATTCGGCGAAGCAGTACATCTTCATCTCGACGATCTCGGTGTACGCGGCGAACGACACGCCGAACGCCAACGAGAGCGCGGCGGTGCTGCCGCCGGTGCCCGACTCGGTGACGACCGAGAACCCGCGCCAGTACTACGGGCAGTACAAGGCGATGGCGGAGAAGGAGGCGGAGCGCGCCTTCCCCGGTCACGCGACGGTCATCCGCCCCGGCCTGATCGTCGGCCCCGGCGACTACAGCGACCGCTTCACCTACTGGCCGGTGCGCATCGAGAAGGGGGGCGAGGTGCTCGCGCCCGGCGACGGGAGCGACCCGGTGCAGATCATCGACGCGCGCGACCTGGCGGAGTTCACCATCCGCTGCGCCGAGAACGGCACCGTCGGCACCTACAACGCGACCGGCCCGAAGGACCGCTTCACCATGAAGCAGATGCTCGACGGCATCAAGCGCGAGACGAAGAGCGACGCGCGCTTCACGTGGGTGGACGCCGACTTCCTCGAGCAGCAGAAGGTGAGCGCGTGGTCGGACATGCCGGTGTGGGTGCCGGCGAAGGGCGACTCGGCGGGCTTCGCCTCGCGCGACATCTCGCGCGCCGTGGCCAGCGGGCTGACGTTCCGCCCGTTCGGCGCGACGGTGCGGGACACGCTCGCGTTCTACCACGCCGAGCCGCCCGAGCGGCAGGAGAAGCTGCGCGCGGGGCTCAAGCCGGAGCGGGAGCGGGAAGTGCTCGCCGCCTGGCACGCGCGCGCCGCGTCCAAGTAGCACACCGTGCCTCGTATCACCACCGGGCGCCTCGCCGACGTCCACGTCGGCGAGGGCCGGCTCGTCGTGCTCGGCGCGACGTACTTCTTCTTCGTCATGACGAGCTGGTTCATCCTGCGCCCGATCCGCGACGAGCTCGCGGTCGCCGCCGGGATTTCCAGGCTGCCGTGGCTCTTCACCGGGACGCTCGCGGCGACGCTCGTCTGCCAGCCGCTGTTCGCGTCGCTCGTCCGGCGGCTCTCGCCGAAGCGGTTCATCCCGATCGCGTACCGCTTCTTTCTCGCCAACCTGCTCGCCTTCTACGCGCTGACGCGCTGGCTGCCGGCGGCCGACCAGACGGCGCTGGGACTCGCGTTCTTCTGGTGGACGAACGTCTTCAACCTGTTCGTCATCTCGGTGTTCTGGGGATTCATGGCCGACGTCTGCGACCCCGAGCAGGCGCGGCGGCTGTTCGGCCTGATCGCGATCGGCGGGACGATCGGCGCGATCGTCGGCACGGCCGTCACGGCGAGCCTCGTCGAGCGGATCGGGACGGTGAACCTGCTGCTCGCCAGCGCGGTGCTGCTCGAGCTGGCGGTGCAGACGGTGCGGCGCTTCCCCGAACGCGCGACCGGCACGGCCACGCCGTCGCTGGGTGCCGATCCGCGTCCGGTGGGCGGCGGCATCTGGGCCGGCCTGACGCACGTCGCGCGGTCGCGCTACCTCGCGGCGATCGCGCTCTACCTCGTTCTGTACACGATCGGCTCGACGTTCCTCTACTTCGAGCAGGCGGACATCGTCGGCAAGCACATCGCCGACCGCGCGGCGCGCACGGCGTTCCTCGCCTGGCTCGAGCTGGGGTCGCAGTCGCTCACGGCGCTGACGCAGGCGTTCGTCACCGGACGCATGATGAAGTGGCTCGGCGTCGGCGTCACGCTCGCCGTCCTGCCGCTCGCCAGCATCGGAGGCTTCGTCACGCTCGCGACGCTGCCGACGATCGCCGTCCTCACCTTCGTCGTCGTCCTGCGGCGGGCGTCGAACTTCGCGCTCACGAACCCGGCCACCGAGGTGCTGTTCACCGTCGTCCGGCGCGAGGACAAGTACAAGGCGAAGAGCTTCATCGAGACGTTCGTCTACCGCTCCGGCGACCAGATCGGCGCCTGGTCGTTCGCCGGCCTGCTCGCGCTCGGCCTCACCCTGCCATCCATCGCCCTCGTCGGTGCGGCGTCGTCGGTCCTCCCGCTGCTGATCGCGTTCTGGCTCGGCGCGCAGCAGTCGGCGATGGCGCGGGCGCGCGCCGAGGGCGCCGAGGGCGACGTCGCAGTGACGTCGGGGCCACCGCACCCGTCGGCCGCCTAACGACCCGGCCGCGCCTCCGGCCGCGGAACGCTCACCCCGCATCGCCCGAGCAGCCGCCGCGGCTCCGGCGCGCTCGGGAATAGCAGGTTCGCGGCGGCAGCGTGCGTCCTCACCGACCCGCACCGGCCGTGCGACGCCGCGTTGCGGGCGAGCCAGAGGTGCACGCGGTACGCGCCAGGGTCCACCGCCGCCGCCCAGCCGAGCGCACCCGTGCGCACGCCGGTGCCGACGATCGCCATGGACGCGAGCTGCGTCGTGCTGCGGACGGCGAAGAAGAGGCCGACGAAGGCGAGCGCCGCGGCGACGCGGCGCCAGGCGCCGTCGCCGAGCGGGATCGTGCGTCGCGCCCGCGCGCCCTCGCGCACCGGCGCCGCGTCGTCGGGCCAGAGCGCGCCGAGCGCGGTCCAGACGACGAGCGCCGGCGCGGCGAGCAGCAGCACCGCGTCGAACGCGCCGACGACGAGCGCCGCGAGCAGCACCGCGCCGAGCGCGGCGGGCGCGAGCAGCTCCTCGGCGCGCCGCGCGCGGAAGACGCCGCGCAGGGAGCGCGTCCCGGCGGCGAGGAAGACGAGCGCGAGCAGCAGCGTCGCCGCGATCCCGCGCTCGGCCACCGTCGCCGCCCAGTCGCTGCTCGGCCACGGGTTCGCGGTCATCGCGTCGTCGGTGAGCGACGGGTCGCCGGGCGAGGCGTAGCGCGGATACCAGACCGGCCAGTTGCCCGGCCCGACGCCGAGCACCGGGTGGTCGAGCGCGATGCGCAGGGTGTTGTGGTACTGGACGAGACGGCCGTGGCCACTGCCCTGGCGGTAGTCCACCACGCCGCGCACCGAGTCGAGGTAGGGCGAGTCGCTCTTCCAGTTCAGCGTGTTCGGGAGCAGGAGCGCGGCGGCGACGCCGGCGCCGGCGGCGAGTCCGAGGAGCACGCGCCGTCCCGTGTCGCTCCGCTCCTGCTCGAGGCGACGCGCGCGCCAGAGCGCGACGACGGCCGGCAGCGCCGTGGCGGCGACGGCGAGCCAGGCACCGCGGCTGCGCGAGAGCACGAGCGCGGCCGCCGCGAGGCCGGCGCCGATCGCGCCGAGCAGCGCGCCGAAGGAGCCGCGCGCGGTGAGGGCGTAGAGGACGACGAGCGGCAGTCCGACGGCCGAGAGGTGCGCGACGAAGTTGCGGTTGCCGAAGGTGCCGCCCGGCGCGCGATTGAGGCTGAAGTACTCGGTCTCGACCCCGTACGCCTGGAACAGCGACGTCAGCGCCGCAAGCGCGGTGGCCGCCGCAAGCGCGGCGACGAGCGGCCGCGCCAGGCCGGCCCGCGCGACCGCGCGCGCGCCCCAGAACAGCGTCGCTCCGGAGACGGAGATGGCGAGGGCGCGGGCGGCGAGCCAGTGGTTGGTCGCCAGCGTCGCCGAGAGGGCGCCGAGCAGGAGGAAGAGCGCGATCGCGGCGTCGGGCAGGGTGAGGGCGACGCGCCGCGGCGTCCGCGATAGGCAGAGCGCGACGGCCGCCGCCGTCAGATGCAGCACCAGCTCCTTCGGGACGAAG
>DATMHT010000233.1:0-3603 GCA_035554795.1 Gemmatimonadaceae bacterium | reverse complement strand
AGAGCCGCTCCTCTACCGCTTCCTCCGCATCGACGCCTGCGTCCAGATCACCACCGTCGTGCACGACGACTGGCCGGCGGCGGTGAACTGCGCCGGCACCTCGCTCGGCTGGTAGGTCTCGATCGCCGCGATCTGGTTGGCTGGGAACGCGTTGTCGAGATCGCCGCCCTCCATCTCCCTGAAGGGCGCGCCGTCCACCCAGAAGCTCACGCAGCCGCCGCCGCGCGCGTCGCGCGAGCTGCGCACGGTGTAGCCGCCGCCACCGCTCGGCACCACCTGCAGCCCCGGCATCATCCGCAGCGCCGAAGTCGTGTACTGCGGCTGCATCTTCGCGAGGTCGTCGGGGCCGAGGAAGTGACCGAGGCCGTGCTTCTGCCGGTCCTCGAAGCCGACGCGCGAGAGCGCCTCGGCCTGCGCCGTGGTCACGACGGGCTGGAGCCGCGGCACGGCGCGCTCGAGCCGCACCGCCACACGCGCCGGCGCGGCCGCCGTCAGGTCCACGATCGCGCGCGACGGCGCGAAGCCGATGCGCCGGACGACGAGCGCCTGCGTGCCCGACGGCAGGCTGTCGAGCGAGAAGTCGCCGCGCGCGTTCGTCGTCGCCACCGGGGCAGCGCCCTCGACGCTCACCTGCGCGTGCTCGACCGCGGTGCCGAGCGTGTCCACCACGTGCCCGGTGACCACCGCGCGCCCGACGGTGCCGGCCTCGGTCGGCGCGCCGATCAGGAACGACCGCAGGCCGAGCGACGCGCCGAGCGCCGCCGGGACCTCGGCCGTCTTCACCCGCCCGCGCTCGGCCTGGACGGTCGCGTCGTCCACGTCCGACGGGACGCCGCAGATCCGGTAGTAGCCGCGCGCGTCGGTGGTGGCGGTGCGGACGCGCGGCATCTGGCGCAGGCCGATGTCGCTGCCCGCCGAGAGCTGCATCCAGACGAGCACGACGCGCACGTTAGGCGCCGGCTCCTTCGAGTCGGCGTCGAGCACGCGCCCGGCGAACGTCGCCGGCCCGAGCCGCGCCGTCGCCGGCGGACAGTCGCCGCCGAGCAGCGTCGCGAGCGACGGCGTCGCGATGTCCACCATCGCCTCGCTGTCGGCCACGACGTGCACGCGCGCCGGCGCGATCGCGAGGTACAGGCTGTCGAGCATCGGGTGCGAGACGACGACGTCGTAGTCGCCCGGCGGCACGCTGTCCACGGTGAACCGGCCGCCGCGGTCGCTCGTCGCCGAGCGCTTCGTCGCGCCGACGCGGACGGTCGCGCCGACGAGCGGCGTCAGGTGGATGCTGTCCTCCACCACGCCGGTCACGCGGCCAAGGTGCGCGGCGGGCGCGGGCGGTGACGACGCCGGCTTCTTCGCGGCGGGCGCGGCGGGGCGCTTCCGCGGCGTGGCGCGCTGCGCGGCGAGCGGCGACGCGAACGGCGAGGCGAGCAGCAGGGAGAGCGCGACGAGCGTCGCGCGGAGCGGAAAGGTCGGGCGCATCACTCTCATCGTCACGGGCGGTGCGGCGGCGGTGTGGACGTCGGGAAGGCGGTCGCGGGCAGCAGCGCGGCGACGTCGGCGGCGCATCCCCAGGCGAGGGTGACGCCGGCGCCGCCGTGGCCGTAGTTGTGGATCAGGCGCACGTCGTCGCGCCCGAGCGTCGTCGGGTCGGCCTCGAGGCGCACGGTGCTGCGCGCCGGCCGGAGCCCGACCTTCACCTCGAGCACCTCGGCGCCGCGCAGTCGCGGCTCGAGCGCCTGGCAGCGCGCCAGGATGTCGGCGGCAACGGCGGGATCGGGGCGCTCGTCACACTCGCCCGGCTCCGCCGTCCCGCCGAGCACGACGTCGTGGACGCGGGGCACGACGTACGTCGGCGCGGCACCGCGGTCGTCGAGGAGAAAGGTAGAGAGCCCGGCGCAGCGCACGCGCACGACCTGGCCGCGCACCGGCCGCAGCTCGCGGTCGTCGCACAGCGCGCGGGCGCCGAGCCCTGTGCAGTTCACGACGGCGCGCACGCCATCGCCGGCCGCTTCCGCGAGCGAGGCGACGCGGCGCATCACGAGCCGGCCGCCGCGCGCGGCGAGCTCGCGCGTCAGCCAGTCGAGGTGGATGGACATGTCCACCGCCGGCACGCGCAGCGTCCACGCGACGTCGTCGCCGCCGGCACGCGCCGCCTGCCAGCTCCCCTCGGGGAGCAGCGCCGCGTCGGCGGCGCTCGGCGCGGCCTCGCCGAGCACGCGGCCGTCGAGCATGCGCACCCCGGTTTCGTCACCGCGCCCCGACTCGGCGAGCGACACCAGCGCGTCGTAGGTCCGCTTTCCCCAGACCGCGACCCGGTCGGCGGGCGCGGCGAGGTACGGATACCAGATCGCCGCCGCCACCGCCGAGGTGGTCTCGAGTGGCGGCCGGTCGCCCCAGACCTCGACGTCCCAGCCGTCGTCGAGCAGCCGCAGCGCCGTCGTCAGGCCGACGACGCCGCAGCCGACGACGACCGCGCGCGGCCGGTCGGCGCGGCCGCCGGCAGCGGTCTCGCGATGGTGTGATGGCGCGGCGGGGGAGGACGAGCGCATGTCCAATAGATACTTCGCGGCACCGCGCCGCGCGACGCGCTCCGGCTCGGTTCTCGCGGGGACGCCCGGCCGTGGAGAACTTCACGACCGTCGTCGCGCTCACCGGCATCGTCGTCGTCGTCGCGTCGCTGCTCTCCGGCGCGATCGAGCGGAGCGGCCTGCCCGTGGTCGCCGTCTTCCTCCTGCTGGGCGCGGCGCTCGGGCCGTGGGGGCTGAACGTCGCCGACGTCGGCTTCCAGTCGCCCGCGCTCCATGCCCTGGCGATGCTCGGCCTCGCGCTCGTGCTCTTCAGCGACGCGGTCACGATCGAGCTGCGCGAGCTGCGGGCGCGCCGATCGCTCCTCTGGCGGCTGCTCGGTCCGGGAACGCTGGCGCCGGCCGTGCTCGTCGCGCTCGCCGCGCGCTGGCTGCTCGCCGTCTCGTGGCCGGCCGCCGCCATCCTCGGCGCCGCGCTCGCCTCCACCGACCCGGTGCTGCTGCGCAGCGTGCTCCGCTCGCGCGCCCTCCCGGCGACGCCGCGCGTCGCGCTCCGCATCGAGACGGGGATGAACGACGTCGTCCTGCTGCCGATCGTCGTGCTCGCGATCCTGGCGCTGCGCGCCGACGCCGGAGCCGCGCCGGTGAGCGCTCGCGAGATCTCGCGCAGCGTCATCGGGCTCTTCCTCCTCGGCCCCGCCCTCGGCGCGCTCGTCGGCTGGCTCGGCATCGTCTCGCTCGGCCGCGTGCGCGCGCTGTTCGGCGTGCGGCGCGACTACGAGTCGCTCTACGCGCTGGGACTCGCCTTCAGCGGCTTCGCCGCCGCGGAGGCGGTGGGCGGGAGCGGCTTCCTCGCCGCGTTCGCCGCCGGGCTCATGGTCGGCTCGCAGGACGTCGAGCTGTGCGACTGCTTCCTCGAGTACGGCGAGGCGACGGCGGAGATGCTGCTTCTCCTCACCTTCGTCGCGCTCGGCAACTCGCTGATCTGGAGCGGGCTCACGGTGATGGACGGGCGCACGCTCCTCTTCGCCGCGATCGCGCTCGTCGCGCGCACGGCGGTGCTCTACCCGGTGCTCGG
>DATMHT010000232.1:0-3934 GCA_035554795.1 Gemmatimonadaceae bacterium | reverse complement strand
GGCCACGATTAGCGGGCTCGCGCTCAGCGCGGTGATGGCGGTGGCGGCGGGGCTCGTCGGCACCTTCGCCCTGATGCGCCGCATGACGCTCACCGCGGACGCGCTGTCGCACGTCGCGCTTCCCGGCATCGGCCTCGCGCTTCTGCTGCGCGTGCATCCGTTGGCGGGGGCACTCGGCGCGCTCGCCGCCGGGGCGGTGCTCGTCTGGCTGTTGGAGAATCGGACGCGGCTCGCGACCGAGACGATCGTCGGCGTCGTCTTCTCGGCGGCGCTCGCGCTCGGGGCGCTGGTCACGAGCGGCGAGGAGCTGATCGACGCGCTGTTCGGCGCGCCGGGCACGCTCTCGGCGTGGGAGCTCGTCGGCGGGCTGGTGGGCGCCGTCGCCGTGATCGTCTTCGTGCTGCGCACTCGCGACCAGCTGATCGTGACGCTCGTCTCGCGCGACATCGCCCGGACGGCGGGGATCGACGTGCGGCGCGTGAACCTCATGTATCTGCTCGCCTTCGCGCTCACCGTCGGACTCGGGCTGCGCTACCTCGGCGTCCTGCTGATGGGATCCCTCGTGATCATCCCGGCGGCGACGGCGCGACGGGTCGCGCGCAACCTGACGCAGATGCTGACCGTCTCCGTCGTCGCCGCCGTCGTATCCACCGTGGTCGGTGCGTGGCTCGCGGCGCGCTTCGGCCGGGCGAGCGGGCCCGTGATCGTGAGCGTGGCCGCGCTCGGCTTCTTCTTCGTGAGCGCGGTCGCCGGGCGTGACGTCGCGTGAGCGGCGGGGCCGCGTCGCCGTGCTCGCGGCGGCGGCGCTCGTGACGGCGGCGGCGCTGACGTCCGCGTACCTGCTCCGCGATCCCGAGCCCTACTTCCGGCGTCGCCGGTCCGCGCTGGCGAGTGTCGTGGAAGGCCGCGTGGCGACGGAGGGCGCCTACCGCCTGCAGCCGGTGCGGCTCGTCGCGTCGAGCGGGCTCGCGGTGGAGCTCACGCTGAAATGGGCGGCGGCCGACAGCGGCCGGCGACTGCCGCTCGCGGTGGTGCTCGGCGGCCACCACACCGGGCGCGACGCGGTGCGCCTGCTCGGGGACTCGCGCGGCGTCCTCGTCGCGGCGCTGTCGTATCCGTTCACCGGCGATCCGCGGCCGGATGCGGCGACCTTCCTGCGCGACGTTCCGCGCATCCGCGCCGCCTTTCTCGACACGCCACCGGCGCTGATGCTCGCGCTCGACTACCTGCGGCGCCGGCCGGAGGTGGACACGACGCGCGTCGAGGCGATCGGCGTCAGCCTCGGCGCGCCGTTCGTCTGCATCGCCGGCGCGCTCGACCCGCGCTTCACGCGCGTGTGGGCGATTCACGGCTCCGGCGGCTCGTACGCGCCGCTGGAGATGAACATGCGCCGCACCATCCGCTTCGCGCCCGCGCGCGTCGTCGCGGCGGCGATCGCGAACGTCATCATCGCCGGGCCGCGTCTCGACCCGGAGCGCTGGGTGGGGCGCATCGCACCGCGCCCTTTCATGATGGTGAACGCGGCCGGCGACGAGCGCCTGCCGAAGCGCGACGTCGAAGCGCTCTACGCCAGCGCGCGCGGGCCGAAGGAGCTGGTCTGGCTCCCCGGAGCGCACGTGCACGCCGATACCGCGGTCGTCCGCGAGCTGGCCGAGGTCGTGCTGGCGCGGCTGCGCGCCGAATCGCGCTGAGCGTCGCGCCACGCGAGAGCCGGAGAAGCGCGTCAGGCGGCCGCCGCCGACGCGTCATCCGTTGCCTGTCAGCGGGCATCCATGCGCGAGCGTAGCGTTCTCTCGCGGAGTGATCGACGCGACCCGACGCAGGTGACGGTCGGCGCGCCCACCACCGCATGGCACTCAGCGGGAGGTCCGACATGCTGCAGCTCCGCGATCTCATGACGACGGACGTCGTGACGGTGAGCCCGGACGCGTCGCTGCGCGAGGCGATGGAGCTCTTCGCCACGCATCACGTGAGCGGTGCGCCGGTGGTCGCTGGTGAGCGCGTCGTCGGGGTGGTCTCGACGACGGACCTCATCGAGTTCGCCGCGACCGAGCCGAAGGCGCGGCGGGAGAGCGACGACGCGCCGGAGTGGAAGGACGACTCCGACACCCGCGTCGATCGCGAGGGCGACGACGAGACGGCCGCCCGCTACTTCATCGAGCTCTGGGCCTTCGCCGACGCGGAAGTGGGGGAGCGCATCGCCGACTCGGAGCCGGTCGACCGGGACGTGCTCGCCGAGCACACCGTGGGAGAGGTGATGACGCGCGCCGTCTGCGCGCTGCCGCCCACGGCCGACGTCTCGGCGGCCGCCGACTACATGCGCACGGCGAACGTGCACCGCGTCCTCGTGATGGAGGGGGACCGGCTGGTCGGGATCGTGAGCGCGCTCGACCTGGCGAAAGCGATCGCCGACCACCGCATCGGGCACCGCACGTACGTCTTCGGTCGGGCCGAGCACCCGCAGGGCCGCGTCCTCGGCGAGAGCTGACGCGTGCGGTCGCGAGTGTCTCGCGCTCGAGTCCGGCGCGCCGCGGCCGCGAGGCGACGGAGCTGGCGGCTGATCGGCGCCTCGTCATCCGTCGCCCGGCAGACGGCGGCGTCCGCCGACGCTAGCGTCGAGCGTACGATCCGAAGTGCCGCCGCCCATGCGGAGGATGCCGGCTCGGGCGACGCGCGAGGCTTCACATGGAGGGCAGCCACGTGTTGACGTATGCCGAACTGATCGAGCTCGAGCGGTCGCTACGCCGGGCGAAGGTGTTGAGCGTGTATCTCGACGGCACGTCGCCGGATCCGGCCACGCGCTATGCGTGGCGACTGCGCCTCGACAACGCGTTGCGCGACATCGAGGGAAGGCTGGTGAGCGCGCCCCGCGACGAGCGAGAAGCGTTCGCGCGGAGCGTGGCGCTGCTCCGCGAGCGTCTCGCGCCGACGCCAGGAGCGCTCGGCGCGCCGGGATGGGCCGCGTTCGTCACACAAGGCGAGGTGCGTCACGCGAGCCCGCTCAACGTGTCCGTCCCGTTCCTCGTCACCTGGGAGACCGGCGCGCGCGTCGCCCCATACGTGTGCGCGCTGACGCAGCAGGGGCACGTGGTCGTCGCCATCGTCGACACGCGCGAGGCGCGCCTCTTCCGCTACCGCGCCGGCGCGCTCGAGAAGGCCGACACGCTGCGCGCGCAGGCCGTCGTCGGCCCGACGTACCACATGGGTGACGCGCCGCGCGATCGCTTCCACCCGGGCACGCGCGGCACGACCGGCACCGACGCGGCCGAGCGCGCGCTTCGGGCGGGGACCGATCGCATGCTCGCGGAGCTCGCCGAACGGCTCAAGGACATCGCCGGCAAGGACGGCTGGGTCGTGATCGGCGGGACGCCGCAGGCGGCGATCGCCGCCGAGGCGGCGCTCCCGCCCGCCCTCGCGCCGCGCGCGCTGCGCGTGCCCACGCTCGACGTCCGCGCGTCGGACGCCGAGATCCGGGACCGTGCCGAGGAGGCCGTGGCCGCGCTTCGCCAGTCGCGACAGGTGGCTCTCGTGGCGGAGGTGCTCGAGCGCTACGGCGCGGACGGCCTCGGCGCCGCAGGCACGCAGGCCACGTGGCGCGCGCTCGACGCGCGGACGGTGCAGGAGCTTCTCCTGACCGGGCGGTACGTCAAGGAGCACGCGGAGGAAGCGGAGACCGCGGTGCACGCCGCCTTCGACCAGGGCGCGCTCGTCGAGGCGCTCGCCGGTGCCGCGGCCGAGCGGCTCGACCGCGACGGCGCCGGCATCGCGGCGCGGCTGCGCTTCCTGCTCCCGTCGGCGCTGGGAGGGCCGAAGACGGCGGAGCGGGAGCTGCGGGGGTGAGCGGAAGGGGTAACGGGTAAGGGGTAATGGCTCAGGGGCCGGCCTCCGTGCGACGGAAGCCGGCTCCAAGTTCACCCGTTACCCCTTACCCGTC
>DATMHT010000231.1:0-4999 GCA_035554795.1 Gemmatimonadaceae bacterium | reverse complement strand
GCCATGGGACGGTCTCCGGGATAGTGGGAGCCGCGCGCCATGACGACGCACGACGCCGTCCGCACCAGACGTTAGGCACGGACGGCGTCAATAAGACGATCGGGCGGGTAGCGAGGTCAACTGTAAGGGCGGCGCTCGGCTCTCGGCTCTCGGCGGTATGACAGGATAAGCGGGATGAACAGGATCAACGGAATCTTGTTCATCCTGTTCATCCTGTCCGACAGCCGAGAGCCGAGAGCCGAGAGCCGCCCTTCACTTCCCCGCGCTCTTCGACAGTATCTCCTCGAACAGCGCCAGCGCCCGCGGATCGCCGGACTGGCCGAGCCAGAACATCGCCTTGGCGCGGACGCGCGCGTCCTTGTGCGTGCGCGCGACCTCGATCAGCGAGGGTACGCCCTCGTGTCGCGGGAGCTGCGACAGCGCGAACACCGCGTGGCCGCGCACGTCGTTCTCCTCGTCCTCGTCGTCGCCGGACGTGGCGTCGTCGGCGATGCGCTCGGGGTGGCCGTCGCGCGCGGCGGCGGCGAAGCGGCTGAGCCAGAAGCCGGCGGTGCCGCGCGCACCGCGTGCGTGGCCGCCGCCGCCCGAGTCGCGGGCGATCGCGAGCAGCGCCGGCCAGACGACGGCGCGGTCGGCGAGCACCGCCGGAAGGATCGCGTCGTCGGCGACGCGCCCGTCGCCGCGCCTGGCGACGTCGAGCAGGTACGCGGCCGCGTCGCGCGGGTCCACGGTGCCGAGATCGACCGCCTCGGGCGACGACGACCGCGTCGCCGTGTCGCCGCCGACGTACGTCCGGACGCGCGCCACGTCGTGGCCACGGAGCGTGAGCACGGCCCGCACCGGACCCGGCTCGCACGCGCCGTGGTCCTCCACGTCGCCGTTGCGGCGGACGTCGCCGGTGATGGTGCCGTGCCCGATGGAGATGTAGTGCCGTCCGTCGCCGCAGACACCGGCACGCGCCGGAAAGCGCATCTCGACGACGCCGTCCGCCGGCGCCGCCGCGACACGCGCCGCGATGGACGACGGCTGCTGTGCGCCGGCCGTGGAAGCGAGGAAGAGGGCGGCGAGGAGGAGATGCCTGGGCATGGGAGTATCGGGTGTGGGTGTAACCATGAGCTCCCGCCTCAATGCGTCACGATGTCCCGGATCAGCTCCGCCGCGCGCGGGTCGTTCTTCTGGCCGAGCCAGAACAGCGCACGCTTTCGGAGCGCCGGGTCCGGGTCGTTGCGCGCGACGGCGATGAGCTGGTCGGTGGCGGCGCGGTCGTCGCGCTGGGAGAGCACGAAGATCACCTGCTCCTTGAGCTCGCGGACGTCGAGCGCGTCGTAGAGCGCGGTCAGCTCCTTCACCGACGCGCTTCCGTCGCCGCTGCCCTGCCCCGCCCAGAAGATCGCCTGCTTGCGCGCCGACACCGGATCGCGTGCGTCGCGGGCGCGCTCGAGGAGCCACGCGCCGCCGCCGGGCTGCTGCGCGACGGCCATCAGCACCTGGTCCTGGAGCTTCTTCGATTCGAGGCGACCGTAGATGGACTGGAGATAGGCGATGTCCTCCTTCGTCGTCGCGTCGCCGTGGCCGAGGGAGAAGATGGCGGCGCCGCGCACGCGCTCCGGCGCGGCGACGGAGTCGATGATCGCGCGCAGCGTACGCCGCGCGACGGGCGACTCCGTCTGGCCGAGCCAGAAGACGGCGCTCTTCTGCAGCCACTCGTCGCCGCCCGCGCGGGCGAAGCGCACGAGCGACGCGACGCTCGCGTCGGACCCGACGCTCGCGAGCGCAGCCAGCGCCGCCTCGCGCACCTTCCGGTCGTCGCCGTCGCGGCCGGCGATCGCGTCGAGGTCGCGCGCGACCGACGCGCCGCCCACGTAGCCGGCGAAGTGCACGGCGCGGCGCCGCGCGGCGCTCGGCCGCGTGCTGTCGCGGGCGATGCGGAGCAGTCCGGGTGCAACGTCGGCGCTGTCGGCGAGCGTGGCGGCGAGCACCGCCTCTTTCGCCACTGCCGACTCGGCGCGGCCGGCGAGCGCGAGGAAGTAGTCCGCGGCCGCGGGCGCGCCGACCGTCCCGAGATCCTGCACGCCGGAGTCGGACGCCGCCGCCATGCCGCCGACGCGGACGCGCACGCGATCCACCGCGTGGCCGTGCACGGAGAGCGTGATGCGCACCGGACCCGGCGCGCACTCCGCGCCCGACCAGCGGCCGTACGACTCCATGGACTCGTGGACGTAGAGCACCGTGTGCCCCAGGCCGACGACGTCGCGCCCGTCGCCGCAGGCGCCGGCGCGCGCGGCGTAGCTGAAGCGGACGTCGCCGTCGCGGGCGGCGGCGACGCGGTCGCCTAGCGACTGCGCGCGCGCGGCCACGGGAAGGAGCAGCGCCGCGGAGAGCGCGAGGGTGTGGAGTCGGCTCGTCATTGGTTGATGATCTCCATCAGGAGTTGCTTGACGCGCGGGTCGTTGCTCTGGCCGAGCCAGAAGAGCGCCTTGCCGCGGAGCGAGCGGTCGGAGTCGTGGCGGGCGATGTCGAACAGCTTGTCCACCGCCGCGCTCTCGCGGCGCTGCGACAGGACGAAGATCAGGTGCTCCTTGAGCTCGCGGTCGGGCAGCGCGTCGTAGAGCGACGTCAGCTCCGTCGCAGGCACGCGCCGCTGCTGGCCGAGCCAGAAGAGCGCCTTCTTGCGCTGCTCGGTGTCCTGCTTCGAGTCGCGGGCGATCGACAGGAGCCACTTCACGCTCTCCTCACCGCCGGCGTTCGCGATCGCCTGGATGATGTCGTCGCGCAGCGGCGCGCCGTTCGGGCTGTCGAAGAGGGTGTGGAGGAAGGCCGCGTTCTCGGTCGAGCGCTCCTGCTGGCCGAGCCAGAAGACCGCCTTGCGGCGCAGGTCCACCGGCGCGTCCGACTTCGCGAAGTCGCGCAGCGTCTGCCACGCCTTCGAATCGCCGCGCTGCTGCGCGAGCGCGAAGATCGCGCGCTCGCGCAGCTCCGCATCGCCCGACGAGTGCAGGATCGAGTCGAGCGCCGCCGTCGCGCGGTCGCTTCGCACCTGCGACAGCCAGAAGATCGCCTGCCCCCGTACCTCGCGATCGGGATCGTTGCGCGCCGCGCCGAGCAGGATGTCGGCGGCGTCGGGCGTGTCCTTCTGCGCGACGAGGAAGACGGCCTTGCGGCGCAGCGTCTCCGAGCAGGCGTCGCGGCGGGCGAGCACCTGGCGCAGGATCGGCATCGCGCGCTCGGCGTCCATCTGCATCAGCGCGTTGAGGGCGACGATGCGGGTGTCGGTGGACTCGTCGTCCTCACCATCGCCGGTCGCGCAGGCGTTGTCGGCGCCGCTCCTGCCGCTCCTGGCGCTCCGGCCCGTCTTGCCGCCCTTCGCCGAGTCGCGGCTGTCGCCGGCCGCCTCGCCCATCACGCGCGCGGTCGCGGTCGGGTCGCCGAGCTTCGCGAGCTGGCCGTTGATGCGCGTCGCCAGCGTCTCGGCGTCGCCGCGCGTGGACGCGTTCGGAAAGCGGCGGCGTCCGGCGTCGAGCACCCGCTGCGCCTCGCGCAGCGCCGCCTCGTCGCCGACGCGATAGAGCGCGAACGCCTCCCAGTACGGCGCGTCGGGCGCGTACGTGGACTTCGGGTAGCGCTCGCCGATGCGATGGAAGAGCGACGCCGCGCGGCGGTAGTCGCCGTCGTTCAGCGCGTCCTTGGCGGCGCGGTAGAGCGAATCGGCGGGGTCGTCGGCGCGCCACGCGTTGGGCGGGCGCGTCGCGATGCCGTCGTCGCGCGACGCGGGAGTGGTGGTGGAAGCCGCCCACGCCACGCTGGGCGCGAGGGCGAGCAGGACGATTGCCAGGTGCTTTCTCATTTCGGTCGTGCCTCAGGTTCCGGCGGAAAGTGGACCGGCGGGGAGGGTCGCCCGCAGCCGGGTCAGAACGCCGCGCTGCCGCACGGCACGATCAATCGCTTGCAGCTCCCCGGGGCCGCGCGCCGGGTGCAGCTGCGCGACTTCGGCGAGGACGAGCTCGAGATCCTCGAGCAGCCGCGCGAGCTTCGGGTCGCGCGCCGCGGGCGAGTCGAGGAGCATGCGGGTGGTGCCGAGGAGGTCGCGCGCCCAGAGCGCGACCGAGCTGTCGGCGCGGCCGGCGCGGGCGTCCGCGCTGACCGTGGTGAGCAGCGTCTCGGTGAGCGCGAGGTGCTCGGCGGCCGCGAGGCGGTACGGAAGAGCGGCTCTCGGCTCTCGGCTGTCGGCGCTCGGCTCTTGGTTCTCGGCGCTCGGCTGCCCGCGCTCGGCGCCCGGCGTGTCGCGCGAGCCCTCGGGACGCGCGGTGGAACGCGACGATCCCGCGCCGCCGGCGACGGCGACCGTGACGGGCGACGGCGACGACGACGATGAGGACGCGGGCGTGGGCGACGATTCGGCCGGTGTCGTGGGAGCCGGCGCGGCGCCCGAGGCCACGACGGGCGCGCGGTTGGCGGCGGACGACGCACGCTCGCGCGACACCGACAGACGCCCGACGCCGATGCCGACGGCGAGGAGCAGCGCGGCGGCGAGGGCGCGAGCCCACGCCGGCCGCTTCGAGAGCGCGGGCCAGCGGCGCACGGGGAGCACCACGACGTCGGGTGTCGCCGTCGCATCGCCCGCCACGTGCGCCGTGTCGTCACCCGCCGTCGTCACGGGCGTCGCGCCGGCCGAAGAACGCCGCGCCGCGCGGGCGGCGGCGATGCGCTCCCACATCTCGTCGCGCGGCACGCTCGCCGGCGGCGCGTGATAGTCGCGCGCCGACGCCTCCCGCAGCTGTTCGTCGAACCGGTCGTCGGTGCTCATTGGATCCACTCCCCTGCGAAGTCCGCGAGCGCGTCGCGCAGCCTGGCGCGCGCTCGAAAGAGCTGTGTCTTCGACGTCCCCGGGTGCACGCCGAGCGCGGCCCCGATCTCCTCGTGCGTGTAGCCCTCGACGTCGTGCATCAGGAACACCGTCCGGTAGCCGTCGGGCAGCGCGTCGATCGCCGCCGCGAGCCGC
>DATMHT010000230.1:0-5766 GCA_035554795.1 Gemmatimonadaceae bacterium | reverse complement strand
TCGCGTTGGGCACGGGCACGAGTCATCCGGGATCTCAGGTACGTGTCACGACACCGCCAGGTACGCCGCCCTCGTCCTCCGTGGGGCGGCCCTCCACGAACTCGCGCACGACGGGATCGTCCGTGGTCTTGATCTCGTCGATCGTTCCCTCCCACCGGACACGTCCCTGGTAGAGCATCGCGATGCGCGTCCCCACGGTGAACGCACTCCGCATGTCGTGCGTGATCACGATGCCGGTGACGTGGAGCTTCTCACGCATGCGCACCATGAGCTGGTCGATGACGGCGCTCGTGACCGGGTCGAGGCCCGTCGTCGGCTCGTCGTAGAGGATGTACTTCGGCCGGAGCGCGATGGCGCGCGCGATGCCGACGCGCTTGCGCATGCCGCCCGAGAGCTCCGCCGGGAAACGGTCCGCGACGCCCGGAAGATCGACGAGATCGAGCGCCTCGTCGACGCGGTCGGCGATCTCGCGCTCGGTCAGCTCGTTCTGCTTGCGCAGCCCCATCGCGACGTTCTCGCCGATGCGCATCGAGTCGAAGAGCGCGGCGAACTGAAAGACGTAGCCGATGCGCGCGCGCAGCTTGTACAGCTCGCGCCGTGGCAGCTTCGGCACCTCGAGCCCGTCCACGAACACGGTGCCCGCGTCCGGCTCGAGCAGCCCGACGATGTGCTTGATCGCGACCGACTTCCCCGTGCCCGAGTAGCCGATGATCACCATCGTCTCCCCCTCGGGCACGTCGAGCGTGAAGCCCTGGAGGATCTTCTTCGAGCCGAACGACTTGTAGACGTCGATGAGCTGGATCACCGGAGCGGGGAGTCGGGAATGGAAATGGGCCGCCGCGCGACTCGCGCAGCGCCCGCAGCAATATGCAGCGGCCGCGCCCGCGACGCGACGAGCGGCCCGGAACGCCGACGGGCGCCGGAGAAAATTCTCCGGCGCCCGTCGGCCCGTGCCCAGGATGAGATCGGCTCTTCTACCCTGCGCCGTCTCCCCTCTTCCCTGCCCTTACGCCGCGAAGCTGCCCAGCGCGCGGCCGACGTCGCCCTCGCGGAGCCGCTTCAGCGCACGGTCGCGAAGCTGGCGGACGCGCTCGCGCGTGACGCCGAGCATCGAGCCGATCTCCTCGAGCGTGTGCTCGCGCCCGCCCTCGAGCCCGAAGTACAGGCGCAGGACCTTCGCGTCGCGCGGCGGCAGCGTGCCGAGCGCCGACTCGATCTCGTCGGTGAGGAAGCGGTTCATTGCCTCCTCCTCCGTATCCGGCATCTCGTCGGCGACGAAGCGCTCGATGAGCGACCGGTCGCCCTCGGGGTCCATCGGCGCGTCGAGGCGCACGTCGCCCGTGTTGAGCGCGGCGAGCGACTGGACGACGTCCACCGAGAGGCCCGTCAGCTGCGACAGCTCCTCCGGCGACGGCTCGCGACGCAGCTTCTGGCGCAGGATCTCCGACGCCTTGATGATGCGCGACAGGTCGGCCGTGCGGTTGAGCGGCACGCGAACCGTGCGCCCCTGGCGCGCGAGCGACGACAGGATCGCCTGACGGATCCACCACACCGCGTACGAGATGAACTTGACCCCCTGGTCGGGATCGAACTTCCGCGCGGCGGTGAGCAGCCCGACGTTCCCCTCGCCGATCAGGTCGATGAGCGGGAGGCCGCGGTTCTGGTACTTCTTCGCCACCGAGATGACGAACCGCAGATTGCGCTTGACCAGCTCCTGCAGCGCGTCGGGGTCGCCAGCGCGGATCTTACGGGCGAGCTCGATCTCCTCGGTGCCCTTGAGCAGCGGGTAGGTGCTGACTTCGTACAGGTACTGATCGAGGATGTCGCGCTCAGGCTCGCTCGGCGCGATCCCGGCGGGTGCGGCACGGCGGCGCTTGCGCTTGACTTCGGTCATCTCGCGTATGCCTCGAACGATTTATCGTGAAAGAGATGTACAGACGTGAAAAAGGCAGCCCGCGTGCACTGCCCGCCCGCCCGACCGTTCACCCTCTGTGACGCTGGCCTCGACATCGGGCCGCGCACCCCGCGAATCGGTCGGCAAGAGCGCTGCAAGATACTGGCCCAGAACGTTTCCGCCAGCCCCATTTTCTTGACATACGACATACACCCTATTAGACTCGGCGGTTCCTGACGGTGGCCTTGGCGCACGCCGATGCCACCACCCGGGGCTGTAGCTCAGTTGGGAGAGCGCTTGAATGGCATTCAAGAGGTCAGGGGTTCGATTCCCCTCAGCTCCATCGCGGTCGTGAACGAGTGGTCGTAGTCGCGGTGCCCGCGACGCCTCGTCGGTAGGTCTCGGTAGGTCACCGACGCGGACTCAAGTACGGATGCGACGCGCGGAAGTTGCGGGAATAGCTCAGTTGGTAGAGCACAACCTTGCCAAGGTTGGGGTCGCGGGTTCGAGTCCCGTTTCCCGCTCTGTACGTGTTGGACCGGAGTAGGGCGCTTAGCTCAGTTGGTTAGAGCGCCACGTTGACATCGTGGAGGTCACAAGTTCGAGTCTTGTAGCGCCCATCGCGTCCCGCGAGGCATTCGTCCTCGCGGGGCGCTTTTTTTTTGCACTCGCCGGCACGTCCTGTGCCTTACCTCACGCACAGCGCAGGCCCGCCTGGCCTGAAGCGCGAGGTGCCCCGAACGGGGCGCTCGCTCACCCGGAGCGATCCCCCGTCGAGAGAGGAGCATGAGCGACCACGCGGCCGCCGTCGGCGAGGCACCCCGCGAGATGCGATTCCGACCGTCGCGCTGGCGATTGCCCCTGCTGGCGCTCGTCGCCGCCGGCCTGCTCTCCCTCACTCATCTCGATCGCGTCCTGCGGCGGGAGTATCACTCGAGCGCGTCGGCGCAGGCGGCCGAGAGCGATGCCCTGCTCGAGAGCTCGGTCCGACAGCGCGCCGCCGCGGTGCACACGCTCGGCGTCGTCGTCGCCGGCGAGCCGCGGCCCGGCATGGACGCGGCCGCGCGCCGCTTCGCCGCCGCCGCCCCGACCGTGCGCTCGGTCATCCCCGACGTCGCTCGGCTCTACTATCTCGATTCCGCCGGCGTCGTGCGCGCCACCTCTCCGAGGCCGGGCACGGCTGCCGCGAGCACCGAGGCCGACGGGCGGCCGGTGGATTCGACGCTGCTCGCCGAGGTGCGCGCGAGCCACGCGAACGTCGTGACCGACACGCGTCCGACCCACGGCGGCGACGCCGATGGTGCGCTGCTCGTGGTCGAGCCCGTGGTGCGCGGTGCCCGGGTCGTCGGCTTCGTGGCGGGCGCATTTCCCTACCGCGCGATGCTCGTCGACGCGATCGGCCCGTCGCTGCGCGGACCGTTCGCGTATCGGATCGTGACCGAAGCGGGTTCCGTCGTCGCGGCCGAGGGCGCGTTCCCGCGGCGGCCGGCGAGTGTCGTGCGACGCGAGGTCGGGCTCCCAGGCGGCCACAAGTGGAGCCTCCTCATCGGTGTGCCGCCGCTGCAGCCGCTGGCGCCGCGCCTGCTGACGTGGCTCGTCGGCCTGCTCCTCATCGCGCTCGTGGTCGTTCTCGTGCTGCGCGAGGAGCGGCGCGCCGAGCGTCTCGCGCTGTACTCGCTCGACCTCGAGATGCTCTCGCGCGATCTGCTCGACGCCAACGTCCGCCTCGAGGACCGGGCACAGCAGGTGGTCGAAGCGCACCGCGCGAAGAGCCGCTTCCTTGCCAACGCTTCGCACGAGCTGCGCACGCCGATCAACGCGATCGTCGGTTACAACGGCCTCGCGCTCGAGGGCGTGTACGGGCCGCTGCCGCAACCGCTGCGTCAGGCGCACGAGCGGATCAAGGCGGCCGCCGACCACCTGCTGCACGTCGTGGACGACGTTCTCGATCTTTCGAAGATCGAGCTCGGACGCATGGCGGTCGAGGCGCAGCCGGTGGATGTGCCGGCGCTGCTCGCCGCGGTCGCCGACGTCGTCGAGCCGGTGGCGCAGATGAAGGGCGTGCGCGTGGACGTCACCGTCGCCCGCGACCTGCCGCGCGTGGTGAGCGACGCGCGCCACGTGCGGCACGCGTTGCTCAACCTCACCGCGAACGCGATCAAGTTCACGCAGCACGGCGCGATCTGTCTCGCCGCCGAGCGCGACGCGCGGTCGCCCGACTCGCGCATCGCGCTCATCGTCGGCGACACGGGAGTCGGCATCGCGCCGCAGGACCTCACGCGCATCTTCGAGGAGTTCGAGCAGGTGCGCCCGGGCGGCCGCGGCGACTCGCTCGAGCGCGGTGCCGGGCTCGGACTCGCCGTCGCGCGGCGCCTCGCTCAGCTACTCGGCGGTGAGATCGAGGTCACCAGCCGCGTCGGCGAAGGCTCGCGCTTCGTGCTCTCCATCCCGCTCGAGCCGCCAGCCGCCGTCACGCCGCCCGAGGCCGCCGCACGCGCGACGGCCGCCGCGTCGGCCGTCGCGCCGGCAAGCGGGTCCGACGGGAAGGCGCCCGATGCGGAGCGCCCCGTCGTGCGCGCCGTCGAGCCAGCCGCGATGCCGATCGGCGACGCACCCTCGGGCGAGGCGCCCGCGCGCGACGTGCCGACGGTCGGCGGAACGCAGGCGGACGCGCACGACGGTCAGCCGCGCTGAGCACTCGCCGGCGCGCCGCGCGCATCTCGGCACAGGTCGCGGCGGACGTGGATTCATCGACGTGTTCCACTTGACGATGACCCTGGCTCCGGATAGAATGCTCAAGCTGTCGACGGACGCACGAACGACCGTCGTGGCGTCGCCCGCGAAACGCGGGCGACGAGCATTTTCGGGCGCCCGTAGCTCAATTGGATAGAGCATCTGACTACGGATCAGAAGGTTGGAGGTTCGAGTCCTTCCGGGCGCGCTTGTGGGCAACTGAACGACATCGATCGAACACGACGGGCCACTCTCATGAGTGGCCCGTCGTCGTTTCGGCTGCCCGCCCCGCCAGCCGCCGCGTGCGACCTTCGGACCCTCCCGCCGCGCCGGAAATCCCGCGCCGGGGCATTCGGCTTCCCTACCTGGGATCGACCAGCGCGCGGCACGCGAGCTCGCCGATCGGTTTGGGACGGCATCGCGTCGCACTCATCCGCGCCATTACACACGGGGAGTGGCAACCATGGCAGTATCGTATCTCGGTGCCCTCGAGAATGTCTTCGGCCAGGGCCTGACGTCGGGCATCGCGTCGCAGACCGGCGAACCAGAGCAGAACGTCACGCGAGGCCTCAAGTCGTCCGTGGCAGCCGTATTCGCCGGCCTCGTCGGCAAGCTCGGCGACGTGCGAGGCTTTCAGGGCATCTACGAGATGATCACGTCGCGCGACGACGTCGCGCTCCTGCGTGAGTACGACGATCCGACGTCGTTCGCCGCGAGATTCGCGACGGGCGACAGCGCGGTGCCGAATGTCGTCACGCAGTTCACCTCCGCCATCTTCGGCACGCGGACCACTCAGGTCGGCGATCTCGTCGCGCGCGAGAGCGGATTGAGCGCGAACACGACGGCGAAGCTGCTCCCGCTCGCGTCAGGGTTCGTCATGAACTTCCTTCGGCGCCGAATCGTGACGGATGGCCTGAACCTCAACACCTTCCGCGACACGCTCCTCGGTCAGAAGGACGAGATCATGCGCGCCGCCCCGGCCGGGCTGACGGAAGTCCTGGGCGCGCAGCCCGCGCCGGAGGAGATGCGGACCGTGAATGACGTTCGCGAGCGTGAGGTCTCCTACGAGCGTATCGAAGCCGATCGACGCTATCGCGAGACGCCTCGCGAGACGCGTCGCGAGACCGAGCGCGAGCTTC
>DATMHT010000229.1:0-13660 GCA_035554795.1 Gemmatimonadaceae bacterium | reverse complement strand
CACGCGCGCCTCACGCTAGGGCTGGACGCCCTGCGACCGCAGCCATCCCTCGACCTCGCCGCGAATCTCGGCGAGCCGCGCTTCGCTCGCCGCCTCGAAGCGGGTGACGAGCACCGGCTGCGTGTTCGACGCGCGAATGAGGCCCCAGCCGTCGCCGAACAGGATGCGCACGCCGTCCACGTCGATGACGTCGTGGGTGGCCTTGAAGTGCGCGGCGGCCTTCTCGACGATCCCGAACTTCTCCTCGTCCGGGCAGTCCACGCGCAGCTCCGGCGTCGAGACGAACTTCGGCACGTCGGCGAGCAGCTCGTCGAGCTGCTTGCCGGAGTCGGACACGATGCGGAGGAGTCGCGCGGCGCCGTAGAGCGCGTCGTCGTGGCCGTAGAAGCCTTCGGTGAAGAACATGTGTCCGGACATCTCGCCGGCGATCGGCGCGCCGAGCTCCTTCATCTTCTCCTTGATGAGCGAGTGCCCGGTCCTCCACATCACCGGCTTCCCGCCGGCCCGCGAGATGGCGTCCGGGAGCGCCTGCGAGCACTTCACGTCGAAGATGACCGGTTGATTGCGTCCGGTGCGCTCGATGACGTCCCGCGCGTAGAGGATCAGCACGTGGTCGCCCCAGATGATGCGCCCGGTGCGGTCCACGACCCCGATGCGGTCGGCGTCGCCGTCGAACGCGACGCCGAGATCGGCGCCACGCGCCGTGACCTCGCGGATGATGTCCTGGAGGTTCTCGACGACCGTCGGGTCGGGGTGGTGGTTCGGGAAGGTGCCGTCGCTCTCGCAGAAGATGTACGTCGCGTGGACGCCGAGGCGCGAGAAGAGCCGCTCGGCGACGAGGGACCCTGCGCCGTTGCCGCAGTCCACGACCACGCGCATCGGGCGCGAGAGCGGACCGACGCGCTGCACGACATCCTCGACGTAGCGCTCGATGACGTCCTCGTTCCGCACGCTCCCCTTCCCCGACGGGAAGCGGCCCGCCTCGAGGAGTGCGTAGAGGCGCTGGATGCCGGAGCCGTGGAGCGAGTCGGTGCCGACGCACATCTTGAAGCCGTTGTACTCAGGCGGGTTGTGCGACCCGGTGATCTGGATGCCGCCGACGACGCCGAGGTGATGCAGGCTCCAGTAGAGCAGCGGCGTCGGTACCGTGCCGATGTCCACGACGTCCACGCCGCACTCCGTGAGCGCGTCGACGAGCGCGTCCCGGAGCATCCCGCCGCTGGGCCGGTTGTCGCGGCCGACGGCGACGGTGCCGTGGATGCCACGCTCGCTCAGGTAGGCCGCGTAGGCGCGGCCGACGCCCCGTGCCGCCTCCGCGGTGAGGTCCCGGCCCACGATGCCGCGGATGTCGTACTGCCGGAAGATGCCGCGTGCGATGGTCATGCGATCATGAAAAGGTCGGCGCCGCCAGGGTGGCGGCGCTGGAGTTCCCGTGCGAGGGGAGCGGAGCCGTCGTCGCGGACTCCGCCCCCGCGATCAGGGCGCCGCGGTCGCGATGCCCGCCGGCGGCGGCGCGACGGGCACCGGGGCGCCGAACGGCGTAGCGGGCGCGGGCACCGCGGCCGGCACCGGCGTCCCACGGAGCGCGCTCCGGCTCACGCCGCGCAGCATGTGCGTCGGCATGAAGCCGAAGAAAAGAATGGTCGCCACGCACAGGCCGATCACCGCGTTCGTCAGCCCGCCGACGCGGGCGAGCGGCGGCGCGTCCACCGCACGCGGGCGGACGAACATCACTGTCACCACGTACAGGTAGTAGCCCGCCGACAGCACGCTCGTGAAGACGAGCCATACCGCGAGCTGCGTCTGTGGCGCGGCGCCGCCGCGGAGCGCCGCCTGGAGCATGTACCACTTCGCGAAGAAGCCCATGCCGCCGAACACCGGGAAGCCGAGCAGCGCGAGCATGAACACGCTCATCGCGAGCGTGAGCCCGGGGCGCACCGTCCACAGACCGCTGTAATCGTCGATGTTCAGGTGCGGCTCGCCGGCGCTGCCGAGCGCCGCCACGATCGCGAACGCGCCCATCGTCGCCAGCGTGTAGGAGACGAGGTAGAAGAGGAACGCGCTGGAGCCCGACACGCCCGTCTGGCTCACCTGTCCCGCGCCGACGACGACCGCGACGAGGACGTAGCCCGCGTGAGCGATGCTCGAGTACGCGAGCATGCGCTTGATGTTCTTCTGGCTGAGCGCGGCGATGTTGCCGACGACCATCGTCACGGCCGCGAGCCACCAGATCGGCTCGTGCCACGACTGCGCGTAGGTGGACGGAAAGGCCTCGATGAAGAGCCGCAGGAAGACGGCGAACGCCGCCGCCTTGATGGACGCCGCCATGAACGCCGAGTGCGGCGTCGGCGCGCCCTCGTAGGCGTCGGGCGCCCACATGTGGAACGGCGCGGCCGCGACCTTGAAGCCGAGGCCGACGACGAGCAGAGCCGTCCCGACCTTGAGCAGCGCGCCGCCGCGTGCCGGGTCAGCCGCCAGCCGCTCGGCGATGACGCCGAAGTTGGTCGCGCCGGTCGCGCCGTAGACGAGCGCCATGCCGTACAGCAGGAACGCGGTCGAGAACGCGCCGAGGAGGAAGTACTTGAGCGCCCCTTCGGCCGAGCGCGCGCTGCGCCGGTTGATGCCGACGAGCACGTACGTCGCCACCGACATCAGCTCGATGCCCAGGAAGACGAGCGTCAGATCGCGCGCCGCCGAGAGCAGGAACATGCCCGACGTGGCCAGCAGCACGAGGACGTGCGACTCGGGCGCGGTGATCAGCTCGCGCTCGTTGTAGTCCATGGCGAGCATGACCGTCAGGATCGCCCCGCCGAGGAAGATCAGGTCCGCCGCCCAGCGGAAGTTGTCCACGGCGATCGGGCCGGGGCCGCTGGAGACGCCGCTCATCGCCATGTACACCACGACCGCCGCCGTCACGAGCATGAGCGCGATCGAGGCGACGCCCACGCGCCGCTGGTGCGCCGCGCTCGCCGGCCGCCACGCGGCGTAGACGAGCAGGAGCATCGCGCCGCCGGCGAGCACGAGGTCCGGCAGCAGCGCCCACGAGAGCTGCGAGGGCACGCTCAGGTCGACGCGCATGTCAGCGGACCTCCGCGACGGCCGTGGGCGCGGTGCGCTTGCCGACCCCGTTCTCCACCTGCTGCACGAGGCGCGTCAGCGACGGCTCCATGCGCTTGAGGAACGGCGCCGGGTAGACGCCCATCCAGACGATGATCGCGCCGAGCGGGATGAGCATCCCCGCTTCGCGCCAGTTCAGGTCGGGCAGATTGCGGTTCTCCTTGCGCAGCGGATTGAACAGGATCCGCTGCACCGACCACAGCATGTAGCAGGCGGAGAGGATCACGCCGACCGTCGCCAGCACGGTGACCAGCGGGTAGCGCTCGAAGGAGCCGATGAGGACGAGGAACTCGCCGACGAAGCCGAACGTCCCCGGCACCGCGATGCTACTCAGCGTGGCGACCATGAGGAAGCCGGCGAAGAGCGGCATCGCGCGCGCGAGACCACCGAAGTCGGAGAGCTGTCGCGTGTGCCGCCGCTCGTAGACCATGCCGACGAGGAGGAAGAGCGCCGCCGACGAGATGCCGTGGGCGAGCTGCACCATCATCGCGCCCTGGAGGCTGACGGTCGAGAGGGCGAAGATGCCGAGGATGACGAAGCCCATGTGGCTCACGGAGGAGTAGGCCACGAGCTTCTTGAAGTCTTCCTGCGCGAGCGCGACGAGCGCCGCGTAGATGATGCCCATGATCGCCATGCCGATGACGATGGTGCGCGTCACCGAGCTGAGGACCATGCTCGGGAAGAGCGGGAGCATGATGCGGATGATCCCGTACGTTCCCATCTTGAGCAGGATCGCCGCGAGGTCGACCGATCCCTCCGTGGGCGCCTCGACGTGGGCGTCGGGCAGCCACGTGTGGAACGGGAAGATCGGCACCTTCACGGCGAACGCGGCGAAGAAGCCGAGGAAGAGCCAGAACGCCTCGCGCGGCGTGGTACGCAGGTACTCGATGACGTTCTCGAACAGGAAGTTCGGCTTCGACGTCGCCGCCACGCCCGCCGCGTGCATCGCGTCACCGGTCTTGAAGCCGATGTAGATGATCGCGACGAGCATGAAGAGCGAGCCGACGAAGGTGTAGATGAAGAACTTCGTCGCCGCGTAGAGTCGCCGTTGCCCGCCCCACACCCCGATGATGAGGTACATCGGGACGAGCACCAGCTCCCAGAAGAAGTAGAACATGACGAGGTCGCGGGCGAGGAAGACGCCCAGCATGCCCGTCGTCAGGATCAGGAAGAGCGCGTGGTAGCTGTGCACGGCGCGCTCGATGCTCGTCCAGCTGCTCAGCACCGCGATCGGCAGCAGGAACGTCACCATCAGGACGAGGAAGAGCGAGATCCCGTCCACGCCGAGCGACATGTGCACGCCCCACTCGGGAATCCAGTTCCACGTCGTCGTGAACTGGAACGGCGCGCCGGCCGGGTCGTACGCCCACCACATGCCGAGGGAGAGCACGAACTCGACGATGAAGATCCCGAACGGCAGGTAGCGCGCGAACGCCTCGACGTCGCGTCCGGTGCGCCCCTGCCGGTACTCGTAGATGCCGTGGAACCAGGTGAGAACGGCGCCGATCGCCGGCAGGAAGAGCAGCGTCGGCAGGATCCAGCGGTCGTAGCCGACCGAGAGCAGGAATTCGCGCATGGCGCTAGCGGAGGGTGAAGGCGCCGAGGAGGAGCACGACGCCGATCAGCAGCGCCCAGGCGTAGTTGCCGACGCGTCCCGACTGCAGCCGCGAGCCGGCCCAGCTGAGCAGGCGCGGGAACTCGAAGCCGAAGAAGGTGACGAAGATCCGGTCGATGATGCCGACGTCGAGGCCGCGGTAGAGCACCTTGCGCGACCCCTGCACCACGGGCTGCACGATGGCCGCGTCGTACGCCTCGTCCACGTAGTACTTGTTCGCGAGGAGCCGCTCGATGCCGGGCTGCTCGGGCGGCGCGACGGCCTTCGGCACCAGCGACGCCGGCTTGAGCCGCGCGACGGCGTACGCGATCCCGCCCAGCGCCACGAGCACGGCCACGCCGACGAGCGTCGCTTCGGCGCCGAGCGTCGGCTCGGCCGCTCCGGCCGCGAGCGCACGGGCCGGCGCTCCGACCACCGGCTCGAGCCAGTGGCCGAGGCGCTCGACGGGCCCGAGCGCGCCGAGCAGCGGCGGGACGTTGAGCCAGCCACCGACCGTGCTGAGCACCGCGAGCACGATCAGCGGGAGCGTCATCAGCAGCGGCGCCTCGTGCAGGTGGTGCCGCTCCCCCTCCCCGGTCCGGTTCGGGCCATGGAAGGTGTAGAGCATCATGCGCGTCATGTACACGGCCGTCATGAACGCCGAGACGAGCAGCATGACGTAGGCGGCGTACAGCACGACGCTGCCCGGGATGCCGAGCCAGCTCGCGTTGGCGAGGACCGAGCCGTGCGCCTGCGCGAACGTCGCGCCGAGGATCTCGTCCTTCGAGAAGAAGCCGGCGAACGGGATGATGCCGGCGATGGCGAGCGTCGCCGCCCACATCGTCGCGAACGTGACCGGCATGTAGCGCCGCAGCCCGCCCATGTTGCGCATGTCCTGCGCGTCGTCGTCCCGGCCGGTGGCGTGGAAGGCGTGGTGCATCGAGTGGATGACCGCGCCGGCGCCGAGGAAGAGCAGCGCCTTGAAGAAGGCGTGCGTCACCAGGTGGAAGATGCCCGCCGCGTACGCGCCCGCGCCGACACCGACGAACATGTAGCCGAGCTGCGAGACGGTGGAGTACGCGAGCACCTTCTTGATGTCCCACTGCTTCAGGCCGATCGTCGCGGCGAAGGTCGCCGTCAGCGCGCCGACGAGCACCACCGTCAGCGACGCCGCCGGCGCCGCCGCGAAGATGGCGCCGCTGCGCGCCACGAGGTACACGCCCGCCGTCACCATCGTCGCCGCGTGGATCAGCGCGGAGACGGGCGTCGGGCCGGCCATGGCGTCCGGCAGCCACACATACAGCGGGATCTGCGCGCTCTTGCCCGTGCAGCCGAGGAAGAGGAAGAGGGCGATCGTCGTCGCCAGCGCGCTTCCGACCGGCAGCGCCGCCGCGCCCTGCATGACCGGCGTGAAGTCGAGCGACCGGAAGTTCCAGAACATCAGGAACATCGCGACGAGGAAGCCGAAGTCGCCGATGCGGTTGACGATGAACGCCTTCTTGCCCGCGTCCGCGTTCGCCTTCTCGGTGAACCAGAAGCCGATGAGCAGGAAGGAGCAGAGACCGACGCCCTCCCAGCCGACGAACATGACGGCGTAGTTCGCGCCCAGCACCAGCAGGAGCATGAAGAAGACGAACAGGTTCAGGTACGCGAAGTAGCGCGCGTACGACCCGTCGTCCCGCATGTAGCCGATGCTGAAGAGGTGGATCAGCGTGCCGACGCCGGTGATGACGAGCGTCATCACGATCGAGAGCTGATCGAGGCGGAGGGCCAGCGGAATGTGCAGCGGCCCGGCCTTCACCCAGTCCCAGAACGTGAGGACGTAGGGCGCCTCGGACGGCGTGCGGAGCATGGCGAGGAACGCGGCGACGGCGACGGCGAACGCCGCCGCGACGACGCCGGTCCCGACGATGCTCACCAGCCCGAGGAACGGGTGCCGCGCCGGCGGCGCGTGCGAGCCGGCGTCGTCTCCCTCCTCGTGGTGGTCGCCGTGGTCGCCCGGCCCGGGCTTGGCGCGCGGCCGGTGTCCCTCGATGACCGTCATCACCATCGGCGTCGCCCGCTCGGCGCGCTCGACGAGCGTCGCCGACGGGATCGGGAACTCGCCGGTGTGCACCGGGTCGGGGTCGAACGGGCCGGGGCGCCAGTCCGTGATGACGCCGAGCACGCCGTTCACCGCCGCGCCGACAAGCGGCAGGACGAGGACGAGCCAGATCCAGTGCGCGGGCGTCGCGGCGAGCGGGTGCGCCGTCTCGACGGCCTGGAGGGCGAGCGGCACGAGCGCGGGGGCGAGGGTCACCCGGTCACCCCTTGAGCAGGTTCACGTTCTCGAGGTCCACCGTCTGGTAGTGACGGAAGACGCTGATGATGATCGCCAACCCGACCGCCGCCTCGGCGGCCGCGACCGTCATCACGAACACGACGAACGCCTGCCCGGTGATGCCGTGCAATCGCGCCAGCGCCACGAAGGAGAGGTTCACCGCGTTGAGCATCAGCTCGACGCACATGAAGATGATGATCGCGTTCCGGCGCGTGAGCACGCCGACCACGCCGATCACGAAGAGCACGGCGGAGAAGAAGAGAGCCTCGGCGATCACGGGCGCACCGTCGCGCGTTTGGCGAGCGCCACCGCGCCGACGATCGCGGCGAGGAGGAGCACGCTGGTGACTTCGAAGGCGAGAAGGTTCTCGCGGAACAGCGACGCGGCGACCGGCTGGACCGCGTTCACGGACACTTCCGTCTCCGGGAACACGCCCGGCAGCCGGTCGCGCGACAGGACGAGCAGCAGCGCCAGCAGCACCAGGCCGGCGAACCCGCCGGCGATGCGGACGCCGGCGGCGCGGAAGTCGGCCGCCTCGTGCCCCGCCCCGAGGTTCAGGAGCATGACGACGAAGAGGAACACGACCATGATCGCGCCGGCGTACACCAGCACCTGGATCACGCCGATGAACTGCGCGTCGAGCAGCACGTAGAGCGCCGCGAGGCAGAACATCGTGTTCACGAGCCAGAGCGCGGCCGCGACGGGACTCTTGCGCGTCACGAAGACCAGCGCCGAGGCGATCGCGATCAGCCCGAACAGGTAGAAGTGGAACGTGTAGAGCAGCGGCATGGTCGCTCCGTCACTCCCCCTTGGGGTCGCTCGGGTCCCACATCTCGCACACCGGATGTGTCTGCGCCGTCAGCCGCTCGAGGTCGTACACGAAGCCCTCGCGGCTGTACTCGGCGTTCTCGTAGTGCCGGCCGACGTGGATCGCCTCCTCCGGGCACACCTCCTGGCAGTAGCCGCAGAAGATGCAGCGGAACTCGTCGATCTCGAACACGAGCGGGTAGCGGTTCCCGTTCTCGTCCTCGCCCGGCACGAGCTTGATGCAGTTCGCGGGGCAGACCGTCGGGCAGAGGCCGCACGCGACGCACTTCGCCTGACCGGTCTCGGTCGTGAGCATCCGATGCGTACCGCGCCAGCGCTTGGAGATCGTCTCCTTCTGCTCCGGGTACTGCGTCGTCACCTTCTGCGCGAACAGGTGCCGGAAGGTGTGCGCCATGCCTTTCAGCGTGGCGCGCACGTAGCTGACTTGCTCGACCGGTCGGTCGAGGACCTTCACGGTGATGGCCATTAGGACTCTCGGTGTTGCGCGCGTGACAGGCGGCGGGCGCCGCTCAATCGCCCGCCTCGGTCGTCAGCTCGGCCAGCGGCGCGACGCGCCCGGCCGCGGCACGCTCGCCGGCGACGAGACGGAGGCGATTGACGCCTTCGGCGGAGACGCGCGACGACGCCGGGCTGAGCACCCGGCCGCGGTCGAGGATCACGAAGACGAGGGCCGCGAGGACGATGTTGACGGCGAGCAGGACGAGCGTGTAGATGGGCACCCCGTGCGTCGGCACGCGAGGCACGCCGGCCGCGTCGAGCGCCAGCGTGACGGACGCGATGACGACGATGTAGGTGAGCGCGAGCGGCAGCATGAACTTCCAACCCAACGACATCAGCTGGTCGTAGCGGAACCGCGGCAGCGTCCAGCGGATCCACATGAAGAGGAAGAGAAAGAACAGGACCTTCGCGACGAACCAGACGGCGCTCAGGAGCACGATGCCGCCGCCCACCGCGGCCGCGTCGTCGCCCGTGTAGAAGGGCAGGTTCCAGCCGCCGAAGAAGAGCGTCACCATCAGCGCGCTCGCCGTCACCATGTTGGCGTACTCGGCGATGAAGAAGAGCGAGAACTTCATCCCGCTGTACTCGCTGTGGTAGCCGGCGACGAGCTCGGACTCCGCCTCGGGCAGGTCGAACGGGAGCCGGTTCGTCTCGGCGAACGCGGCGACGAGGAAGATGAAGAACGAGATCGTCAGGTTGAACGCGTTCCACCCCATCCCGGCCTGCTGCCGGACGATGGACGAGAGCGTCACGTTCCCGGCGAGCAGCAGCACGGGGATCGTGGACATCCCCATCGAGATCTCGTAGCTCACCATCTGGGCGCTCGAGCGGAGCCCGCCGAGCAGCGCGTACTTGTTGTTCGACGACCAGCCGGCGAGCACGATGCCGTACACGCCGAGCGACGCGATGGCGAGGATGAACAGGTAGCCGATCGGCAGGTCGGCGACCGACATCTGCATCGGCCCCCACGGCGACGCCCACGGCGCGGCGAAGGGGATCACCGCCCAGGTGACCATCGCCGGAATGAAGGCGATCATCGGCGCCATCAGGAAGAGCGGCTTGTTCG
The DNA here is from genome assembly GCA_035554795.1 of Gemmatimonadaceae bacterium. Classification (GTDB taxonomy): domain Bacteria; phylum Gemmatimonadota; class Gemmatimonadetes; order Gemmatimonadales; family Gemmatimonadaceae; genus DATMHT01. The sequence goes on along the minus strand of DATMHT010000229.1, from coordinate 4,237 downwards.
CCGCACCCGGCAGCGTCTCCTCCTTCATGAAGTTCTTGAGCCCGTCCGCCGCCGGCTGCAGCAGTCCGCCAGGGCCGACGCGGTTGGGCCCGAGCCGGTCCTGGATCCAGGCCGAGACCTTGCGCTCGGCCAGCGTCAGCATCGCGACGCCCACCATGTAGATCGAGAAGAAGACGAGCATCTTCACGATCGTCGAGATCAGGAAGGGCCAGAGCGTGAGCTCGTTCGGCCGCGTGACGCCGGTGATGGACGTCGCCGCCTGGAGCAGCGGGAACGCGAGCGCGCTCACGAGGCCACCCCCGCCGGCTCGGCCGCGCCAGCGACGGTCATTCCCTTGAGCCCGAGCTCGTCGTACGACATCCCCGCGAACTCGGGGCGGTCGGCGGCGAGCGCGGCGAAGGCGTCGGAGGCGGCGTAGTACGGCTCTCCGTGACCGAGTGCCGCGAGCAGGTCGCCGAGCACGAACCAGCTCGGCCGCGCCAGCCCCGGGGCCGCCTTCGCCTGGAGGAATCGCTGGACGCGCCCGCGCAGGTTCGTGAACGTCCCCTCCTCCTCGACGCAGTTCGCGATCGGCAGGACGACCTCGGCACCCTGCGCCCACGCCGGCAGCGAGGTGCCGACGACGATCACCGCCGCCGCGTCCGCGACCTTGGCGGCGAGGACGTTCGCGTCGCGCCCGCGCAGCTCCTCGTCGGCGACGATGAGCACGTCGCCCGACTGCATGGCGTTGAGGGGCGCGTCGTCGCGGGTGAAGCCGAGCAGCTCGGCGCCCTTGCCGTTCGCGGCGCGGTCGGCGCGCAGGGCGAGGTCCTCGACGCCGGCGAGCGGAGCCTCGGGGCCCGTCTCGACGCGGAACGCCCCAGCGCCGCCCGTCGCCGACGCGAGCCTGCCGAGCAGGAAGAGCGCCTCGTTCGACAGCATCGGCGACGCGAGCACGAAGGCGCGCTTCCCCTTCAGCAGCTCGGCGGCGCGGGCGACGGCGACCTCCCAGTCCACCGCGCGGAGCGCGTTACGCTGCCGCACCAGCGGCGCCTCGACGCGGTCCTGCCGGTTGAGCCAGCGGTAGTTGAGGCGACCATAGTCGCAGAGGTAGAACTGGTTGACATCCTCGTTGGAGCGCGGCCGCATGCGCACCACGACGTTGTCCCGCGTCTCGACGATCGCGTTGCACCCCTGCGAGCAGTTCGGGCAGATGGACGCGGTGCGGTCGAGCTCCCACGCGCGGGCCTTGTTCAGGAAGTCCTTCGAGATCAGCGCGCCGACCGGGCAGAGATCGATGACGTTCGCCGCCCACGGGTGCGTCAGGTCCTGGCCCTCGAACTTGCCGATGACGGCGCGGTCGCCGCGCTCGCTGACGTTGAGCACCGGATCCTTCGCGACCGTGTCCATGAAGCGGACGCAGCGCGTGCAGAGGATGCAGCGGTTCGTCACGTACACGACGTCGCCGCCGAAGTCCTCGACCGGGTTGAAGCGCTTCGGCTCCCGCAGGCGCGACTCCTTCGGTCCTTCGGCGAACGTGTAGTCCTGCAGCTCGCACTCGCCGGACTGATCGCAGATGGGGCAGTCGAGCGGGTGGTTGATGAGCAGAAACTCGAGCACGCCCTTGCGGGCCTCGCGCGCCTTCTCGGAGTGCACGTGCACTACCTGCCCCTCGGCCACCGCCGTCGCGCACGACGGGGCGAGCTTCGGCATCTTCTCCACCTCGACGAGGCACATCCGGCAGACGCCGGCGACCGGGAGACCGGGGTGGTAGCAGTAGTGCGGGACGAGCACGCCGGCGAGCTTCGCCGCCTCGAGGATGGACGTGCCGTCGGCGACCGTCACCGGGCGCCCCTCGATGGTGAGGTTCACCATCTTCGGAGCGGGCCGCGGGGCGGGGCTCGGTGTCGTGGTCTCGGCCATGAAATCGTCGTTAGGCCGCCGCCGCGGACGCCGCGGCGGCGATCTTGGGAGTCGTGTCCGGCAGCATCGGGCAGCGCTTCGCCTTGATGTGCGCCTCGAACTCGTGGCGGAACTTCTTGATCCCGGAGACGACCGGCGTCGCGCACGAATCGCTGAGGACGCAGATCGTCTTGCCCGTCATCTGGTCGGCGATGTCGAGGAGCGTGTCGAGGTCCTCCATCGTCCCCTGCCCCGCCTCGATGCGCTCGAGGATCCGCGTCGTCCACGCCGTACCCTCGCGGCACTGCGTGCACTGGGCGCAGCTCTCGTGGGCGTAGAAGCGCGCCAGCCGGGCGATCTGCTTGACCATGCACTGCGCGTCGTCGAAGACGATGACGCCGCCCGAGCCGAGCATCGAGCCGGCGGTGACGAAGCCCTCGTAATCCATCAGCGCGCCCTCGCACTCCTCGGGCGTCAGGATCGGCACCGACGAGCCGCCGGGGATCACCGCCTTGATCTTGCGGCCGGGCAGCGGCCCGCCGCAGAGGTCCCAGAGGAACTCCTTGAACGGGAAGCCCATCGGCACCTCGTAGTTGCCGGGGCGCGCGATGTTGCCGCAGACGGAGTAGAGCTTGGTGCCGGTGCTCTTCGGATTGTCGGCGCGGCCGAACGCCTTGTACCAGGCGGCGCCGTTGTTGAGGATGTGCGGCACCGCGGCCAGCGTCTCGACGTTGTTGATCGTCGTCGGCTGGCCGAAGACGCCCGCGACCGCCGGGAAGGGCGGCTTGATGCGCGGATTGCCGCGGCGCCCCTCGAGCGAGTTCATGAGCGCCGTCTCCTCGCCGCAGATGTAGGCGCCGGCGCCCTTGTGCACGTGGACGTGCACCGTCTTGCCGGTCCCCATCGCGTTCGCGCCGAGAATGCCGGCGGCGTACGCCTCCTTCACCGCCGCCGTCATGCGCTCGATCGGCTCCGTGAACTCGCCGCGGATGTAGACGTAGCCCATCTCGGCGCCGATCGCGTAGGACGCGAGCGCGACACCCTCGACGAGGGCGTGCGGCGTCCAGCGCATGATCTCACGGTCCTTGAAGGTGCCCGGCTCGCTCTCGTCGGCGTTGCAGCACAGGTAGTGCGGCTTGCCATCGCCGATCTTCATGAACGACCACTTGAGCCCCGTCGGGAAGCCCGCGCCGCCGCGGCCACGCAGCCCCGACTCCTTCACGAGGTTCTGGATCGCGACCGGGTCCATGCCGAGCGCCTGCTCGAGCGCCCGGTAGCCGCCGCGCGCCTTCCACCCGTCGAGGGTGCGCGCCTCGGGGTCGCCGAAGTACTTCGACAGGACGACGGTCTCGCGCGGGTGCGGTGCGTGAGGGTAACCCATGAGTGATGGTGCGCCTGGAAGGGTTGTGCGTGTCGTTGAACGGCGCGGATCGAGAGACCGGGATTCGTGGGATCGTGGTCGGTCGGCTCGCGCTCCTACTTGTATCGGGCGACGATCTCGGGGACCTTCGCCGGCGTAACGCTCTCGAGGAACTCCTCGTTGATCATCACCGGCGTCGCGAAGCCGCAGGCGCCGAGGCACTCGACCTCGATCACCGTGAAGCGGCCGTCGGGCGACGTGACGCCGAGCTCGCGGCAGCCCGTGTGCTCGAGGAAGGCGTCCACGACGCCCTCCGCGCCGCACACGTTGCAGGGCGACGTCGTGCAGACCTGCACGAAGTGCCGCCCCACCGGATGCTGGTGGTACATCGTGTAGAAGGTGACGACGCCCTTCACGTACGCCGGCGTGAGGTCGAGCACCTGCGCGACCTCGGCCATCGCCTCCTCGCTGACCCAGCCGCGATCGGCCTGGATCATCCAGAGCGCCGGCAGCAGCGCCGCCATCTTCGTGGGATAGCGCGTCAGCAGCTCGTCGAGCTCGCGCCGCCGGGCGCCGACGAAGACGGGAGCGTACGGGGCCTCGCCCGCGTGCCCCGCGTCCCCGTGCGGCGCGTGCGCCGGCGCGTGGAGACCGCCCTCCTCGCGAACGCTCATCGGTCGATCCTCACCGGTCGATTTCCCCCATGACAATGTCGATGCTCGCGTTGATCGCGATGACGTCGGAGAGCAGGTGCCCCTCGACCATCTTCGGGATCGCCGAGAGGTTCACGAAGCTCGGCGGCCGGATGCGCCAGCGCACGGGCTTCGACGTCCCGTCGGAGACCATGTAGTAGCCCTTCTCTCCCTTCGGGCTCTCGACGGCGACGTAGCACTCCCCCGCCGGCGGACGCGGCCCTTCCATCACGTTCTTGAAGTGATGGATCATGCTCTCCATCTCGCTCGTCGCCTTGTGCTTCGGCGGCAGGATGACGCGCGG
>DATMHT010000228.1:0-4075 GCA_035554795.1 Gemmatimonadaceae bacterium | reverse complement strand
GCCTGGACGAGCGAGAGCTGGGCGTCGCCGGTGCCGGGCGGCATGTCCACGATGAAGTAGTCGAGCTGCCCCCAGTCCACGTCGGCGAGGAACTGCTGGATGATCTTCATCACGATCGGCCCGCGCCAGATCGCCGGCTGGTCCTTCTCGATGAGGAAGCCGAGGCTGATGACCTTCACCCCGTGCGCGCTCAGCGGCTGGATCTTGTCGTTGACGACCGGCGGCGGCGCGTCCACGCCCATCATCCGCGGGATGTTCGGGCCGTAGATGTCGGCGTCCATCAGGCCGACGCGCGCGCCGGTCTTCGCGAGCGCGATCGCGAGATTGGTGGACACGGTGGACTTCCCGACGCCGCCCTTGCCGCTCGACACGGCGATGATGCGGCCGAGTTGCGGGTAGGCCACCGGTGTCGGCGCCGGCGTGCGGGGCGCGGCCGGCTGCTGGTTGAGCGTCGGCAGCGCCCTCCCCTGCCCCGGTGCGCGCGCCGCCGGCGCGGGCGCGACGGGCCGGGACGGCGGCGCGCCGGCCGGCGGGTACGACGCCTCGGACGGATCCTTCACGTCGACGCGCACGTCGCTCACGCCCTCGACGCCCTCGACCGCGCGGCGGACGTCGCGCACGAGCGTCGCGTCGTCCTGCGCGGAGAGCAGGAGCGTCAGGTGGACCTTCCCCGTCGTCGTGGTCGCGACGTCGCGAATGACCTCGGCCGAGACGACGTCGGTGCCGAGGCGGGGGATGCGCACGCGCGAGAGCGCGGCTTCGATGCGTTGCTGCAGGGTGTCGGCCATGGCGGCTATGGGAGGAGCGCGACCGCGCCCGGGGCGCGCGGCCGCGTGTGGGCCGCGCGACGGGCGCGAATCAGCGTCGAGGTCTGGGCTCGGATGCCGGCGAACGGGGCCGGGCGTGCGCGATCAGCGAGCGCCCGCGGCGCGGCCGTGCGACGCGCGTCGTGCCGACGCGGGCCGGCGGCGCAGGCGCTGAGGGCAAACTACGGAGGGCCGCGCTCGGTTCACAAGGCGCCGCCTCCGCGCGGCCGCCAGGGTGCGGCCGCGGTCGCCGGCTATGCGTGCGGCGCCGAGGGCCGCTCCGCGAGCGGGCCCGCGCGCACGAAGTCCCGCGCCGCCGCGACGACCCGGTCGCGCACCTCGTCGAGCGTGCCGGCGACGAGCGCGCCCGACGCGCGCGCGTGCCCGCCGCCGCCGAACTGCTTGGCGAAGCGGTTCACGTCAACGTCGCCGGTGCTGCGGAAGGAGACCTTCACCTTCCCGTGGCCGAGGTCGCGGAAGAAGAGCGCGAGCCGCGTCCCCGTGATCGACCGCGGATGCTCGACGATCCCGTCGAGATCCTCCGACTGGAGGCCGTACTGCTCGAGCACGCCCGCCGGCACCGAGATCCACGCGACCGCGCTCTCCTCGTCCACGCGCAGCGTGTCCAGCGCGTCGCGGAGGAGCTGGAGGCGCTTGAGCGAGACCGACGCGTAGATGCGTCGGTACATGTCCTCCGGGTCCACGCCAGCCGCGAGCAGGCGACCGGCGACGGCGTGGCAGCGCGGCGTCGTGTTGCTGAAACGGAAGCCGCCGGTGTCGGTGAGGAGCGCGGTGTAGAGCGAGCGCGCGATCGGCTCGGTGATCTCGGCGCCGAGCGTCGCGGCGAGGTCGTACACCAGCTCGCCCGTCGCGCAGGCGGTGGTGTCGGTGAACGTGATCGTGCCGGCCGGCTCGTCGCTCGCGAGGTGGTGGTCGATGACGAGCTTCGGCACCGTGAGCGAGCGCACGGTGTCGGCGAGGACGCCGAGCCGCTTCACGTCGCTGATGTCGAGCACCACCAGGAGATCGATGCCCTTCAGGGCGGCGGCGCCCTTCGGGGTGAAGTCGCGCACCGCGTCGCCGCCGAGGAAGTCGAACATCGCCGGCCAGGGCGTCGGGTTCACGATGCGGACGTCCATTCCCATCGCCGCGAGGATGCGCGCGAGCGCCGCCTCCGAGCCGCACCCGTCCCCGTCGGCGTTCATGTGCGTCGACAGCGCGACGCGCAGTCCGGGACGGAACTCGGCGGCGAGCCGCTCGATCGCGACGCGCCGGGCCTCGGGAACGACGAGAAGGTTGTCGGAGTGGGGAGTGGCGTCGTCGTGCGGCATTGATGGGTCTGGATGCAGCACGCGGCGCCCGGTGGTCGGGCGCCGCGTGAGCGCAAACGGGTCCGGCTCAGTCGCCGCTGGCGGCGAACTGGGCCTGGGCTTCGGCGGCGCTCGGATTACCGACGCGCGAGTGCGTACGGCCGTACAGGAAGTAGATGACCAGCCCGATGAGCAGCCAGACGAGCAGACGCACCCAGGTATCGGAAGGCAGCCCGAACATGAGGTAGCCGCAGATCAGGATGCCGAGGATGGGCACGAACGGAACGAGCGGCGTCTTGAACGGGCGCGGCCGGTTCGGCTGCTGGTAGCGCAGCACGAGCACGCCGGCGCTGACGACCACGAAGGCGAACAACGTCCCAATGGACACCAGCTCGCCGAGCAGCGCGATCGGGAAGAAGCCGGCGATCACCGCCGCGACGACGCCGGTGAGGATCGTCGTGACGTAGGGCGTCTGGAAGCGCGGGTGCACCTTGCCGAAGACGCGCGGAAGCAGCCCGTCGCGCGCCATCGAGAAGAAGATGCGCGGCTGTCCCATGAGCATCACGAGCACGACCGAGGCGAGGCCGGCGATCGCGCCGATGTCCACGAGGTAGTTCAGCCAGCCGAGGCGCGGGATCTGGGCGAGCGCGACGTCCACAGGGTGCGGGACGTTCAGCTTCGTGTACGGCGCGAGCCCCGTCATGACGAGCGCCATGAGGATGTAGAGCACCGTGCAGAAGGCCAGCGAGCCGAGCATGCCGATCGGCATGTCGCGCTGCGGGTTCTTCGCCTCCTGCGCCGCGGTGGACACCGCGTCGAAGCCGATGTAGGCGAAGAACACGACGCCGGCGCCGCGGACGATGCCGCTCCACCCGAACGTCCCCGGACCCGTGTTCTGGGGGATGAACGGGTGCCAGTTGTCGGCGTTCACGAACATGAAGCCGAAGCCGATCACGAGAAAGACGATCGCGACCTTCACGAACACGATCAGGTTGTTGAAGCGCGCCGACTCCTTGATGCCGATCACGAGCAGCGTCGTCATGATGAGCACGAGGACGACGGCCGGCACGTTGAGCACGCCGCCGTTCGCGACGAGCGTATGAGTCCCCTGTACCGACAGCGGCGCCTGCGTGTACGCGGTGGGCAGGACGATGCCGAACTTCGCGAGGAAGGCGACGAAGTAGCCCGACCAGCCGACGGCGACGGTGGACGCGCCGAACAGGTACTCGAGGATCAGGTCCCAGCCGATGATCCAGGCGAAGAACTCGCCGAGGGTGGCGTAGCCGTAGGTGTACGCCGAGCCGGCGATCGGGATCATCGCCGCGAACTCCGCGTAGCAGAGCCCCGCGAAGAGGCAGCCGAAGCCCGCGAGGACGAACGAGAGCACCACCGCCGGGCCGGCGTACTGCGCCGCCGCCGTGCCGGTGAGCACGAAGATGCCGGCGCCGATGATCGCGCCGATGCCCAGCAGGGTGAGGTTCAGCGCGCCGAGCGCGCGCCGAAGGGAATGCTCGCCCTCTTCGGCGGCTTCCTGCTGGAGCAGGGTGATGCTCTTCTTCGACCAGAAACCCATTGAGTGTTTCTCCGTGGGACCTGCGACGCGCCGTCGGCGGCCGCGCTCGGGGGAGGAGGGAGGGGCTTGCAGGGACTGCGCTGTATACAGTCCGGAGAATCCTGACAATACTCGCGCCGGGCCGGGCTGGGCGCAAGGCGACCGGGAGAAGTTGGGCGCCTATGAAATGCTGCTACGCGGGAGGGAGGGATTTCGCTGCCATCCCGAGGCGCGTGAGCGACGAGGGACCTGGTGTCCCGGCAGAGTGGCCGCTCTATCGGGACGCGAGGTCCCCCGTCGCTACGCTCCTCGGGATGGACTTAGACCGAATAATTCGGGGCTTCGCGCGTGATCTGCACGTCGTGCGGGTGGGACTCGCGCAGGCCGGCGGCGGTGATGCGCACGAA
>DATMHT010000227.1:0-3666 GCA_035554795.1 Gemmatimonadaceae bacterium | reverse complement strand
GCGCGGCCGGCTCGCGTACGACGCGGCACCGCTCGACGTCGTGCGCGCCGACCTGCGCCGCTGGTACGGCGTGGATCTGCGGGTCGCGGACTCGACGCTCGCGCGGCGGCGCCTCACGGCGAGCTTCGACGGCGAGCCGGTCGCTCGCGTCCTCGACGTCGTCGCGCTCGCCCTCGGCGCGACGGTCGAGCGGAGCGGAAACGTCGCCGTGCTGCGGACGGCGGCGGCGCCGACGGCGGCGCAGGCTGGCGCGCCCGCGAAGCGGAGCGGCGGCACGCGGTGACGTCCGGCGGAGGGCCGGCACCGTGACGAAGAGCCGAGCGAGCGGCACGCATCGCCGGCTCCGCTCGTCGCTCGCGCCGCTGGCCGCGGCGCTGCTCGTGCTGCCCGCCAACGCCGATGTCGCGCTCGCCGCGCCGGGCTCGCGCCGATCGCCGACCGCCGACCGCCCACCCGATTGCGCGTCCCGCATCGCCGCGCCGCCGCCCGCCGGCCGCGTCTGGCCCGCGCCGCTCGATCGCGTCGTCCAGCTCCGCGCCGACGACGCGACGCTGCGCGAAGCGCTCGCCCGGATCGCGCGTGAGGCGCGCGTCCGCTTCTCGTACAGCCCCGAGCTGATTCCGCTCGACCGGCCGGCGTGCGTCGAGGCCGGGGACGCCGCGCTCGGCGACGCGCTCGTCGTGCTGCTCGCCGGCACCGGCATCGCTCCCGTCGTCGCCGGCACCGATCAGGTGGTGCTCGCGCCGACGCGCGCCGCGGCGGCGGCGGACGCGCCCCCCGAGTACGCGCGGACGACGAGCCGGCTCGAGCGCGTCGTCGTCACCGGCACCGCCACCGGCGCGCCGGAGCGCGAGACGCCGTTCGCGCTCACGGTGATCGACGCCGGCAGCGGCGCCCTCGCGCGTTCCGGCACGCAGTCGCTCGGCCAGCTGCTCGACGGCGCGGTGCCGGGGATGTGGATGTGGACGCAGTCGCCGACGAGCGCGCTCGCACGCTACGGCAGCGTACGCGGCGCGAGCTCGTTCGGCGTCAGCGCGCCGAAGGTGTACGTGGACGGCATCGAGATGGCGAACCCGCTGCTGCTCACCACGCTCGACCCGTCGCGCGTCCAACGCGTCGAGGTGATCCGCGGTCCGCAGGGTGCCGCGCTCTACGGCGCCGACGCGATCGGTGGTGTCGTGAACGTCGTGACGCGGCAGGAGGGCGTCGGCGCGAGCACGCCGGCGGCGGAGCTGCGGGCGAGCGCGGGCACGTCGGCGAGCGCGTTCGCGTCGGCGCCGGTGCTGGCGCAGGACTACGGGGCCGTGCTCCGCTCCGGCAGCGCCGCGCGCTCCGCCTCGCTGGGCGTGACGGTCTCGACGCTCGGCGCGTTCGTGCCCGGCGCGGACGCGCGGCAGCTCGGCGCGAGCGCGAGCGCGCGGCGCGTCGGCGCGCGCAGCGTCGTCACCGCCACGGCGCAGTTCCACGGGTCGAACGCCGAGCCGTCCGTCAGCCCGCTGCTCGCCGGCCTGCAGACGAGCGCCGACAGCGGCGCGCGGCAGTCGGTGCGCCAGTACACGGTCGGCACGACGGTCACGCTGCTCGGCTCCGACCGATGGACGCACGCGCTCGTCGCGGGGCTCGACGGCTACCGTCTCGCCGGCGTCTCCACCGACGGCATCCCCGTATCCTCGCCCACCGACTCGGCGCTGCGCACGGCGCGTGGCGGTGCCGACCGCGCGACGCTACGCCTGAGCAGCACCGCTCGTTTCGGCGCCGGAGAGGCGCGATCCGGCGCGCTCACCTTCGCCGCCGAGCACTCGACGGCGCGCGAGCAGAGCAACGGCGAGGCCGGCGCGCTGCTCATGCCGCGCGATCCGCGCTACGGCTCCGGCGACACCACCGGCGGCCCGACCCCGCCCGACAGCACCGCGCCGTACGATCGCGACGCCCACGCCGGCGGCACGACCTGGTGGAGCAACACTGGCGTGCTCACGCAGGGGCAGCTCGCGCTGGCGAACGCGCTCTTCCTCAACGGCGGCGCGCGCGTCGAGTACATCAGCGTCCCCGAGTACCGCTCCCAGGTCGCGCTGCTGCCGATGCTCGGCGCGTCGTGGCTGCGCGAGCGCGGCCCGCTCGCGCTCAAGCTGCGCGCGGCGTACGGCCGCGGCATCCGGCCGGCGCGCACGGTCGCGCGCGGAGCGACGTGGACGGGCGGGAGCGCCGAGCGCGTGCTGACGTCGCTCGCGCCCGAGGAGCAGTCGGGCATCGAGACCGGCGCGGACCTGCTGTGGGGCGATCACGCCGGCTTCCACGTCACGCGGTTCGACCAGCGCGCGTCGGGACTCGTGCAGCCGGTGGCGCTCATCGACAGCGGCGGCGGCAGCGGGACGAGCGGCGGCGGTCCGGGGCCCGGCGGTGACGGCGACGACTACCGTGTCGCGTACCAGTTGCAGAACGTCGGCGCGATCGACAACCGCGGCTGGGAGCTGCAGGCGACGTCGTCGGCCGGTCCGCTCTCGCTCGCGGCGACGCTCTCGCTCGTGAGCAGCCGCGTGCACCGCGTCGCGTCGGGCTACAGCGGCGACCTCCGTCCGGGCGACCGGATGCTCGAGGTGCCGGCGCGCACGCTCGGCCTGAGCGCGACGTGGACGAGCGGTCGGTGGTCGGCGTCGTCGTCGGTGGCGCGCGCGTCGGACTGGGTCAACTACGACCTGCTCGCGCTCGCCCGCGCGATCGCCACGGCCCGCGCCGCCGGCACGTCGCCCGACTACTACCCCGTGGGCCCGCGGCTGCGCGACTTCTGGCGCACGTACGACGGCGTCACGCACGTCAACGCGCGCGCCTCGCTCCTCCTCGGCCGCGGCATGTGGCTCACCCTCACCGGCGACAACCTGCTCAACCGCCAGCTCGGCGAGCCGGACAACGTCACGGTGCTGCCGGGAAGAACGGTGACGGCGGGGGTGCGGGCAGGGTTTTGAGGGACGCGCGTGGCGCGTAGCGCGTAGCGGCACTGCCTCGGGACGTCCCCGGGGCCGGTCGCTACGCGCTACCCGCTACGCGTTACGCGCTACGCGTCATCTCACTCTCGCTCCACCACCATCGCGTGCCCCATCCCTCCCGCGGCGCACACCGTCATCAGCCCGAACTGTCCGTTGCGACGCCGGAGCTCGTTGAGGAGGGTCGTCAGGATGCGCGCGCCGGTGGCGCCGAAGGGGTGGCCGATCGAGATCGAACCGCCCATCACGTTCAGTCGCGCGCGGTCCACTTCGCCGACGGGCTCCGAGAAGCCGGCGCGCTCGGCCCACGTCTTACTCTCGAAGCCCTGGAGGTTCGAGAGCACCTGCGCCGCGAACGCCTCGTGCATCTCGACGAGGTCGATGTCACGCAGCGACAGACCGGCACGCGCGAGCGCGACCGGGGCGGCGAGCACGGGGCCCTGCAGCAGCTGCTCGCCGGGATCGAGCGCGGCGTACGAGTAGCTGCGGATGTAGCCGAGCGGCGCGTAGCCGAGCGACTTCGCCTTCTCCTCGCTCATGAGGAGGACCGCCGCGCCGCCGTCGGTGAGTGGCGACGCGTTGCCGGCCGTCACCGAGCCGTAGCGCTTGTCGAACACCGGCTTGAGCGCGGAGAGCGCGTCGAGCGTCGTGTCGTCGCGGATGCCGTTGTCCTTCGCCAGCACTGTCT
>DATMHT010000226.1:0-34352 GCA_035554795.1 Gemmatimonadaceae bacterium | reverse complement strand
CCGCTTCCAGAACGCGGTCGTGCCGGCGGGGCCGCAGGCGGAGCGCATCGCCGGGCTGACGAGCTTCCTCACCGTCGTCGCGACGGTCGCGACGCTCGTCGTCTGGGTGCTGCTGGCGTACGTCCTCGTGCGCGGCTGGCGGCGGCGGCGCGCCGGTGCGCCGTCCGACGAGACGCCGGCGAGCGAGCGGACGATGGCGAGCCTGGTCGGTGGCGGCGTCGCCCTGACCACCGTCGTGCTGTTCGTCTTCCTCGTCGTCACGGTCCGCACCGGGCGGGCGCTCGACGCCTTCGGCGGGGAGCGCGACGCGCGCGGCACGCGTCAGGCCCCGCTCGCGACCGTGCATCGCGGCGCGGCGGCGCCGCTCGTCATCGAGGTGACGGGGCATCAGTGGTGGTGGGAGGTGACGTACCGCGACACGGCGCCGAGCCGGCGCGTGACGACCGCCAACGAGATCCACGTCCCCGTCGGCCGGCCGGTACACCTCTACGCGCGCTCCACCGACGTGATCCACAGCTTCTGGGTGCCCAACCTGCACGGCAAGAAGGACATGATCCCCGGCTACACGAACGACACCTGGCTCCAGGCCGACAGCGCCGGCGTCTACCGCGGCCAGTGCGCCGAGTTCTGCGGCTACCAGCACGCGCACATGGCGCTCGAGGTGATCGCCGAGCCGGAGTCCGAGTTCGAGGCGTGGTACGCGCGGCAGCTCGCGCCGGCGGCGGTGCCCACCGACTCGTCGGTCAAGCGCGGGCGCGACGTGTTCGTCTCGAACTCCTGCATGATGTGCCACGCGATCAGCGGCGAGCCGCTCGCCGGCAGCAACGTCGGCCCCGACCTCACGCACTTCGCCAGCCGGCCGACGATCGGCGCCGGCACGCTGCCGAACACGCGCGGCCACCTCGCGGGATGGATCGTGGACCCGCAGCGCATCAAGCCCGGCGTCCACATGCCGCCGAACCAGCTCTCGCCGGCGGATCTCAACGCGCTGCTCGACTACCTGCGGAGCTTGCGATGAGGGGAGAGGGAATGGGCGATAGGGCAGACTCCACGGCCGTCGTCGAGGCGCCGGCGCCGGCGGTGGTGGCCGACGACGGCGCGGCGCCGCGACTCGGCGGGCCGGGCGCCGGCGACGTGCACGCGCGCCTCGACCGTGTCTGGCGCGACGGGCCCGGGCTGTGGGGGTGGCTGATCTCGGTCAACCACAAGGTCGTCGCCAAGAAGTACATCGTCACGGCGTTCGTCTTCCTCCTCCTCGGCGGCATCGAGGCGGCGCTGATGCGCGCGCAGCTCGCGCGTCCCGAGAACCGGCTCATCGGGCCGGACCTGTACAACCAGCTCTTCACGATCCACGGGACGACGATGATGTTCCTGTTCGCCGTCCCGGTCGTCGAGGCGGTCGCGCTCTGGGTCGTGCCGCTGATGATCGGCACGCGCAACGTCGCCTTCCCGCGGCTGAACTCGTACGGCTACTGGACGTTCCTGTTCGGCGGGATCCTCCTCTACGTCGCGTTCGCGATCAACACCGGCCCCGACGCCGGCTGGTTCGCCTACGTCCCGCTCGCCGGCCCCGAGTACTCGCCGGGCAAGCGCGTGGACATGTGGGCGCAGATGATCACGTTCACCGAGATCGCCGGCATCATCGGCGCGATCGAGATCATCGTCACCGTCTTCAAGCAGCGCGCGGTGGGGATGTCGCTCAACCGCATCCCGATCTTCGTCTGGGGGTCGGTGGTGACGGCGTTCATGGTGCTGTTCGCGCTCCCCGTCGTCGCCGTCGCGAGCCAGTTCCTCGCCATGGACCGCCTCATCGGCACGCACTTCTTCAATCCCGCCGAGGGGGGCGACGCGCTGCTCTGGCAGCACCTGTTCTGGTTCTTCGGGCACCCCGAGGTCTACATCATCTTCATCCCCGGACTCGGGATGGCGTCCACGATCATCGGCGTCCACGCGCGGCGGCCGGTGTTCGGCTACACGGCGATCATCCTCTCGATGGTGGCGACGGGATTCCTCGGCTTCGGGCTCTGGGTCCATCACATGTTCGCGACGCCGATCCCGCAGCTCGGGCAGAGCTTCTTCACCGCCGCGAGCGCGATGATCGCGATCCCGACCGGAATCCAGTTCTTCTGCTGGCTCGCCACGCTCTGGGCGGGACGCCCGCGCTTCGATACGCCGCTGCTGTTCGTGCTCGGCTTCATGGTGCTGTTCATGATCGGCGGCGTGACCGGCGTGATGCTCGCCGCGATCCCGTTCGACCTCCAGGCGACCGACACGTTCTTCGTCGTCGGCCACTTCCACTACGTGCTCATCGCCGGGATGGTCTTCCCGCTCTTCGGCGCCTGGTACCACTGGTTCCCGAAGGTGACCGGACGGATGATGAGCGAGCGGCTCGGCAAGCTGCAGTTCTGGCTCTTCTTCATCGGCATGAACGTGACGTTCTTCCCGATGCTGCTGCTCGGCCTCGAGGGGATGCCGCGGCGCGTGTACACGTACCTGCCCGAGACGCACTGGGGGCCGCTCAACATGATCGCGACGATCGGCGCGGTGACGATCTTCGTCAGCGTCCTCGTCTGGATGGTGAACGTCGTCGTCTCGCTGCGCTCGGGCGCGCTCGCCGGCGCCGATCCGTGGGGGGGCGACACGCTCGAGTGGGCGACGAGCTCGCCGCCGCCGAGCTACAACTACGCGCACATCCCGATCGTGCGCGGCCGCGCGCCGCTCTGGGACGCGGGCGAGGCGGTGATGCCGGTCGCGACCGGGCTGCGCGAGGATCGCCGCGAGGTGCTGCTGACGACGATGCTCGACGCCGAGCCCGACTCGCGCCACCAGGAGCCGACGCCGACGATCGCGCCGCTGCTGCTCGGCCTCGCGACCGCGGTGACGTTCGACGCCGGCATCTTCACGCCGTGGGGCTTCGTCGTCGGCGTGGTGCTCGCCTTCCCGGCGCTGCTCTACTGGGCGTGGCCGACGAGGGACCCGGAGAGCCGCGAGATCGTGGAGGTGACGCCGTGACCGCGCCACGCCGACCCGCCGCGGTCACGGCCGCCGACGCCGCCGCCGCGTCGCCGCGCGATCCGGCCGCCGCGCGCCGCGCCGTGCTCGAGGGCGGCGGCACCATGCTCGAGCGCCCGATGCGGCCGGCGGTGGACGTCTCGGCGCTGCCGACGATCGTCTTCGGGAGCCGCGACCTCGTCTGGTGGGGAACGTGGGGCTTCATGATCGTCGAGTCGCTGTCGCTCGCCGTCTGCGTCGCCAGCTACTTCTACCTGAAGCGCAACTTCGGCAACTGGCCGCCGCTGCGCACGCCGCTGCCGCGCCTCGGCATCCCGACGGCGAGTCTCGCGGTGCTGCTGCTCGCGCTCGTACCGACGAAGCTGTTCCACCGCGCCGCCCGCCGCCGCGACGCGGGCGCGACGACGCTCTGGCTCTGGGTGGCGACGCTCGTCACCGGCGCCGCGACCGTGCTGCGCGTCCTCGAGTTCAACGCCATCGGCGCGCGCTGGGACCTGAACGCGTACACGTCCGCCGTGTGGGCGATCGTCTTCGCGCACTTCACGCTCGTCCTCGTGGACACCTTCGAGACCGGGACGCTGGCCGCGTACTTCTCAGCCGGCGCCTACCAGGAGAAGCACTTCGTGGACGCGACGAACAACGCGCTGTACACGTACTTCATGATCCTGGTGTGGGTGCCGCTCTACGTGCTCGTGTACCTCCTGCCACGGTGGGTGTGACATGGCGCCCGACGCTCGCGTGGAGCATCACGACGGCGAGGAGGTCACCGTCCGCCCCGAGCCCGGCCGCGTCGAGAACGCGCCGGTGGGCAACCTCGCGCTCTGGGCCGGCGTCCTCACCGGGCCGGTGGTGTTCCTGATCCTGCTCGAGACGAACTACGTGCTGAACGACTGGGCGTGCGACGTCGGCCGCTGGTGGCCGATGCACGTCGTGGCGGCCGTGGCCACCGCGATCACGGCGGTCGCGCTCCTCCTCGCCTGGCGCAACTGGGTCGCCTCGGGGCGCGCGTGGCCGGAGGACGACGCCGGCTCGGTCGCGCGCTCGCGCTTCCTCGGCGCCCTCGGCGTGCTCGTCAGCGGCGGCTTCATTCTCGTGATGATCGCCCAGTGGATCCCGGTGATGCTCCTCGGACCATGCCAGCACACATGAAGTCCCCACCTGATGCCTGGTTCCTGCGTGCTGATGCTGGCCCCTCTGAGAGGCCGGCCTTAGCAAGCAGGAACCAGGCATCAGGTTACCGCACGGTCCTCAGGACCGCCCTCTCCCTCGCCCTTCTTCTCGCGATCACCCCGCGCGTCGCCCTCGCGCACTCGGGCCGCCCGCTCGCACCGCACGACGCGTGGGGCGCGTGGACGTGGGAGCCGGTGGTGGTGCTCGCGCTCGGCGCGTGGGCCGCGCTGTACGGGCGCGGGCTGGCGGCGCTCTGGCGGCGCGCGGGTGTGGGTGCCGGTGTGAGCCGCGGCGAGGCGGCGGCGTTCGCGGCGGGGTGGCTCACGCTCGCCGCGGCGCTCGTCTCGCCGCTGCACGCGATCGGTGGCGTGCTCTTCTCCGCGCACATGGTGCAGCACGAGCTGCTCGTCGCCGTCGCGGCGCCCCTGCTCGTGCTCGGCCGGCCGCTCGTCGCCGCGGTGTGGGGACTGCCGCCGTCGTGGCGCGGCACCGCCGGCGACGTCGGGCGCCAGCCGCTGGTGCACGGGGCGTCCGGGTCGCTCACGCACCCCGCCGTCGCCACCGCGCTGCACGGCGCGGCGCTGTGGGTGGGACACGTGCCGGCGTTCTACGCCCTCACGCTGCGCAGCGAGCTCGCCCACGCGGTGCAGCACGCGAGCTTCCTCGGCACGGCGCTGCTCTTCTGGTGGGCGGTGCTCTCGCCGCGGGCGCGCGGCACACGGGCGGGCACGGGGATCCTCTGTCTCTTCGTCACCACGCTGCACACCGGCGCGCTCGGTGCGCTCATCGCCGTGTCGGAGCGGCTGTGGGTGCCGGCGTACGCGGCGACCACCGGGCCGTGGGGGCTGATGCCGCTCGAGGACCAGCAGCTGGCGGGCGTGCTGATGTGGGTGCCGGGGAGCGTCGCCTACGTCGCCGCCGCGCTCTGGCTCTTCACCTGCTGGCTCCGCGAGTCGGGCCGCCGTGTCGAGGCCCGCGAGGCGCACGAGCGGGCCCGCGCCGCGGCGCTCGCGGCGGCGCCGCTGCTGGTGCTGGTGCTGATGCTCGCGGGCTGCACGAGCGAGACGCGGCGCGCGGAGGCGCGGGAGGCGGCGTATCTCACCGGCGGCGACCCGGAGCGCGGGCGCGTCGCGATCCGCACCTACGGCTGCGCCACCTGCCACACCGTGCCCGGCGTGCCCGGTGCCGACGCGCTCGTCGGCCCGCCGCTCACCGGCTTCGCCGAGCGCGCGTACGTCGCCGGCGTCCTCC
Source organism: Gemmatimonadaceae bacterium (assembly GCA_035554795.1). Lineage (GTDB taxonomy): Bacteria > Gemmatimonadota > Gemmatimonadetes > Gemmatimonadales > Gemmatimonadaceae > DATMHT01. Next base: position 28,919 of record DATMHT010000226.1, on the reverse strand, counting down.
CGAACAGCCCCGCCAACGTCGTGCGCTGGATCCGCCACCCGCGCGAGGTGGACTCGCTCACCGCGATGCCCGACATGGGCGTCGGCGAGCGCGACGCGCGCGACCTCGCGGCGTACCTGTACACGCTGCACTGAGCGTCGGCCGGGAGCGGCGGCGCGGAGCGGGGCACGGCACGGTGTGGCGCCGCGAGCGCCGACTCGACTCGCCACGCCCCGGCGCGGCGGTGCATCTTGTCCCGTCCGCCGCCTTGCCGCTTCCGCTCACCTTCCCGCGCATGCACGACAATCGCCGTCATCCCGATCGCCGCGCCGTCGCCGGCGTCGTCGCCCCGCTCCTCGTGCTGCTCGCGCTCGGCGCCTGCGTCAGCGCGCCGCCGGCCGCGGCGCCCGCGCCGGCGCCCGCACCCGCCGCCGCGCCAGCCGCGGCCACCGCGACGCCGCCCTCGTTCTCCGCCGAGGTGGACCGGTTCCTCGCTGACTACTCGGCGCGCTATCAGCAGCTGTACTACGCCGCGCAGCTCGCCGACTGGGAGTCGAACACGCACATCGTCGCCGGGGACACGACGAACGCGGCGCGGACGAAGCGAGAGAAGGAGGCGCTCGCGCGCTTCGTCGGCAGCAACGAGAACGTGAGCCGCATCCGCGGCTATCTCGCGCGCCGCGGCGAGCTCTCGCCGCTCCAGGTGCGCCAGCTCGAGACGATGCTCTACAACGCCGGCGAGAGCCCCGAGGCCGCGGCCGACGTCGTGCGCCGCCGCATCGCCGCCGAGACCGAGCAGGTGGAGAAGCTGTACGGTTACACCTTCAAGCTCCGCGGAAAGGCGGTGACGCCGAACCAGATCGACTCGATCCTCCGCGTCAGCACGAGCCTCACGACGCGCCGCGCCGCGTGGGAGGCGTCGAAGGAGGTCGGGCCGGTGCTCAAGCCGGGCCTTGTCGCGCTCCGCGACCTCCGCAACCAGACCGTGCAGGCGCTCGGCTACCCGGACTACTTCACCTATCAGGTGAGCGACTACGGGATGACGACGCCGGAGATGATGGCGCTGCTCGACACGATGAACGTCCAGCTCCGCCCGCTCTACCGCGAGCTGCACACGTGGGCGCGCTACGAGCTCGCGCGGCGCTACAAGCGGCCGGTGCCGGCGCTGATCCCGGCCGACTGGCTGCCCAACCGGTGGGGACAGAGCTGGGCGGACCTCGTCACCGTGCAGGGACTCAACGTGGACTCCGCGGTCGGCCGTCACACGCCAGAGTGGGTCGTGCAGCAGGCCGAGGGGCTGTACGTGAGCCTCGGCTTCGACTCGCTGCCGCGCACCTTCTGGGAGAAGTCGTCGCTCTACGACGTGCCCGCGAGCGCGGGCTACAAGAAGAACACGCACGCCTCGGCGTGGCACATGGACCTCGACAAGGACGTGCGGTCGCTGATGAGCGTCGAGGCGAACGCCGACTGGTACGAGACGGCGATGCACGAGCTCGGGCACATCTACTACTACCAGGCGTACTCGACGCCGGCGGTGCCGCTCGTGCTGCGCTCCGGCGCCAACCGCGCGTACCACGAGGGGATCGGCAGCATGATGGGGCTCGCCTCGTCGCAGCGCCGCTTCCTCGCCGACCGCGGCCTCGTGCCGGCGACGCCGGCGACGCCCGACGAGAAGACGGCGCAGCTCCTCAAGGAGGCGCTCAACTTCGTCGTCTTCATCCCGTTCTCGGCGGGGACGATGTCGCGCTGGGAGCACGACTTCTACGCGTCGCGCCTGAGCGCCGACTCGATGAACGCGCGCTGGTGGGAGTACGCGCGCCGCTACCAGGGGATCGCGCCGCCCGCGGGCCCGCGCGGCGAGCAGTACGCCGACGCGGCGACGAAGACGCACATCAACGACGATCCGGCCCAGTACTACGACTACGCGCTCTCGAACGCGCTCCTCATCCAGCTCCACACCCACATCGCGACCGACATCCTGCACCAGGACCCGCACGACACCGACTACTACGGCAACAAGGCGGTCGGCGACTTCCTGCGCACGCTGATGGCGCCGGGCGCGAGCCGCCCGTGGCGCGAGGTGCTGAAGGAGACGACCGGCCGCGAGCTCGACGCGCGGGCGATGGTCGAGTACTTCCAGCCGCTGTACGAGTGGCTCAGGATCCAGAACCGCGGCCGCACGGCAACGCTTCCGGAGTTGTAATGGCGGCTGTCGGCCCTCGGCTCTCGGCGGTTCGACAGGATGTACAGGACGAACAGGATGTGGCCTTGCTCTCATCCCGTTCATCCTGTGCATCCTGTCGAACACCAGCCGTGAGCCGAGAGCCGCCCCTCTGGCACGCAGGTTGTAATGATCCCGGGTGACTAGGACCGACGGTCCGAGCGGGCGCGCGCCCGCCGCGGCGTTGGCCTCGCGCCCGAGGGACGATGCATCGAGACGGAGGCGAACGGCGACGGAGAGAGCGTAGCTCCGCGGCGCACGTGACGTGGTGGTGGTGGCGGGGGGCGTGCGGCGTCGCGCTCGCCGCGACGGCGGCGGCCGCCTGTGGCGGTGGCCCGGATCAGACGCTCGACAAGGTCGCGTCGTGGGGGGCGAGCGCGCGGCTCGCGGCCGAGAATCGCGCCGCGGGCGCGACGTCGGCGCGCTACACGCGCAACGTGCTGCACGCGACGCACGCCGAGCTCGAGGAGAACGTGAGCGCGCTGCACGCGGCGCTCGACTCGTCGGCCGACTCGAGCAAGCTCGCGCCGCCGCTGCGCGCGCGGGCGCTCGCCGCGGCCACGGTCGTCGAGCGCACGGTCGGCCTCATGGCCCGCTCGGCCGACTCGGCGCCCGGCGATCGTCGCGCGCTTCTGCGCCTCGCCGCGCGCGCCGACTCGGCCGGCGAAGTCGCCAGCGCGCTCGCCGACAGCGCGAAGAAGCCGTGAGCGCGCGATGAAGAAGATCTTCGACGTCGCCCTCGGCATCGTCACCGGCATCGGCGGCTTCCTCGAGGTCGGCTCGATCACGACCGCGGCGCAGGCCGGCGCGAGCTTCGGCTACCGGCTCGCGTGGGCGGTCGCGATCGGCGCGTTCGGGCTGATCGTCCTGTCGGAGATGTCGGGGCGGCTCGCCGCCGTCAGCGGCCGCACCCTCGCCGACGCGATGCGCGAGCGCTTCGGCTTCCGCTTCTTCGTCATCCCGCTCGTCGTCGTGCTCCTCGTCAGCTTCCTCGTGCTCGCCTCGGAGCTGGGCGGCGTCGCGCTCGCGCTGCAGATGGCGACGAACGTGAGCCTGCGATGGTGGGTGCTCATCGTGACCGTCGTCGCCTGGGCGCTGCTGTGGAAGGGGACGTTCTCCATCATCGAGTACGGCACGGCGGGGCTCGGGCTCGTCGCGCTCGCCTTCGTCGTCGCCGCGGTCAAGCTGCACCCCCACTGGGGACAGGTCGCCGGCGGCCTCGTGCCGACGCAGCCCGCCGACGACCGCGCGCACTACTGGTTCCTCGCCGTCAGCATCCTCGGCGCGTCCATCAGCCCGTACCTGTACTTCTTCTACTCCTCCGGCTCGATCGAGGACGAGTGGGACGTCACGTACCTGAAGATGAACCGCGTCGTGGCGGGGCTCGGCAACGCGCTCGGCGGGCTGCTCGCCCTGGCGGTGCTGGTCGTCGCCGCGCGCGTCTTCCTGCCGCGCGGCATCGAGGTCGAGCGCGGCGAGCAGCTCGCGATGCTGCTCTCGTCGCCGCTCGCCCGCTGGGGCTTCGCCTTCTTCATCATGGCGCTCGGCGTCAACTGCTTCGGCGCCGCGACGGAGATCGCGCTGTCGTGCGCCTACCTGATCGCGCAGGGGCTGGGGTGGGAGTGGGGCGAGGACGCGCATCCGAAGCGTCACGCGCGCTACAGCCTCGCCTACACGGTGCTGCTCTTCCTCGCCGCCGTGCCGATGGCCGCCGGCGTGGATCCGCTCAAGCTCACGAACGTGTCCATGGCGCTCACCGCCGCGAGCCTGCCGGTGACGGTCATCCCGATGATCGTGCTCATGAACGACGAGGCGCTGCTGCACGAGCACACCAACAAGTGGGCGGGCAACGCCGCGCTCGCGGTGCTGGCGCTGCTGTCGGTCGTGCTGCTCGTCGCGGCGCTCCCACTCCAGCTCATGGGAGGCGGCTGACGTGAACCTCGTGCACGACGTGCTCGATCGCGTGGTCGTGGACCGCAACGGGCAGCACATGGGGCGGGTGGACGGGCTCGCGCTCGAGCTCCGCGACGGCGCGCCGCCGCGTGTGTCGCACGTGGTGATCGGCGCCGAGCCGGCGATGCGCCGCCTCGCGCGCTGGCTCGGCCGGCTCGCCGAGGCGCTCGGCCGCTGGACGGGCGAGGCGACGCGCGGGCCGACGTGCGTGCCGTGGGAGGTCGTCACCGTCGTCGGCAAGTACGTGGAGCTCGACGTCGAGGCGGAGGACACGAGCGCGCTCGCGCTCGAGCTCTGGCTGCGCGAGCACGTCGTGTCGAAGGTGCCGGGCACATGACGGCGACCGCGACGACGCCGCGCGAGGTGCGGCTCGAGCTGCTCGTCGGCCGCAAGGTGTTCGACGCGGCTGGCGAGTGCGTCGGCCGCATCGAGGAGGTGCGCGCGGAGGTGGACGGTCCCGACCACGTCGTGCGCGAGTTCCACGTCGGCAAGCTCGCCGTCTTCGAGCGGCTGCTCGAGGGGCGGCTGCTGCGCGCGCTGCTGCGGCGGTTGAGCGGGCACCGGCTGTGGACCGGCTACGCGGTGTCGTGGCAGGAGATGGATCTGAGCGACCCCGTGCGGCCGCGCGTGCGCCGGCGGAAGGCGGAGCTGAAGCGGCTCGACGCCTGAGCGGGTGGACACGCTCGAGGCCGGCTCGTCTGCCACTGGCCGAGCCATGTGAATCATCCCACTGTGGACACGCGCGCCGTCCGCGACCTGGCGATGTGGTCGACGCGGACGGGCGTGCTCCGTCAGCGGGAGGGACTCATGATCGTCGTCCGCGATGTGTTCCAGCTCAAGTTCGGCAAGTCGCGCGAGGCGCTCGCGTTGTGGCAGGAGGGGAGCCAGTTCCTCCGCCAGGGCAACAAGGTGAAGGACATGCGGCTGCTGACCGACGTCGCCGGCCGGTTCTACACGCTCGTGCTCGAGACCTCGTACGACACCCTCGCCGACTACGAGAGCGAGATGAAGGAGTCCATGACCGACGAGTGGCGCGCGTGGTACCAGCGCTTCGTGCCGCTCGTGGACCGCGGCCACCGCGAGATCTTCAACGTCGTCGGCAGCAACGTGCCACCGCTCAAGACCGCCGAGGAGCGCGGCCGGAAGACGGCACGGGCGTAGAAGGGCGATTCTCGCCGTTTGACGCTCGGCAACGACGGTGGTCAGTTCAACTGAGAGCTATTGGTTCTTGGTGCAGAGTGTTCAGTGAACAACGACGGCGCGCGGAGCCTCAGGCTCCTGCGCGCCGTCGTTGTGAACCAAACACTCGTCACCAACAGCCAATGACTCTCAGTTGAACTAAGAACTGCCGTTGCCGAGCGCCGCCTCTACTTCCCTTCCAGCTCGTCGGCGACCTTCGGCGCGTCGTACATCTTGCGCAGCGCCTCGGTGATCGCGCGCGAGCTCACGCTCACCGACCGCGCGACGTCGTCGGTGAAGATGAAGCGGTTGGGCAGGCTCTCGATGTTGCCGTCGAAGATGAGCCCGACCACCTCGGCGTTGCGGTTGATCACCGGGCTGCCGGAGTTGCCGCCGATGATGTCGTTGGTGGAGACGAAGTCGAACGGCGTCGTGAGGTCGAGCCGGTCCTTCTTCGCCAGCCAGCGCGGCGGAAGCTTGAAGTCGCCCTTGTCGTCGAACGAGTTGGCGCGGTCGTAGAGGCCGTAGAACGTCGTCTTGTACGGCGCGAGCGTGCCGTTCATCGGGTAGCCCTTCACGACGCCGTCGGTGATGCGCAGCGTGAACGTCGCGTCCGGCGGCAGCGTCTTGCCGTAGGCGGCGAACAGGGCCTGGCCGACGCGCTCGGCGTTGGCCGACGCGACCGCGTTGAGGCGGGCGGTGCGCAGGGCGAGCGGCCGGTTGAGCGCGTAGACGCGGCGGGCGAGCACGATCGCCGGATCGGTGCTCGACGCGACCGCCGCGGCGCCGCCGTCGAGCAGCGCCTTGCGCCCCTCGGGCGTGCCGAGCTTCGTGCCGGCCACGATCGCCTCGGCGGCGACCTCGGGGCTGCGGCCGCCCAGCGCCGCCTGGAGGAACGGATCGTTGGCCGGGAGCTCCTGCTGCGCGGCGCGGAGCTGCGCCGCGATGATCGCCTTCTCGAACTCCGGGTCGATCTCGATCGGGCCGGCGAGCGCCGTGCGCGAGCGCTCGAGGCCGGGGCCCCGGAACTGCGCGAGACGCGCCGAGTCGGGCATCGCCGCCTCGCCCGGTAGCGCGGCGAGCAGGTTGGCGACCTGCATCAGCGTCGAGCCGCCGAAGTTGAAGCCGTAGTAGCGCGCCTGCGTCGCGAACGACGCGAGCTCGCGCTGCGCGCCGGCGATCTCCTCCCACGCCGAGCCGTAGCGCGTCTGGAGCGCCGGGTCGGCGGCGACGCGGCGGCGGAAGTCGCTCTCGAAGGCGCGCTTCTTCGCCATGATCGTCGAGTCGAGGAGACCGGCGCGGTAGCCGGTGACCGCCTTCTTCGAGTTGGCGAGGCCGAAGATCTGGTTCTGGTACTGGCGCGCCGCCTCCGGGCTCTTCGCCGAGAGCTCGTGGTAGATCGCGAGCTGCCGGTCGTAGGCCGCGAGCTGCGCCGGGTACTGCACGTCGCGCAGGTACTCCATCTGCGCGACCGTGGCGAGGCGGCCGGTCGAGCCGGGGTTGCCGGTGACGAAGACGAGGTCGTTCTCCTGCGCGCCGTTCGCGCTCCACTTCAGGTAATCCTTCGCCTGGAGCGGCTTGTCGTTCTCGTAGATCCGCAGCAGCGTCAGGTCGAGATCGTAGCGCGGATAGGTGAAGTTGTCCGGGTCGCCGCCGTAGAAGGCGATGTCGCCCTCGGGCGCCATGACGAGGCGGACGTCATTGAAGCGCTTGTAGCGGTAGAGCGAGTACATGCCGCCCTGGTAGAACGTCACCACCTGGCAGTTGAGCGACGTCTGCTGCTTGCACTCCTGCTCGATCCGCGCGATCGCGGCCGTGCGCTGCTCGACCTGCGCGGCGGGCGTGGTCGCGGTGACGGCGGCGCGCACCTTCGCGGTCACGTCCTCGATGGACTGGAGCTGGTCGGCCCACAGCATCGGGCACTTCTTCTCCTCGGTCACCGCCTTGGCGGCGAAGCCGGTCGTGATGTAGTTCGAGTCCTTGGGCGAGACCTCCGCCGTGCACTCGCGGCCGCAGTGGTGATTCGTCATCACCAGGCCGTTGCGCGAGACGATCGACGCCGAGCAGCCGGGGATGCGCACCGACGCGAGGCGCACGTGGTCGAGCCAGGCCTGGTCGGGCGTGAAGTTGTAGCGCGCCTTCCAGTACTCGAGCGGCGGCGCGTCGAAGGTCCACATCGTCCCGAACTCCTTGATCGGGCTCGCCGGCGAGATCGCGGCGGGCGCGCCACCGTCGGCGGCGGCCGGTGCGGCGGCGGCGGGCGACGGAGCCGTCGTGGTGGTCGCGCCGGGCGCGCTCGCGCACGCGGAAGCCGCGGCGGTGACGACGGCCGCCGCGAGCGCGGCGAGGAGACGGTCTGCTCTACTGAACATGGACATGGGGTGATGAGGGAGGTGGCCCGCGCCGATGTATGGCGCGCGTCGGCCGCGTGGTGTGCGAGGAATCTGCCGCCGCAGGAGGGCGGGGCGGAAGCGGCAACGGGAAGGAGCGGCTCTCGGCTGTGGGCTCTCGGCCCTCGTTGGACAGGATGCACAGGATGAACGGGATGAAGAGCACCCCACATCCTGTCCATCCTGTGCATCCTGTCGAATAGCCGAGCGCTGACGGCCGAGAGCCGCCGTCCTACTTTCGCCCCCGCGCCCGATCGATCACCCGCGCCATCTCGGTCGTCAGCGTCGCCAGTGCCTGCGGGCGCGTCGAGTCGTCGGCGCGGACGGTCATCGTCCGCGCGCCACGGCGCACCGTGACGACGTAGAGGAATCCGTCGCGCAGCCGGGGGTTGGTGCCGTAGTCCTTCTGCAGCGCGAAGAAGTCGGCCGCGTCCACGGCGCGCGCGATGGCGGTCGCGAGCGAGTCGGAGAGCGTCCCCGTGGCCGAGTCGGTGGGCGGCGGGCAGCTCGCCCCCTCGGCGCCGCAGGCGTGCCGCGTCACCGTCTGGAAGTGGTGCGCCGCGCCATCCACCGTCGCGTCGGTCACGAGGCCGGCGAGCCCCCCTTCCTGGTGCAACGTCACGACGGTGCCGGTCGTCGTGCTGTCGCTCGCCGCGGCACTCGACGCAGGGCTCGACGGTGACGCCGGGCGCGTCACGCAGGCGCCGAGGGCAGCGACGGCGAGCGCGGCGGCGGTGAGCGCCACGAGGCGGGACGGGCGCGGCGGCGTGGCGGGCAGCGGGGTCGTGCGTGCCATGCGGTCTCCTGATCGGGAGCCACGCGCGGCGCGCGCGGGCTCGGGTGGGCGATGACGACGGACCGGCGATTCGGCCGGCCGACTCGATTAGATTGATGCATGGTCCGCGCACGCTCGCGCGCGGTTCTCCTACACTACGCCGGCTTCGATGGCCGGCCTCGAACTGAATCTAGAGTCTCACTGCAATGTCCCTGTTGGCGGTTTTCGGTCTCGGCGCGGTGCTCTCGGTGGTCGTGCTGATGGGTGCCGGCGCGATGATGGACGACGCGACGCACCAGGCGGGCGACGACGCGGACGCGACGTCGCCCACGCCCCTGCGCGTGCTGATGGCGCCGGGTGGCACCGCCGTCGCGATCCCACAGTTCGTCACCGCGCCGGACGGCGAGGTGCGGGCGCGGTGGGCCGGCGTCGGCGACGCCGACGATCGCGAGCGGCGCGCGGCCTGAGGCGCTGTCCCGCGTTGCGACCGCGTTGCGACCGCGTTCGATCATCGAGCGGACCGCCGGGTGTGATCCGGCGGTCCGCTCGTCTTTGCTCGCGTGCGTGACTCGCGCACGCTGAACCTTTCCGTCATGACTCCGTGCCGCGAGCGGTGCACGTCCTCCGCTGCCGCGGCCGACCGTCTCACGACATGCCTGTCTCATACAGCTTCGACGATCCGATCGTCGCGATCCACATGAAGGGCGAGTACAGCGTTCTCGATCTCGAGAACGCGGTGCTCGCGGCGCTCGCCGATCCGGCGCGCCCCGCCCGACCGGTGCTGATGTACGACCTGCGCGAGTCGCGCGCGCTCCGCGAGCGGCCGACCGAGGACGTGCGCGGGATGGCGCGCTTCCTCGCCCGGAACCGCCACGCCTTCAACTCGCGCCTCGTCATGGTCGCGCCGAGCGACCTCGCCTTCGGGCTCATGCGCCTCGGCGCGGTGACCGCGGAAGCGGGCGGCGTCGTCGCGGAGGTCTTCCGCGAGTACGAGCCGGCGCGCGCGTGGCTCCTCGGTGAAGGGCCGCCGGCGGTCGAGCGCATGGACGCCGGTGCGGACGACGACACCGCCACCCCGTCGGAGGGCGGCCGCGATGCGGCCGCCGAATGGTAGGCTTCTGGCGAGCCACCGCGCCGACCGGGGCCGGACCGCGGCCGCTCGACCGACGACGTCCGCGCCGCGGCCCGCCGTCACGCCGGCCGATCGCGCCCGGGCCGCCGGCGCGCGTCTCTCGCTGTTCGCGGTCACGGCGCCGGGCCTCGAGCCGCTGGCGCTGGCCGAGCTGCGCGCGATCGGGATCGCGAACCCGCGCGCCGAGCCGGGCGGGGTCGCGTTCGCCGGCCGCCTCGAGCACCTCTACCGCGCGAACCTCTGGCTGCGCACGGCGAGCCGCGTCGTCGCGCGCGTCGGCGAGGAGTTCCACGCGAGCGCCTTCCACGAGCTCGAGCGCCACGCGCGGAAGCTGCCCTGGGAGACGTTCGTCGTGCCGGGCGCGCCGGTGCGCTTCCGCGTCACCTGCCGCAAGTCGCGCCTCTATCACTCGGACGCGGTCGCCGAGCGGCTGGCGGCGGCGCTGGCCAAGCGCGTCGGCGGAGCGGTGGGGCGCGTGGACCTCATCGAGCACGAGGACGACGACGCGATCGCCGAGGGCGCCGCGTCGGGCGACGCGCAGCTCTTCACCGCGCGACTGGTGCACGACCGGTGCACGGTGAGCGCCGACAGCTCGGGCGCGCTGCTGCACCTGCGCGGCTATCGTCAGGCGGTCGCCAAGGCGCCGCTGCGCGAGACGCTGGCCGCCGCGATCCTGCTCGGTGCCGGCTGGGACGGGACGACGCCGCTCGTGGACCCGATGTGCGGATCGGGGACGATCGCCATCGAGGGGGCGATGATCGCGCGGCGCCTCGCGCCGGGCCGCGCGCGCGACTTCGCCTTCATGCGCTGGCCGGGCTTCCACGCCGACGCCTGGCACGCGGCGCTCGAGCGCGCCGCGTCGGTGGCGCTCCCCGCGTCGCCGGTGCCGATCCTCGCCTCGGACCGCGACGCGGGGGCGATCGAGGCGGCCGGCGCCAACGCCGAGCGCGCGGGGGTGGCGGGCGACGTCGCGCTGGCGGTGCAGGCGCTCTCGCACGCCGAGCCGCCGCCGCCGTCCGCGAGCGGCGCGACCGGCGCGATGCCGGGCCTCGTCGCGGTGAACCCGCCCTACGGCGTCCGCGTCGGCGAGCGCGACCGGCTGCGGAACCTGTACGCCCAGCTCGGCAAGCTGCTCCACGCCCGCTTCCCCGGCTGGCGCCTCGCCCTCTTCTCCGCCGACCGCACCCTCGACGCCCACGTCGGGCTCCCGCTCGAGGAGGTGCTGCACACGACGAATGGGGGGATCCCGGTGCGGCTCGCGGTTGGGGAGATTGGGGGTCTCTCTACCGGGACATGAGAGGAGGCAGGAACCAGGAATCAGGGACGTGCTTCTCCCTCGGTCGGGACGCGAGAGGAAGCAGGAACCAGGAATCAGGTGGGATGCTGGCCACGGAGACCTGATGCCTGGTTCCTGCCCCCTCTCACGTCCCGGCAGAGAGACACGCACTCCCCTGATTCCTGGTTCCTGCCTCCTCTCGCATGAGAATAGAGGGACCAGCCCCCATCGCATGGCTAGCATCTACTCGCTGAATATCTCGTCCGGCGGCGTCCCGAAACTGGCCGTCCCGGAGTCTCTCGTCACCTTCGCCGGCCTGACCGGCGACTGGCAGAAGAACCGCAAGTACCACGGCGGCCCCGAGCGGGCGCTCTGCCTCTATGCGCTGGAGCGGATCGAGGCGCTGGTGGCGGAGGGGCATCGGGTCGGGCCCGGGGCGCTGGGTGAGAACGTCACCGTCGCCGGGCTGGCGTGGGACGAGGTGGTGCCCGGAGTTCGCCTGCGGCTCGGGCGCGACGTGGTGGTGGAGGTGGCAAGCTTCACCAAGCCCTGTCGCACCATCGCCGGCGTCTTCGCCGACGGGCGCTCCGTCCGGGTGTCGCAGGCGCACCACCCCGGCTGGAGCCGCGTCTACGCCCGCGTCCTCGGCGAAGGGGTGATCCGGCGCGGCGATCCGATCGCCTTGGAGCAGGGTAGAGAGGGCTAAGTGCCTCGCTGACCGCGAGGTCGGTCGCGCCCGGGGTGGCCGGGTGGTATTGGTTCGCGCTCACACGACAGCGCGGGATACGTGGCGCCTGTGGCCGGTCCCGTTCTTGAAGTATCATCCCCGAATGCGCCGACGACGCGCACGTATGACCATTCCATCCAGCACGGGAGCCTGACGTGGAAGTCGGGAGAGACATCGAGCTCGGTCGCGGCGCGACCGACGGCGAAGAGCAGGGCGGCGCCAACGCTCCGAAGGGCCGCCGACGCGGCCGGGGCAACGGGCGCGCCGGCGGCGACGGCGGACGAGCCGAAGCCGGGAACGGTCGCGGCGCCGCGGAGGCGCGCGCCGCGGAGACGCGTACCGAGAGCGCCCCCCCGCGGGCCGGCCGCTCGGGCCGGGCGAGTCGCGGGGCGACGCGGGCCGCGACGGGCCGCGGCGGGAACGGCGGCGGCGGGGGCGGCGGCAGTGACCGGTCGGCGCTCCACGAGCTGCTGCGCGGGCTCCGCGAGCTGCGCGCCGGCGAGTTCGGCACCCGCATCGACCTCGGCGACGATCCGCTGATGCTCGACATCGCCGACGCCTTCAACGACCTCTCCGAGCTCCGCGAGCGGATGACCGACGAGATCGTGCGCGTCAGCACGAGCGTCGGCCGCGAGGGCGTCATGACCGACCGCGCCAGCCTCGGCGACGTCGGCGGCGGCTGGGCGCGCACCGTCAACTCGATCAACTCGCTCGTCACCGACCTCGTGACGCCGACGACCGAGGTCGCCCGCGTCATCCAGGCGGTCGCCCAGGGCGACCTGTCGCAGAAGATGGTGCTGCAGATCGAGGGGAAGACGGTGCAGGGCGAGTTCCTCCGCATCGGCACGACGGTGAACACGATGGTGGACCAGCTCTCGAGCTTCGCCGCGGAAGTCACGCGCGTCGCCCGCGAGGTGGGCACCGAGGGCCGACTCGGCGGCCAGGCCAACGTCCCCGGCGTCGCCGGCACGTGGAAGGACCTGACCGACAACGTCAACGCGATGGCGTCGAACCTGACCAACCAGGTCCGCAACATCGCCGACGTCACGACCGCGGTCGCCAAGGGCGACCTCTCGCGCAAGATCACCGTCGAGGTGAAGGGCGAGATGTTCGAGCTGAAGAACACCGTCAACACGATGGTGGACCAGCTCAACGCCTTCGCGAGCGAGGTGACGCGCGTCGCCCGCGAGGTCGGCACGGAAGGACGACTCGGCGGCCAGGCCAACGTGCCGGGCGTCGCCGGGACGTGGAAGGACCTCACCGACAGCGTGAACACCCTCGCCGGGAACCTCACGGCGCAGGTGCGTAACATCGCCGTGGTCACGACCGCGGTCGCCAACGGCGACCTGAGTCAGAAGATCACGGTGGACGTGAAGGGCGAGGTGCTCGAGCTCAAGAACACGGTCAACCGGATGGTGGACCAGCTCAACGCCTTCGCCTCGGAAGTCACCCGCGTCGCCAAGGAAGTGGGCACGGAAGGAGAGCTCGGCGGCCAGGCGCAGGTGCCCGGCGTCGCCGGCACGTGGCGCGACCTCACCGACAACGTCAACCAGCTCGCCGGCAACCTGACCGTGCAGCTGCGCGACGTGAGCGCCGTCGCCACCGCCATCGCGAGCGGCGACCTGACCCGCAAGATCACGGTCGAGGCGCGCGGCGAGATCCTCCAGATCAAGGAGGTCATCAACCGGATGGTGGACCGGCTCTCGGTCTTCGCCGGCGAGGTGACGCGCGTCGCGAAGGAAGTGGGCACGGAGGGCCGGCTCGGCGGGCAGGCGCAGGTGCCCGACGTCGCCGGGACGTGGAAGGACCTGACGGACAACGTGAACACGCTCGCCGGCAACCTGACCAACCAGGTGCGCAACATCGCCGTCGTCACGACGGCGGTGGCCAACGGCGACCTGAGTCAGAAGATCACCGTGAGCGCGCGCGGCGAGGTGCTCGAGCTCAAGGACACGATCAACACGATGGTGGACCGACTCGGCATCTTCGCCGACGAGGTCACGCGCGTCGCCCGCGAGGTGGGCAGCGAGGGCGTCCTCGGCGGCCAGGCCAACGTGCCGGGCGTGGCGGGCACGTGGCGCGCGCTCACCGACAACGTGAACCAGCTCGCGAATAACCTCACCGTCCAGCTCCGCGACGTGAGCGCGGTCGCGACCGCGATCGCGACGGGCGACCTGACGCGCAAGATCACCGTCGAGGCCCGCGGCGAGATCCTGCAGATCAAGGACGTCATCAACCGAATGGTGGACCGGCTGTCCGTATTCGCGGGCGAGGTCACCCGCGTCGCCAAGGAAGTCGGTACGGAAGGACGGCTGGGCGGTCAGGCGCAGGTGCCGGACGTGGCGGGCACGTGGAAGGATCTGACCGACAACGTGAACACGCTCGCCGGGAACCTCACCGACCAGGTGCGTAACATCGCCCTCGTGACGACGGCCGTCGCGCGCGGCGACCTGAGTCAGAAGATCACGGTGGATGTCCGCGGCGAGGTGCTCGAGCTGAAGAACACCGTCAACACGATGGTGGACCAGCTGAGCGCCTTCGCCTCCGAGGTGAGCCGCGTCGCCCGCGAAGTGGGTACAGAAGGACGCCTCGGTGGTCAGGCGCAGGTGGAGGGCGTCGCCGGTACGTGGCGCGACCTCACCGACAACGTGAACGCGATGGCCGGCAACCTCACCGGCCAGGTGCGCAACATCGCCGACGTCACCACCGCCGTCGCCAAGGGCGACCTGTCGCGCAAGATCACCGTGGACGTGCGCGGTGAGATGCTCGAGCTGAAGAACACGATCAACACGATGGTGGACCAGCTCTCCTCGTTCGCGGCCGAGGTCACGCGCGTGGCGCGAGAGGTCGGCACGGAAGGGCGGCTGGGCGGCCAGGCGCAGGTCGAAGGCGTCGCCGGTACGTGGAAGGACCTGACCGACTCCGTGAACTTCATGGCCGGCAACCTGACGAGTCAGGTGCGCAACATCGCCGACGTGACGACGGCGGTCGCGAAGGGCGACCTGTCGAAGAAGATCACGGTGGACGTCAAGGGCGAGATGCTGGAGCTGAAGAATACCGTCAACACGATGGTGGACCAGCTCTCGGGCTTCGCCGCGGAAGTGAGCCGAGTGGCGCGCGAGGTGGGCACCGAGGGACGGCTGGGCGGTCAGGCGAACGTGCCCGGCGTCGCCGGTACCTGGAAGGACCTCACCGACAACGTGAACCAGCTCGCCGGCAACCTGACCGTGCAGCTGCGCGACGTCAGCGCGGTCGCCACGGCCATCGCCAACGGCGACCTGACGCGCAAGATCACGGTCGAGGCGCGCGGCGAGATCCTCCAGATCAAGGACGTCATCAACCGGATGGTGGACTCGCTCTCGGTGTTCGCCGGCGAGGTGACGCGCGTGGCGCGCGAGGTGGGCACGGAGGGCGTGCTCGGTGGGCAGGCGCAGGTGCCCGGAGTCGCGGGAACGTGGAAGGACCTCACGGACAACGTGAACTTCATGGCCGGCAACCTGACCAATCAGGTGCGCAACATCGCGCTCGTCACGACGGCGGTCGCCAACGGCGACCTCAGTCAGAAGATCACGGTGGACGTGCGCGGCGAGATGCTCGAGATGAAGGGCACGCTCAACGCGATGGTGGACCGGCTCCGCGTCTTCGCCGACGAGGTCACGCGCGTCGCCAAGGAAGTGGGCACGGAGGGGAAGCTGGGCGGCCAGGCCGAGGTGCCGGGCGTCGCGGGGACGTGGAAGGACCTCACGGACAACGTGAACCAGCTCGCCAACAACCTCACCGTGCAGGTGCGCGCCATCGCCGACGTCGCCACCGCGGTGACGCGCGGCGACCTGTCGCGGCAGATCAACGTCGCGGCGGCCGGCGAGCTCGACGAGCTGAAGAAGAACGTCAACCAGATGATCGCGAACCTGAAGGAGACCACCGAGAAGAACACCGAGCAGGACTGGCTGAAGACGAACCTCGCCCGCTTCGGCCGGATGATGCAGGGGCAGAAGAACCTCGACGCGGTCGCGCGGCTCATCATGAGCGAGCTGACGCCGCTCGTCGCGGCGCGGCAGGGTGCCTTCTACATCATGGAAGGGAGCGAGCAGGGCGCGCAGCGGCTGCGGCTCATCGCCAGCTACGCGTACAAGGAGCGCAAGCACGTCTCGAACGTCTGGCACCTCGGCGAGGGGCTCGTCGGCCAGGCGGCGCTCGAGAAGAAGCCGATCCTGCTCACGAACGTCCCCGACGACTACATCCAGATCACGTCGGGGCTCGGCGAGGCGCCGCCGCGCAACATCATCGTCCTCCCGATCCTGTTCGAGGGCGAGGTGAAGGCGGTGGTCGAGCTGGCGAGCTTCCTCCCCTTCAGCCAGATCCACCAGACCTTCCTCGACCAGCTCCAGGAATCCATCGGCGTCGTGCTGAACATGATCAGCGCGAACATGCGCACCGAGGAGCTGCTGCAGCAGTCGCAGCAGCTGACCCAGGAGCTGCAGAGCCAGTCGAAGGAGCTCCAGGCGCAGCAGGAGGAGCTCAAGCGCTCGAACACGGAGCTCGAGCAGCAGGCGAAGACGCTCAAGCAGTCGGAGGAGCTGCTCAAGGACCAGCAGGAAGAGCTGCAGCAGGTCAACGAGGAGCTCGAGGAGAAGGCGTCGCTGCTGGCCGAGCAGAACAAGAAGGTCGAGCTCAAGAACCAGGAGGTCGAGGCGGCCCGCGTCGCGCTCGAGGAGAAGGCCGAGCAGCTCGCGCTGTCGTCGAAGTACAAGAGCGAGTTCCTCGCGAACATGAGCCACGAGCTGCGCACGCCGCTCAACTCGCTGCTCATCCTCGCCCGCCTGCTGTCGGAGAACAAGGACGGCAACCTGACGGCGAAGCAGGTCGAGTTCGCGCAGACGATCCTCGGCTCCGGCACCGACCTGCTCAACCTCATCAACGACGTCCTCGATCTGTCGAAGGTCGAGGCGGGGAAGATGGAGGTGAACCCGAGCGAGGTGCCGATCACCGAGGTGAAGAACTTCGTCGATCGCAACTTCCGCCCGCTCGCCGATCAGAAGGGGCTCGACTTCGTCGTCGAGCTGACGCCGAACGTGCCGGGGACGATCTTCACCGACGGCCAGCGGCTCAACCAGGTGCTCAAGAACCTCCTCTCCAACGCGTTCAAGTTCACGGCGAAGGGAGAGGTGCGGCTGACCGTGCGGCTGGCCGAGAAGTCGCGCGGCCGCTTCGCGAGCACGTCGCTCGACCGCGCCGAGCAGGTGATCGCGTTCGCCGTCAGCGACACCGGCATCGGCATCCCGAAGGACAAGCAGCGGCTGATCTTCGAGGCGTTCCAGCAGGCCGACGGGACGACGAGCCGCAAGTACGGCGGCACGGGGCTCGGGCTCTCGATCAGCCGCGAGATCTCGCGGCTCCTCGGCGGCGAGATTCGCGTCGAGAGCACGCCCGACAAGGGGAGCACGTTCACGCTCTTCCTGCCGGCGCACTACACCGACCCCGAAGCCGACGAGGGCGCGCGCCGCGCGATCACGCCGTCGGGCGGCGGCACTTCGGGCCGCGGCGGGAGCGGCGGCGGGGGCGGGTCGTCGTTCTCCTACCAGCGTCCGACGCCGCCGCGCGGCGTCGCGAGCGTGTCCCGCGGCGGCGGCGGCGGTGCGTGGAAGGGAAGTGCGGCGACGGCGACCGGCGCCAGCAGCGGCTCTGGGGGCAGCGGCAGCCGGGCGCCGGTGATGGACACGCCCGACGACCTCGTGCCGGACGACTACGACAACGGCGGCGACACGGCGACGGACTACGAGCGCGAGGGACGCCGCTCGACCGACCTGCCCAACCCGGCCGGCGACGACCGCGCGTCCATCGAGCCGGGCGACCGCGTGGTGCTGGTCATCGAGAACGACCTGAGCTTCGCCAAGGTCCTGCTCGACATGGCGCGCGACAAGGGCTTCCACGGCCTCGTCGCGACCGACGGCGACACCGGCGTCGCGCTGGCGCACGAGTACCGGCCCGACGCGATCACCCTCGACATCGACATGCCGGGCATCGACGGCTGGGCGGTGCTCGACCGGCTCAAGCACCATCCGGAGACGCGCCACATCCCGGTGCACATCATCTCGGGAGTGGACAAGCGGCAGCAGGGGCTGAAGGCGGGCGCGCTCGCCTACCTCGAGAAGCCCGTGGACAAGGAGAAGCTCGACGAGGCCTTCGGGCGAATCCTCAGCTTCATCGACAACCGCGAGAAGCGGCTGCTCATCGTCGAGGACGACGAGACGCAGCGGAAGAGCATGGTCGAGCTGATCGGCGACGAGGACGTCGAGATCACGGCCGTGGACTCGGCCGAGGCGGCGCTGAAGGAGCTCGAGGGGCGCCAGTACGACTGCATGGTGCTCGACCTCGGGCTGCGCGACATGAGCGGCTTCGAGCTGCTCGAGAAGGTGAAGTCGGACCCGCGCCGCAGCGCGCGCGAGCTGCCGATCATCATCTACACCGGGCGCGCGCTCAGCCAGTCGGAGGAGACGCGGCTGCGCAAGTACGCCGAGACGATCATCGTCAAGGACGTGAAGAGTCCCGAGCGGCTGCTCGACGAGACGGCGCTGTTCCTGCACCGCGTCGAGTCGAAGCTGCCCGAGCAGAAGCGGCGCATGCTCGAGCAGTTGCACAACGCCGACGCGGTGTTCGCGGGCAAGCGCGTGCTCATCGTGGACGACGACGTGCGCAACATCTTCTCGTTGACGAGCGTCCTCGAGAGCCACGGCATGCAGGTCGCGTTCAGCGAGAACGGCCGCGACGCGCTCGAGAAGCTCGAGGCGGCGGGCCCCGACGGCACGTTCGACATCGTGCTGATGGACATCATGATGCCGGAGATGGACGGCTACGAGACGACCCGGGCCATCCGTCAGATCCCCGAGCTCAAGGCGCTCCCGATCATCGCGCTGACGGCCAAGGCGATGAAGGGCGACCGCGAGAAGACGATCGCCGCCGGCGCCAGCGACTACATCACGAAGCCGGTGGACACGGAGCAGCTGCTCTCCCTCATGCGCGTCTGGCTCTATCGATGAGGATGCGGAAGGCGGGTCGGGGGTCGGGAGTCGGGGCTTGGCCTTTGCCTTTGCCAGTGCCGACGGACAGCCCCAACCCCCGACCCCCGACCCGCGCATCACGGACCCGCCGTCGCTGACTCATGGCCGCCTCGCCCGCCGTCGCCCCCGTCCACTACGACCCCACGCTCGAGCGGATCGAGATCGAGCTGCTCCTCGAGGGGATCTACCGGCACTACGGCTTCGACTTCCGCTCCTACGCCTACGCGTCCATCCGGCGCCGGCTGTGGAAGCGGATCGAGGCCGAAGGGATGGCGAGCGTCTCGGCGCTGCAGGACCGGGTGCTCCACGACCCGGACATGATGAACCAGCTCCTGCTCGACCTCTCCATCAACGTCACGGCGATGTTCCGCGACCCGACGTTCTACGTCGCGTTCCGGACGAAGGTCGTGCCGCTGCTGCGGACGTATCCGTTCATCCGGGTATGGCACGCCGGGTGCTCGACGGGCGAGGAGGTCTATTCGATGGCGATCCTCCTCGAGGAGGAAGGGCTCTACGACCGGGCCCGCATCTACGCCACCGACATCAACGAGGTCGTCGTCCATCGCGCCAAGTCCGGGATCTTCCCGCTCGACCGAATGCAGGAGTACACGGAGAACTACATCAAGGCCGGCGGGACGCGGTCGTTCTCCGAGTACTACACGGCCAAGTACGACGGCGCGCTGTTCAAGCAGGAGCTGCTCCGCAACGTGGTCTTCTCGCAGCACAACCTGGTGACCGACCGCTCCTTCGCCGAGTGCACCGTGATCCTCTGCCGCAACGTCCTCATCTACTTCGACAAGACGCTGCAGGAGCGGGTGCACGGGCTCTTCTACGAGAGCCTCTCGACCTTCGGGATCCTCGCCCTCGGCAGCAAGGAGTCGCTGCGGTTCTCGAAGTACGAGGAGTGCTACGAGCCGATCAGCGCGACCGAGAAGATCTACCGGAAGGTGCGTTGAGGTGCGCGACGGAAGTGGCAACGGCACGGGCGGCCCGCTGGTCGAGGCCGCGGGCGGCGGGGTGGCCCCCGAGGGGAGCTACGGCATCGTGGTGATCGGCGCGTCGTGGGGCGGGCTGCACGCGATCGGCGAGATCGTCCGCGCCTTGCCGGGCGATCTCGCCGCGCCGGTCGCCATCGTGCAGCACCGCAGCCGCGAGTCCGATCACCTGCTCGCCGAGCTGCTGCAGGACCAGACCGCGCTCACCGTGCGCGAAGTGGACGACAAGGAGCCCATTCTGCCGGGGTACGCCTACGTGGCACCGCCGGATTACCATATGCTCGTGGACGGACCCTACTTCTCCCTCACGGTGGACGCTCCGGTGCGCTACAGCCGGCCGTCCATCGACGTGACCTTCGCCTCGGCCGCCGACAGCTATGGCGACCGCGTGATCGGCGTCGTGCTCACGGGCGCGAACGAGGACGGCGCCGCCGGCCTCCTGCGCATCGTCGAGCGCGGCGGCTACCCGATCGTGCAGGATCCGGAGACGGCCGAGGTCCGGACGATGCCGGCGGCGGCGACGCGGGCGGTGCCGGGCGCGGACGTGCTGCCGCTGGAGGGGATCGCGCCGCGGCTGGTCGCGCTCTGCGGCCGCACGTCGCGCCCGGCGCAGCCGGCGGCGCAGCAGGCGGCGCGGGTCGGGATGCGGGCGCGTCTGGCGCGCGCGTCGCGGCGGGGGCCGTCGTGAGGCCGCCACGTGACGACCGTGGCGCCGCCAGTGGTGGCGGTGGCGCCGCCGCGGGCGACGGCTCCGGCCCGAGCGGCGGCGCGCTGTCGGGGTCGGGGCTCTACAGCTCGGGCTCGCATCTGGCGGTCGATCCGCCGGTCAGCCTCCTGCTCGTGGACGACCGGCCGGAGAACCTGCTCGCCCTCGAGGCGATCCTCGAGCCGCTCGGGCAGCGGCTGGTGCGCGCGCACTCGGGCGACGAGGCGCTGAAGCACATCCTCCAGGAGGAATTCGCCGCGATCCTGCTCGACGTGCAGATGCCAGGCCTCAGCGGCTTCGAGACGGCGCGCATCATCAAGTCGCGCGAACGGTCGCGGGCGATCCCGATCATCTTCCTGACGGCGATCAGCAAGGACGAGGAGTACGTCTTTCGCGGCTACGAGGTCGGGGCGGTGGACTACATGTTCAAGCCCTTCAACCCCGACGTCCTGCGCTCGAAGGTCTCCGTCTTCGTGGACCTGTACCGGAAGCAGGAGCAGCTGCGGCGGCAGGAGCAGCGGCTGCGCGAGAACGAGCGGCGCGAGCTCGAGCTGCGGCACCGCGAGGAGCTGGTCGAGTCGCAGGCGCGCCTCTCCGAGGTGGTGGAGTCGGCGATGGACGCGATCATCACCTTCGACGCCGACCAGCGGGTGACGCTCTTCAACGCCGCCGCCGAGCGGGTGTTCGGCCGGCCGGCGTCGGAGGTCGTCGGACGGACGGTGGGCGAGCTCTTCCCCGAGCCGTTCCGGGCCGACTACCTGCGATCCATCTGCGAGATCGCGCCGGCGCAGCGCCTCATCGGCGGCGGCTCCAGTGGCACGCGGGAGGACGCGTCGCCGCCGGCCGCCGCGCCGACGGATTCCTCCGGCGACTCCACCGACTCGGGGCGCTATCGCTCGCTCGTCGGCGTGCGCGCGGGTGGGGAGCGCTTCCCGATCGAGGCGTCGATCTCCTGCCTCGACCTCGGCAACGGCGTCCTCTACACGATGATCGCGCGCGACGTCTCCGAGCGGCAGCGCGCCGAGGAGGCGCTGCGCACGCAGGCCGTCTCGCTCGCCAACACGACGGCCGAGCTGCGGTCGCTCAACGAGGAGCTGAACCACCGCCAGACGCAGCTCGAGGAGGCGATGCGCGCCCGCAACCGCTTCTACGCCTCGATGAGCCACGAGCTGCGCACGCCGATCAACGCCGTCATCGGCTACACGACGCTGCTGCTCGACAACATCTACGGCCCGCTGAACGAGCGGCAGGCGCAGGGGCTGCAGCGGACGCACAAGGCGGCGAAGCACCTGCTCGAGCTGGTCAACGACGTGCTCGACCTGTCGAAGATCGAGGCGGGCAAGATCGAGCTGTCGCTGCAGCCGGTGAGCTTCCCGGCGATCGTCGAGGATCTGTTCGTCACCGTGCGGCCGATGGCCGACCAGCACTCGGCGCCGCTCACGATCGAGCCCTCCGACGAGCCCGTCACGGTCGTCACCGACCCACGGCGCGTGCGGCAGATCCTGCTCAACCTGCTCTCGAACGCGATCAAGTTCGGGCGCGGCCAGCCGGTGCGCGTGCGCGTGCGCGGCCACGGCGAGGGCGGCGTCGAGGTCGCGGTCATCGACGCCGGGCCGGGGATCGCTCCCGCCGACCTGGCCCGCATCTTCGACGAGTTCGTGCAGGTGCCGCAGGGCGCGGAGTCGCCCGAGCACCTCGGTGGCACCGGTCTCGGGCTGCCGATCTCGAAGCGCCTCGCCGCGCTCCTCGGCGGCGCGCTCGAGGCGGAGTCAGCGCCGGGCCAGGGAAGCACCTTCCGTCTCCTCCTGCCGCAGTCGGCCGACGGCCGGCCGCTGGAGATCGTCGGCGCGGCACCGCCTAACGCCGACAGCGCGCCGGTGACCGCCGAGGCGAGGTAGGAGCGGCTCCGGCCGCGAGCACATCGTTGGGACGGCGCCGCTGCCCCTCACGCGGGGAGCGACGCGCTCCGCCGGCGTGGGCGATGGGTGATGCGTGGGGAGGTCGTGTCGCGCGCCCGGTCGAGATCACGCTGAGGGACACATCGCGCACTGCGCTCGCCATGCCCCGTCGCGAGCCATGCGCGACACTCGTCCTGCCTCGTCACGCATCACCCATCGCTCACGCCGCCACCGAGCGCCGGCTCGTGGCGCGATCCACTCGCCGGCCACCGAGGGCGCCGGGGGCGCCGAGCGCCGAGCGCCGAAGCCGAGAGCCGAGAGCCGAGAGCCGCCCTCGGAACTCCCCACACCCGCGCCGGATT
This sequence comes from Gemmatimonadaceae bacterium, assembly GCA_035554795.1. Lineage (GTDB taxonomy): Bacteria > Gemmatimonadota > Gemmatimonadetes > Gemmatimonadales > Gemmatimonadaceae > DATMHT01. Next base: position 6,268 of record DATMHT010000226.1, on the reverse strand, counting down.
GACGCGGTGCGACGACGTTCCGGTCGCCGTCGCGCCACGTCGTCATGGGAGGGGAGTCGTGCCCGTCGCCGCTGCTCGCCGCGCCGCGCTCGCCGCTGTCGTGGCCGTCTGCTGCTGGGGGACCGGCGCGGCGCTGCCGTCGGCGCTCGCCGCCCAGCGCGTCGTCGAGCGCCATCCGTGGAACGACGCCGACGGGCGGCTCATGGGCTACTACTCGGCGGCGCTCGCGTTCTCCCCCGCCGCCGCGCCGGAGCCGGCGCCGCGCGCGTACGCGCTGCGGCTCGGGCTCGAGCTCTCGCTCATCCCACCGCTCTCCGAGGAGAACCGCACCGGCGGCTTCTCCAAGACCGAGAGCACGAACCTCGCGCCGGTGCTCCCGCGGCCGCGCGCGTCGCTCACGCTGCCGGGCGGCGTCGTGGCCGAGGGAAGCTGGGTGCCCCCGGTGCACCTCTTCGCCGTCACCGCCAACCTCGGCGCGCTCGCCCTGTCGCGCACGATCGCCGGTGTCGGCCCGCTGTCGCTGACGCCGCGCCTCGCGCTGAGCGCGGGGACCGTGACCGGCGCGGTGACCTGCAACCACGACCTCTTCGACCGCGGCGGCGGCGACAGCCTGTACTTCGAGAAGGTCTGCCACGGACGCGAGAGCCGCGACCAGTTTCGTCCGCGCGCGGCGAGCCTGGAGCTGACGGCGGCGCCGCGCGCGAGTGGTGGCACGTGGTGGGGCGGCCGCCTGCGCCCGTACGCGGGCGCCGGCGTGCGCGCCGAGCGCACGCGCTTCGACGTCGGCGTGCGCGGCTACGACGGCTCGCTCGACCCGAGCTATCCGTCTGTCGAGCTGCGCGTGACCCGTGGCTACGGCTTCGCGGGCGCGACGTGGCTCGCCGGCGGCAGCGCGGACGGCGCCACCGGCCGCGGGTCGGCGTGGCGCGACGCGCTGCGACTGCGCGCGATGCGCTTCAGCGCCGAGCTGTTCTACGCGCCGGGCAGCCTCGTGACCGTGCGGACGCAGGGCTCGCTGCCGCTCTCGTTAGGCAGCGCGGCGCCGGAGACGCGGTGAGCGCGCGCGGTGTCGTGTGTGGTGTCGTGCGTGGTGTCGGGCGTCGCGCGTGGCGCGGCGCGTCGAGCCGCGTGACACGCGGCGTGACGATCGTGGCGGCCGCGTACGTCGCCGCGGTCGTGGCGGCTGCGTGCGCCGACTTCACGGTCCCCACCGCCGCGGTCGGGCCCGATACGCTCGTCGCCGAGCCGTCGTTCGCGCGCGACATCCAGCCGATCCTCACCGCGCGCTGCGCGACCGTCGGCTGCCACACGGCGGTGACGCACCAGGCGGGGCTCGTGCTGCAGGCGGGGATCGCGTACGACTCGCTCGTCGGCCGGCCGTCCACGCTCGCGCCGCAGTTCGTGCGCGTCGCGCCGGGCGACGCCGACGCGTCGTGGCTCGTGCGCATGATCGGCCCCGACCCCACGGCGCGATTCGGCATCGAGCGCATGCCGCTCGGCCGCGCGCCGCTGACCGACAATCAGATCGCGACGATCGTGCGCTGGGTCACACAGGGCGCGCTGCGGAACTGACGTCGCGCTCGCGACTATGACAGGAGTGTCGCGCTGTCGGGGTTTGCCTCTCGCGCGCGGCGACGACTTTCGCGAGCGTGTCACACGTCGGCGCAACCCCTGACGGACCGCGCGCGAGGGACGTACCTTTCCGTGTCCCCTGATTTGCGAGACGAGTTGCGAGCACTGTGCGTCGGTCGCCACGAGATACTGAGCGACCACTTGAGGCGGTTCTTCGGGCGGTTCGACCTCGAGACCTCGTGCGCCGTCGGCATCGAGGGCGCGGCCGTGGCCGCGCGTGCGGCGCGTCCCGACGTCGTCATCTGCGACTACGACCTGCTCGCGACGATGTCGCTCGACTCGTGGGAGCGCGACGAGCATCTCTCGCGCACGCCCGTCATCGCGGTGAGCATGACGCGCCGCCCCGACGAGCTGCACCCGCTCGACGTCAACGGCATCGGTGGCTTCCTCTACCTGCCGCGCCTCGGCCGCGCCGAGGCACTCGCCGCGCTGCGCACCGTGACCGCGGCGTCGCCCGTCGCGTCGGCGATCCGCTCGGCCGTGCCGAGCCCGATGCACCACGCCGATGCGGCGCCCCTGTCCGGCGCGCCGTACACGCTCGGTGGCGTGCTCGACTGGCCGCCCGCGCCCGCCGCCGGCGTTTCCGCCGCGGCCGCCAAGCTCCCCGCCGCCTCCGCCCGCGACGAGGCGTCCGCGCGCTGAGCGCTCCAGCCCCGCGGTCCCGCTCGGCGGACCGCCATGGGTGCCCGCGGGTACCCTTCCATCTGGCGTCGCCTCGACGCAGAATATCCGACTTCGCCCCCGACCGCGGCGCGTGGCGCGTGCCGCCACGGCGCGCGGGGGCGGCCCATCGAGCGTGACCCGGTGACTACGCACAGCGACGAGATGGCCGTCCGCCCTCGGGCGACGCGGCCGGTTGGGAACGACGCCATCGGCGCGGCGAGCGCCGACACGGGCGCCGCCGCCGAGTCACGTGCCGGGTTCGACCCCGCCGCGGCGCTCGCCGCCGTGCCGTCGGGTGTCATCCTCGTCGCGCCCGACTGGCGCATCACCTTCGTCAACGCTGCCTGGACGCGGATGATGGGGGTCAGCGCCGACGAGTTCGTCGGACAGGACCTCTGGCAGGCGTTCCCGGCGATGGAGGACGCCCAGCGGCAGGCGGTGCGCGAGACGATGGCCGACGGCGTCGCGCGCCGGTACCGCGCCGAGTCGCCGGACGGGCGCGTCGCCGGCACTTTCGACGTCGCCCTCGCGCGCGATGCCTCGGGCGGCCTCGTGTTCGACGTCCACGACGTGACCGGCGCCGCCCGGCTCGAGCTGGGCGAGCACCGGCGCCAGGCCGAATTGAACGAGCGCGTCGAGGAGAACGAGGCGCTGCGCGAGCTGGCGCGCGCGCTCGCCGCCGTGCCCGACTCCGGCGCGCTGCTCGAGACGCTCTGCGACGTCGCCGTCGCGCAGTGCCATGCGTCCGCCGGCCTCGTCGCGCAGCTGCGGCCGGCCACCAGCGAGGGCGAGGAGGACGAGGGAACGATCGTCGCCGCCGCCGGTCGCAACGACCGGCTGCTCGGCGCCATCTTCCCGCTCGCCGGCACCCTCATCGAGCGCGCCGCGCGCGAGCGCGTGCCGATCGTCGCGATGGGCGAGGACACGGCGTCGGACTATTTCCGCCGCTACAACAGCGCGCTCGACGTCGGCCCGATCATCCTCACGCCGCTCATGGCGCACGGGCAGGTGCTCGGCGTCCTCGGCGTCTCGCGCACGAGCGACGGGCTGCCGTTCTCGGAGCGCGACGGCGAGCGGCTGCGCACGATCGCCGATCACGCGTCGCTCGCCCTCTACAAGGCGCGGCTGTTCGAGCAGGCGCAGGCGGCGAACCTGGCGAAGAGCAACTTCCTCGCGACGATCTCGCACGAGCTGCGCACGCCGCTCACCGCGCTCACCGGCTACGGCGAGCTGCTCGCCGACGACATCCTCGGCCCGCTCACCGAGACGCAGCACGAGGTCATCGAGCGGATGCGCACCGTCACCGCGCACCTGACGACGATGATCGACGAGATCCTCAGCTACGCGAGCCTCGACTCGGGGCGCGAGCGCGTGCTCGTCACGTCGGTGCACCCGGACGCGGTGCTGCGCCAGGCGGCGGAGGTGACGGAGCCGCAGGCGCGCCACAAGGGCATCGCCCTCGCCATTCACGTCCCCGACGGCATCGCCCCGCTGCGCACCGACGGCGAGAAGCTGCGCCAGATCCTCGTCAACCTCGCCGACAACGCGGTGAAGTTCACCGAGCCGGGCGGCAGCGTCTTCCTCCAGCTCTACGACGAGCCCGCCGAGGACGACCAGTCCCGGCGCGAGGTGCGCTTCCGCGTGCGCGACACCGGCGTCGGCATCTCGCAGATCGACCAGAGCCGCCTCTTCCAGCCCTTCTCCCAGCTCGAGACCGGCCTGACGCGCCGCCACGGCGGCACGGGCCTCGGCCTCTTCATCTCGCGCCGCCTCACCGAGCTGCTCGGCGGCCGCCTCGAGCTGGAGAGCGTGCCGGGGAACGGGAGCACGTTCACGATCGTGCTGCCGGGGTAGGAGGGGCGGGGACGCGGGACGGGGGATGTGGGACATGGGACGTCGGTGCCGTCCCTCGTCCCCCGTCCCCCGTCCCTTTAGATTTTCCCCCATGTCTGCCCCCATCGCCATCACCAGCGTGTTCAACGACGGCTACATCGCCGAGCAGTACGAGGCGTACCGTCGCGATCCCAATGCCGTTGACGAGTCGTGGCGGCAGTTCTTCCGCGTCGCCGAGAGTCTGGGCGGTGCGGCGGCCCCTGCCGCCGCGGTCGCCGCCGGTGGCGCGCCCGCCGACGCGGCGCTGCTGCGGAAGGCCGCCGGCGCGATGGCGCTGGTCGAGGCGATCCGCGAGTACGGCCACCTCGCCGTGCAGATCGATCCGCTCGGCTCGCCGCCGATGGGCGCGAGCGAGCTGACGCCCGAGTTCCACGGCATCACCGAGGCCGACCTCTCGCTAGTCCCCGCGGCCGCGCTCGGCTTCGATCCGCGGCGCTTCGCGACGGCGGCCGACGTCGTCGCCATGCTGCGCAAGCGCTACTCGTCGAGCCTCGGCCTCGAGTACTCGCACCTCCCCGAAGAGGAGGAGCGGCAGTGGTTCCGGCAGATGCTCCGCGCCGAGGAGCTCACGCGCCCGCTCACGCCCGACGAGAAGAAGGCCGTGCTCCGTCGCCTCACCGAGGTGGACGGCCTCGAGCGCTTCCTCGGCCGCGGCTACCAGGGGAAGAAGCGCTTCTCGATCGAGGGCACCGACGCGCTCGTGCCGATGCTCGACGTCGCGATCGCCGAGGCGGCCGCGCGCGGCGCGCGCGAGGTCGTCATCGGGATGGCGCACCGCGGGCGGCTCAACGTGCTCACCCACATCATGGGCAAGCCGTACCGCGCGCTGTTCGAGGAGTTCGAGGGGCGGCACCCGAACGCGGCGTCGGTGAGCGACACGGGCGACGTGAAGTACCACATGGGATTCCAGGGCACGCGCGTCGTGGACGGCCGCGAGGTCTCGCTGCTGCTGATGCCGAACCCGAGCCACCTCGAGTTCGTGAACCCGGTGATCAACGGCGTCGCCCGCGCGCACCAGCGCCTGGCGGAGAACCCCGCCGAGCGCGACGAGCGGAGCGTGCTCACCGTCTGCATCCACGGCGACGCCGCGTTCATCGGCGAGGGCGTGGTGGCGGAGACGTTCAACATGTCGCGGCTGCGCGGGTATCGCGTCGGCGGCACGCTGCACGTCATCGTCAACAACCAGGTGGGCTTCACCACCGATCCGACCGACTCGCGCTCGACGCATTACGCGAGCGACCTCGCGAAGGGCTTCGACGTCCCGGTCGTGCACGTCAACGGCGACGACGCCGAGGCGTGCGTCGTCGCGATCCGGATCGCGATCGCCTACCGCGAGCGCTTCGGCAAGGACTTCCTCGTGGACCTCGTCGGCTACCGCCGCTGGGGGCACAACGAGACGGACGAGCCGGCGTTCACGCAGCCCGAGCTCTACCAGACGATCAGGGCGCACCCGACGCCGCGGCAGGTGTGGGGCGCGCGGCTCGTGAAGGAAGGCGTGGTGACGGAGCAGGACGTCGCCGCGGTGGACAAGGAGCTGGCCGACCGCTTCCAGCAGATCTACCAGGAAGTGAAGGCGACGGTCGGGGACGCGGGACACGGGACGGGGGACGGGGCGAACGCGTCACCCGAGGGCCCGCCCGCGCCGCCGGCGCCGGCGGTGCAGACGGCGGTGTCGGCCGAGCGGCTCGCGCGGCTCAACGCCGCGCTGCTGCAGTACCCGGACGGCTTCACGCCGCACCCGCGCCTCGAGAAGATCCTCGCCCGCCGCGCCGAGACGCTCGGCGACAAGGGCGGCATCGACTGGGGGCAGGCGGAGGCGCTCGCGTTCGCATCGCTCGTGAGCGAGGGGACGAGCGTCCGCCTCACCGGGCAGGACGCCGAGCGCGGCACGTTCGGCCATCGCAACGCCGTGCTGCACGACGCGAAGAGCGGCGCGACGTACGTGCCGCTCCAGCACGTGCCTAACGACGCTGGTCGGCCGGCGGCGTTCGAGGTGTTCAACAGCCCGCTCACCGAGACGGCGGTGATGGGCTTCGAGTACGGCTTCAGCTGGGCCGCGCCCGACGCGCTGACGCTGTGG
>DATMHT010000225.1:0-1772 GCA_035554795.1 Gemmatimonadaceae bacterium | reverse complement strand
CCCATCGCGTCGGATCACGCGGGCTTCGAGATGAAGGAGAAGCTCCGCGCGGCGCTGGAGAAGCTCGGCTACGACACGCAGGACCTCGGCACGCACAGCCCGTCGTCCACCGACTACCCGGACTTCGCGCATCCGCTGGCGCACGAGGTGTCGAGCGGAGAGGTGAAGCGCGGCGTGCTGCTGTGCGGCACGGGGCTCGGTATGTCGTACGTCGCGAACCGCTATCCGCACGTGCGGGCGGCGGTGGCGTGGAACCCGGAGATTGCCGAGCTCGCACGCAAGCACAACGACGCGAACGTCCTCGTTCTGCCGGCGCGCTTCCTGTCGGAGGAAGAGGCGGAGAAGATCCTGAAGACGTGGCTCGACACGCCGTTCGAGGGCGGGCGTCACGAGCGGCGCGTCGAGAAGATCGACAGCGAGTTCGAGAGGAACGACGACACCAGCATCGACGCCGCCGATCGGCGCGTCGCGGGAGCGAACGAATGAAGTGGAGCGAGTGGGACCGCTGCCCGCCGGGCGCGGCACTGTCGGAGAGCGACCCGGAGATCGCGCGGCTGATCGAGCTCGAGACGCAGCGGCAGGGTGAGGGACTCGAGCTGATCGCGAGCGAGAACTTCGTCTCGCCGGCCGTGCTCGAGGCGATGGGCTCGCCGCTGACGAACAAGTACGCCGAGGGGCTGCCGGGGAAGCGCTACTACGGCGGCTGCGAGTTCGTGGACCAGGTCGAGCAGCTGGCGATCGAGCGCGCGAAGCAGCTGTTCGGCGCCGAGCACGCCAACGTGCAGCCGCACTCCGGCGCGCAGGCGAACGCGGCGGTCTTCCTCGCCTTCCTCAAGCCGGGCGACACTTTCCTCGGCATGGACCTGTCGAACGGCGGCCACCTAACGCACGGCTCGCCGGTCAACTTCTCGGGCCTGCTCTACAAGGCCGTGTCGTACGGCGTGAAGGACGACGGGCTGCTCGACTACGACCAGATGCGCGAGCTCGCGCGCACGCACCGGCCGAAGATGATCATCGCCGGCTACAGCGCGTACTCGCGGCCGATCGACTTCGCCGCGTTCGCGGCGGTCGCGAAGGAGGTCGGCGCGATCTTCATGGTGGACATGGCGCACTTCGCCGGCCTCTCCGCCGCCGGCGTCTACCCGTCGCCCGTGCCGCACGCCGACGTCGTCACCTCCACGACGCACAAGACGCTGCGCGGTCCGCGCGGCGGCATGATCCTCTGCAAGGCGGAGCACGCCAAGGCGATCGACAAGGCGGTGTTCCCGGGGCTGCAGGGCGGGCCGCTGGAGCACGTCATCGCCGCCAAGGCGGTGGCGTTCCGCGAGGCGCTCCAGCCGGCGTTCAAGGAGTACAGCCGGCAGGTCATCGCGAACGCGCGCGCGCTCGCCAAGGCGCTGATGGCGCGCGGCTTCAACGTGGTCTCGGGCGGCACCGACAACCACCTCATGCTCCTCGACCTGCGCAACAAGGGGCTCACCGGCAAGGTCGCCGAGAAGGCGCTCGACCGCGCCGGCATCACCGTCAACAAGAACACGGTGCCGAAGGAGACGCAGAGCCCGTTCGTGACGAGCGGCATCCGCGTCGGCACGCCGGCGGTGACGACGCGCGGCATGCGCGAGCCCGAGATGGCCCGCATCGCCGAGCTGATCGACCGCGTCCTCGCCGACGCCGAGAACGAGTCGAACCTCGACACCGTGCGCGACGAGGTGCGGGAGCTGGCGGGTGCGTTCCCGTTGTATCCGGAGGCGGAGCGGGCAGTGCGTAGCGCG
>DATMHT010000224.1:0-1902 GCA_035554795.1 Gemmatimonadaceae bacterium | reverse complement strand
GTTCCCGATGATGATGATGAACGGCTCGGCGTCGCAGGGGCTGATCCTGCACGAGGGCGGGCACATCTTCACGTACGGGATGCTCGCCAACAACGAGTGGCGCTCGGGGTGGATGGACGAGGGGCTGACCGAGTACCAGACGGAGTGGGCGCTGGGACAGACGCGCCCCGAGCGCGCCGCCGGCGTCGTGCCGCTCGACTCGCTCGTGCGCGGCGACAGCGCGCTCGCCTCACCGGGCGGCGGACCGACCGCCATGTCCATGCCGCCGAGCGGCTACGCCTCGCTCGCGGCACGGCCGCCGGCTGCGGAGCAGACCGCGCTCGGTCAGTACCGCCTCGACCTGCTCGGCCGCGCCGAGCCGATCGGGACGCCGGGGCCGGAGTTCAACGAGTTCGCGATCTACAACTCGATGATCTACGATCGCGGGGCGATGATGTACGGCGCGCTCCGCGACGCGATTGGTGACGACGCGTTCGCGCGCTTCCTGCGCGGCTACTACGCGCGCTGGGCGTTCCGCCACGTGGACGAGGCGGCGATGCGCGCCGAGGCCGAGCGCGCATCGGGTCGGGACCTCGGGTGGTTCTTCGACGAGTGGGTGCACCGCACGGGACTCGTGGACTACGCGCTGCGGAGCGCGAAGAGCGAGCGTGTGGCGGACGGCTGGGTGACGCGCGTGCGCGTCGCGCGAAAGGGCGAGTACGCGCACCCGGTGCCCGTTGGCGTGCGGACGAGCGCGGGCTGGACGATCGTGCGCGGCGACCCGCTCGCGAAGGTGCAGACCGTGGAGGTCCGCACGGCCGCGAAGCCAGTCGACGTGCAGCTCGACCCGCTGCGCACCACGGAAGACTGGTACCGGCCCAACGATTTCCACTTCCGATTCCTGCACGGCGTGCCGCGGGGCGCGCGGCCGAAGTACGTCGTGGACTGGCCGTTCCTCGCGCAGAGCCAAGCCGACCGGTATCTCTACGCCGTCGCGCCGATGCTGACGTCGAGCCAGCCCAACGGGTTGCTGTACGGGCTGCGCGTGCGCGGCAACTACCAGGGGCTGGTAGACCGCCAGGAGACGGGCATCCTCTTCGGCAGCCGGAGCATCGGAGCATACGGATTTCCGCTCGGGCCGCGAGACGCGTACGGCGACCCGACTGCACGTCTCGTGACGCGCAGCGGCAAGTTGCAGTGGTGGACGACGGGATCCAACCCGCGCCTCGGCCCGCACGGGCGGCCCGTGATCGGTCTCGCGTACGGGCTGTGGAATCTCGACGGCATCACGAAGGTGCAGCTCCAGCGCACGTGGGACACGAACCCGTTCCTGTACGCGGCCGGGCCGCGCGACTCGGTCACGCTCGCCTTCACGGGGACGTATCCGTACTCGCGGGGGATCGTGGACCCCGCGCGGTGGAGCGGCCGCAGCGTGAGCGAGGCGCGCGCCGCCTACGGCCGCCGGAGCGGGCGGCGGGCGACGGGGCCCGACGTCGTGTTCGGCGTGGACGCCTCGCTCGCGGTGGGGTACATGGGGGGCACGCCGGCCGCGCCGGGTGACGCCGAGCATGGCTACGCGCGCGGCGAGCTGGCCCTGTCGCGCACGCGCCGCTGGGCAGGCGGCCGCGACGTACAGTTCCTGCGCGGCTACGCGGCGTACGCCGAGCACGCCCCCGTGGAGCGGCAGGTGTATGCGAGCGCCGACGACCCGACGTCCACCTTCGCCAATCACCTCTGGCGCCCGATGGGCGGCCCGCTGGCGCCGTCGGTGCCGGACTATCGTGTCCTGGGTCGGACGGCGGAGTATCGCACCCTCGCCGACGGCCACTACCTGCCGCTCGGCGGCGCGGCGCTGCGCGGCTATGACCCGCTTCTCACGATGGGGAGCGTCGTTGCCGTGAACGCCGAGCAGGCGCACCGGCT
>DATMHT010000223.1:0-9902 GCA_035554795.1 Gemmatimonadaceae bacterium | reverse complement strand
CTCGTGCAGAGCGAGTACTATCTCGCCGATGCCGCCAACGGCATGCGCGCGTCGAGCTACCAGAAGATGCTCGACACCGTCCCCGACTTCGTCATGTTCAACGGCCGCCCGAGCCAGTACATGAAGGATCCCATCAAGGTGAAGGTCGGCGACCGCGTGCGGTTCTGGGTCGTCAGCTCGGGTCCGTCACACCCCTGCAACTTCCACGTCGTCGGCGAGCAGTTCGACACCGTCTACCTCGGCGCGCCGCCGGGCACACCACTGCGCGGCGTGCAGACCTTCACCGTACCACCCGGTGGCGGCATGGTGTTCGAGCTCGTGTGCGACGTCCCCGGCGAGTTCCCCTTCGTGAACCACGGCTTCGGCCACGGCCAGAAGGGATCGATCGGGATTCTCTCGGTCGAGAAGTGACGCGAGCGGTGAGCCCGGCCGCTCGCCGGCGCGCCCCGTTATCGTAACGCGATGCGCGGCTACGACGACGAATACGAAAACGAGGACGAGCGCGAGCACCCCGAGACGGGACGGCCGTGGCGGCGGGCGGCCGGGATCTTCGTCCTCGCCGACATCGCCGGCCCGGCGGCGGAGCGGATCCGCGAGATCCAGCGCGCGTACGATCCCAAGCTCGCCGCGTCGAGCGCTCCGCACGTGACGCTGATCGGATCGTCGGGCGCGGGGCTGATCGCGCCGTCCACGACGATCGAGGAGCTGCGCGCCGCCGTCGCGCCGATCGTCGCCGCGACGCCGCCGCTCTCGCTCGAGCTCGGGCCGCCGATGCGCTTCATGCAGACGGAGATCGTCGTGCTGCCGCTCTCCCCCCACGGGCCGCTGCGCGCGCTGCACGAGGCGATCAAGACGAGTGGGCTCCGCTTCGCCCGGCCGCGCTTCGCCTTCTCCCCCCACGCGACGCTCAGCTTCTACCCGACCCTCACCCCGGCGGCGCGGCGCGAGCTGCTCTCGCTGCGCGTGCGCGAGCCGGCGATCGTCGATCGGCTCGAGTTCTCCCTCACCAACGACCCCCAGCCCCCACGGTCGCTCCTGACGATGCCGCTGGAGGGCGCCGCCGCCGGCTGAATCGGCCCGCCCCCCACTGGGGCCCAGGCGCCGGTTCCCAAGCAGGGCTTAGACACCCGGCGGGACGAAAACGTTGACAGGCTCCCGCTCACTGCGGAGATTGCTCCGCTCGGCCGAGGGGGTCGGCCGAACAATCCATAGTTCCAGGCATCTTGCCCAGGCACGGACCAGAGGAGGTAGCGTGCGTAACATTCGTATGTTCGCGACAGTCCCCGTCGCTGTGGCGCTTTGTGCGGTCAGCGCACAAGCCCAGCAGCGAAGAATCACTGGACGCGTCGCCGCGCAGAGCGGTGAACCGCTTCAGGCGGCCGCGGTCAGCGTCGTCGGCACGACGACGGGTACCTACACGGCCGAGAACGGCACCTTCAGTCTCCTCATTCCGCAGGCGGGTGCCACCCTGCGCGTGCGCCGCATCGGCTACCGCCAGGCGACGGTCCCGGTCACGGCTGGGCAGGAAGAAGTGAACGTCACCCTCGAGAAGGACGTGCTCCAGCTCGAGACGCAGGTGGTCACGGGCCAGGCGACGTCGGTCTCGAGCCGCAACGCCGCCAACGCGGTCACGGTCGTCAACACCGATCAGCTCAACCGCGCCCCGGCCCAGGCGATCGACCAGGCGCTCCAGGGCAAGGTCGCCGGCGCCGTCATCACGCAGAACTCCGGCGCGCCCGGCGGCGGCACGCAGATCCAGCTGCGCGGCGTCACGTCGATCAACGCCAGCTCCAGCCCGCTCTACGTGGTGGACGGCGTCATCGTCAACAACTCCGCCATCTCGAACGGCCTCAACGCCATCAGCGGCGCCTCGGGCGGCAACCTGGCGTCCAACCAGGACCAGCAGGTCAACCGCATCGCCGACCTGAACCCGGCCGACATCGAGAACATCGAGGTCCTCAAGGGCGCTTCGGCGGGCGCGATCTACGGCTCCAGCGGCTCGAACGGCGTCATCATCATCACGACCAAGCGCGGCCAGGCGGGCAAGCCCGTCGTCGGCTACACGCAGCGCTTCGGCACGCAGACCCAGGCCAAGAAGCTCGGCTCCCGCTGCTTCGGCTCGGGCGACGAGGTGTACGACTTCTTCGGTGACTCGGCGGTCGTGGCGATGTACAACGCCGCGCCGGTCAAGTGCCAGGACTACGAGAAGCAGCTCTACGGCGAGCATTCGCTCTCCTACGAGAGCGACCTGTCGGTCCGCGGCGGCACGAACACCGGAACGACGTACTACTTCTCCGGGACGGCCAAGCACGACGGCGGCATCCAGCAGAACACGCAGTACAACAAGCAGTCGCTGCGCGCCAACATCGGCCAGACGGTCGGCTCCAAGCTCGCCTTCCACGTCAACAGCGAGCTGCTGCACACGCTCACCGAGCGTGGTCTGAGCGGTAACGACAACAACGGCGTCGCGCCGTACACGATCATCTCGGCCACGCCGTCCTTCTTCGACTTCCGTCCGAAGAACGGCGTCTACCCGGTCAACCCCTTCCTCGGCGTCGGCTCCAACCTGCTCCAGGACGCGGCGCTGATCCGCACGCCGGAGAACGTCTACCGCCTCATCGGGAGCGCGTCGGCCGACTACACGGTCTTCGCCAAGGACAAGCAGTCGCTCACGCTGAGCGTCCTCGGCGGCATCGACTCGTACTCCGACCAGGGCAAGCTCTACTCGCCGCCCGAGCTCTACTTCGAGCCGCTCGACGACAACCTCCCCGGCACGGTCTTCAACGTCCAGGGCAACTTCGTCAACGCGAACGTCAACGGCACGCTCGTCCACAAGTACACGACGACGCCGTTCACGGCGACGACGTCCGGCGGTCTCCGCAAGGTGCGCCGCAACTCGCAGGTGCAGACGATCACCGGCCGCGGCCTGCCGCCGGGCATGACCGACGTCAGCTCGGCGCTGCAGACGTTCACGAACGAATCCCAGACGGCCAACAAGGACTTCTCCTACTTCTTCCAGGAAGAGTTCCTGACGCTGAGCGAGCACCTGAACCTCACCGCCGCCGTCAACTCGGAGCGCTCGAGCGTCAACGGCGACGACAAGAAGTTCTACAGCTACCCGAAGTTCTCGGCGTCGTACGACATGCCGTACCTGCCGCGCTACACGGACAACCTGAAGTTCCGTGTCGCCTATGGCCGCGCCGGTAACCTGCCGCCCTACGGCAACAAGTTCACGTCGCTCATCACGTCCACGGACGACAACGTCATCGGCGGCCGTCCGTCCACGGTCCTCGGCCTCTCGGACATCCACCCCGAGACCTCGACGGAAATCGAGGGCGGCTTCGACTGGGCGTTCTTCCACAGCCGGGCGCAGCTCTCGGTCACGCAGTACCGCAAGCAGGTGGACGACCTGATCCTCGGCGCCGCCATGGCTCCCTCGACGGGCTTCTCGACGAAGATCATCCAGTCGGGCAACCAGCTCGTGAACCACGGCACCGAGATCTCGCTCCAGATCAACCCGATCCACACCGGCATCTTCAACTGGGTGTCGAACACCACCTACGCCCACGAGCGCGGCAAGATCACGCAGCTCTCGGTGCCGGCGTTCACGCCGGGCGGTGCCTTCTCGACCTCGTACGGCACGGGCCGCATCGAGCTCGGCAAGTCGCCGACCCAGGTGTACGTCCAGGTGGGCTGCAACGTGCCCCTCACGGCGTCGGGCCGCTGCACGAGCAAGAAGTACGGCTCGCACGGCGACTTCATGCCGGACTACCAGATGGGCTTCTCGAACGACTTCGACATCGGGCCGGTCCGCCTCTCGAGCCTCCTCGATTGGCGCAAGGGCGGCACGGTCATCAACCTGACCAACAACTACTTCGACGGCGGCCTCCTCGCCGACACGGCCGTCGGCAACGCCCGCCTGCGGACGTTCCGCACCGGCAAGCCGGTGTACGCGGAGAACGGCACGTTCGTGAAGCTCCGCGAGCTCGCCCTCTCCTACGGCCTGCCGAAGAACGTCAGCCAGATGCTGAGCCGCGGAACGGCCACCGACCTGCGCCTCGAGTTCTCGGGCCGCAACCTGTACACGTGGACGAAGTACACGGGTCTCGATCCGGAAGTGTCGAACTTCGGCAACCAGAACATCCGGCAGAACCAGGACGTGACGCCGTTCCCGCCGAGCCGCCAGTTCTTCTTCTCGCTCATCAGCAGCTTCTAAGCAGCTTCTGAGCGGAATCCCAAATAGCGAGTGAGCCAATTCCTATGAAGAGACGTACCGCAGCCTTCGCCGCGATCCTGGTCGCGGCCGGAGCGTGCAAGGACTCGACGAGTGTCCCCGACCTCAACAACCCGTCGGTGGAATCGGCGAGCGTGTTGAACCGCGGGAACCTGCAGCTGCTGACCACCGGCATCCTCAACCAGGAGCGCGTGGCGCTCGACTATCCGTTCCTGGTCTTCCCCGGCACGATGGCGCGCGACATCCTGCGCCTCGACAACTCCGAGTCGCGCTTCGAGACCGAGCTGCTCGAAGGGTCGCCGAGCCCGGGCGGCTTCATCGCCCGCGGCTTCTCGTCGTACTACGTCGTGGTGCGGGCCGAGAACAACCTGCTCGCCGCGCTGCCGAACGCGACGTCGGACATCACCGAGGGTGAGAAGGCCTCGATCTCGGGCCTCGTCCGCACGCTGAAGGCGAACGACCTGTACCGCGTGCTCGAGACGCGCGACACGCTCGGCATCCCGGTGGACGTCGCCGACGCGAGCACGCTCGCGCCGATCCTCTGCAAGCCGTCGGCGCTGGCCGCCCTCTCGGCGCTGCTCGACTCGGCGTACGCGGACCTGCAGGCCGCGCAGGCGGCGGGCACGGACGTGTTCCCGGTGACGCTGCCGTCGGGATGGACCTCGATCGGCGGCGACTACAGCCAGATCGACCAGTTCATCAAGTACAACCGCGGGCTCAAGGGGAAGATCGAGGTCTACCGCGGCCTCGATCACACGGCGCCGAACCCGGCCTCGTTCCAGGCGGCGATCGACGCCCTCGACATCGCACTCGCCGGCGTCGGCACGTCGGCGGACGATCTCGCCGGCGGCCCGTACTACCAGTTCAGCACGGCCTCGGGCGAAGTCGCGAACCCGCTGTTCGACACGCGCATCCACTTCCAGAACTCGGTCGGTGACAGCATCCAGGCCGGCGACCTTCGTTCCGCGAAGATCATCACGCGCACCACGCCGGCTACCCTCACGGTGGACGGCTACCCGTTCGCGGCCAAGTACGACCCGGCGGTGACGGTGACCAGCAACACGGCCAACCAGACCCGCCCGATCCCGATCCTGAAGAACGAGGAGCTCTACCTCCTCCGCGCTCAGGCCGAGATCGGCAAGGGCGACCTGGTCTCCGCGACGCGGGACATCAACATCGTGCGCGTCAACGTCGGCGGTCTCCCGCCGTACGCCGTCTTCACCTCGGCGACGGCGGCGATCAACGCGCTGCTCTACGAGAAGCGCTACTCGCTCCTCACCGACGGGCCGCAGCGGCTCGTGGACCTGCGCGCCTACAACCGTCTGAACGCGACGACCTTCCCGTCGGGCACGATGTCCAGCCCGTACGCGGGCGATCCGTTCAACGCCGCGCTGCCTTACCCGCAGGCCGAGATCGACGCCCGCAAGGGCAACATCACCCCGGTCTGCTCGTAAGGGGATCGGCGAGCGGTAGCAACAAGAGCGGCGGCCCCGGGATTCGTCCCGGGGCCGCCGTTTGCTTTCCCGGACCCCCGTGTCAATTGTCGTGGATGCCGGCCGGCCATATTGCGCGCCGCCGCGACTTGCTGCACCGTCTCTCTCAACCCCCCAACGGACAGGCGCACCATGACGCGACTTCGCAGCAGAGTGATGACGGCTTGCCTCTCTCTCGCGGTCGCGGCCGGGTGCGCGACGAACCCCGGTGCCGGACGCCCCGAGGCGGGCAACTCCCGGCTCGTCCTCACCGAGGCCGATCTCGCGCCGATGAAGACGCAGAGCATCTACGACGCGATCCACAAGCTGCGCGGCGAGTTCTTCACGTATCGTGGCGAGACGAGCCTCGACGCGACGCGCTCGAAGCCGTACCCCGACGTCTACGTCAACGGCACGCTCTACGGAGACCTCGAGACGCTGCGCAACATCCGCGCGGCCGACGTCTCCCGCGTCCGGCTGCTGCGGGCGTGGGAAGCGACGACACACTACGGCACCGGCCACCCGTCGGGCGTCATCGAGGTGACCACGAAGTCGTAGCAAGGACGCCCAATGCCGAGCCGCCGAAGGCCGCGGGCGAGAAGGGAAGCAGCAGCAGGGAGGTGCACCATGGGTAGGACTCCGCATGCGGCGACGCGCCGGCCGGGTAGCCATGCGCGCACGGCGCCTCTGTTGGCCGCCGCGCTCGTCGCCGTCCTAGATCTCGGCGCCATGTGGCCCGCGGCGACCGTCCGCGCGCAGAACGCGCCGCTCGCCGCCCCGACCGAGGGGGTGATCGGCGGCGTCGTCCGCGACGCGTCGGGCAACGAGATCGTATCCGCCGAGGTGACGCTGGCGGGCACGCCGCTGCGCGCGCTCAGCGACGCACGCGGCGGCTTCACCATGCATCGCGCGCCCGTCGGCAGTGTCACGCTCCGCGTGCGCCGCCTCGGCTTCAAGCCGACGATCCTCGTCACGACCGTCACCGGCGAGTTCCAGGATCCGCTAGAGGTCGTCCTCGAGCCGCTGCCGCAGCGCCTGGCGCCGGTCGAGGTGCGGGCCGCCCGCGAGTACACCGGCTACCTCGCCGCCTTCAACCGCCGCCGCGACGCCGTCGCCTCGGGACACTTCTTCACGCGCGCGCAGATCGACTCCATCAACCCGCGGCGCACCACCGACATCCTCCGCCGCGTCGCCGGCATCGACATCAGCCGCTCGCGCGAGGGGGAGACCGTCGTCCACGGCCGCGACAAGAGCTGCACGCCGCTCGTGTGGCTCGACGGCATGCCCGCCAGCGCCGCGTACTTCGATCCCGACGACGTCACCCCCGGCTCGCTCGCCGCGATCGAGGTGTACACCGGCCTCGCGTCGGTGCCGGCGGAGCTCATGGGGACGCGCGGCCTCGGCTCCTGCGGCGTGATCGCGATCTGGACGCGCCTCGACGAGCCGCGGCGCAAGCTGCGCGGCGACGCGAAGCATACCGCGTCGCGTCTCGCCGCCCTCGTGGATTCGCTGCAGCTCTTCACGGCCGACCAGGTGGACCAGTCCGCGCAGCTCGATGCCCTGTTCGCCTTCACCCCGATCTACCCCGACGAGCTGCGGCACACGCACCTCGTCGGCGAGGTGATCGCCGAGTTCGTGGTGGACACGACGGGACACGTCGAGCCGACGACGCTCGACGTCGTGGCGTCGTCGCACCCGCTCTTCACCGACGCCGTCGAGACCGCGCTGGGGAGCGCCGTCTTCACCCCCGCCACCCTCGGCGGCCGACGCGTGAGGCAGGTGGTGCAGATCCCGGTGCTCTTCTCGCCACCATCCGACCTGTCGTCGGCGCGTCCCTGACGCGCGGGGGGGCGGCTCTCGAAGATCGGCTCTCGGCTCTCGGCTGTTCGACAGGATGAACGGGATGAACAGGATGTGACTGTGCTGTTCAATCCCGTTCATCCTGTTCATCCTGTCCAACAAGAGCCGAGTGCCGAGTGCCGAGAGCCGAGAGCATATCTTTCCCCCATGCCACACGACGACACCCCCATCCTCCGCGAGATCGAGCTCGACGCCACGCGCGAGGCGGCCGCGCTGTTCACCGCGCTCGCCGTCGCCTACTTCGAGGAGACGCGCGACGGCGACGGGCCCGTCTCGACGCCGCATCCGCCGGCCGCGATCGCCGCGCGCTGGGACGAGCCGCTTCCCGAGAGCGGACGGCCGCTCGCCGAGGTCGCGCGACGATTGCGGCGCGACGTGATCGGCGACAGCAACCGGCTCATGCACCCGATGTACATGGGGCATCAGGTGTCGGCCCCGCTGCCGGCGGCGGTGTGGACCGAGTCGGTGACGGCGGCGCTCAACCAGTCGGTCGCGGTGTTCGAGATGTCGCCGGCGATGACGCCGATGGAGCACCGCGTCGTGCGCTGGATGACGGAGCTGGTGGGGTGGGACGAGCGGAGCGGCGGGACGCTCACGAGTGGCGGCACGGAGGCGACCTTCGCCGCGCTGCTCGCCGCCCGCAGCGCCGCCGTGCCCGACGTGTGGACGAACGGCGTCGGCGCGCGGCCGCCGGCGGTGGTGTGCGGCGAGCACGCCCACTACGCCGTCTCGCGCGCGGTCGGCGAGATGGGGCTCGGCCTCCGCAGCCTGCGCCTCGTGCCGTCGCGCGACTGGCGCATGGACGTCGCCCAGCTCGAGGCGACGCTCGACGCGCTCGTGGCCGAGGGGACGCCGGTGATGGCCGTCGTCGCCACCGCCGGCTCGACCGCCACCGGCTCCTTCGACGACCTCGATGCCATCGGCCGGATCTGCGAGCGCCGCGGGCTCTGGCTCCACGTGGACGGCGCCCACGGCGCGTCGGCGCTCCTGTCGGGCACGCACCGCGACAAGCTCCGCGGCATCGAGCGCGCGCGCTCCGTCGCCTGGGACCCGCACAAGATGATGCTCCTTCCGCTGTCGGCGGGGATGGTCCTCGTGCGCGACGAGCGCGACCTCGAGCTCGCCTTCGCGCAGCAGGCGCCCTACCTCTTCCACCGCGGCGCGGACGATCGGGTCTGGGACCAGGGCGTGCGCAGCTTCCTCTGCTCGCGCCGCGCCGACGTGCTCAAGCTGTGGGTCGCGCTCCAGCGTTACGGCCGCGCCGGGATCGGCGCGCTCTACGACCGGCTCTGCGAGACGACGCGCGCGCTGCACGAGGAGATCGGGCGGCGGAGCGACTTCGTCGCGCTGCACGAGCCGGAGTCGAACATCCTCTGCTTTCGCTGGGTCGGCGATTCCTCGTTAGGCGACACCGAGCTCGACGCGCTCAACCGCGGGCTGCGCGAGCGCTACAACCGCTCCGGCGCTGGCTGGATCACCGCGACCGACCTCGGCGGCCGGCGTGTATTGCGCGTGACGATCATGAACCCGCGGACGACGCGGGCGCACGTCGTGCGGCTGCTCGACGGGCTGGCGGCGGAGGCACGGGAGGCGGGCCGGCGGTAAGCGGTTGGTCCCTGAGGTAAGCGGTAATCGGTAAGCGGGAGGTGGTGAGCGCGGACCGATGCGGTAAGCGGTTGGCGGTGGGCGGTGATCGCGAGCCGATGCGGCCGGCGGCATTTCGGTGACGCGAAGTGCGCGGCGCACCATAGACTCTGACGTGGGGGGGGCCCCCGCACCCGGAGTAGGGCTCGCGCTTCCCGCTTACCGCCCACCGCTTCCCGCTTCCCGGTGTACCACCAGCCACACCCCCGTCCCGAGGAGCAACTACGCCCAACCGCACCGCGCCACTGCCACCCGAGCCGCCACCGACCGACGTCGCCACTCGCGACGGACGCCGACGGCCGCCGGTCGTGCTGCGCGCGATCCGCGGGTTACGCGACGGGCCGCCGCGCGAGGATGCACGCCGTGCCTGGTCGCTCGGCGCCGTCGCGACGGCGATCACGCTCCTCTTCTTCGGCATTCTCGGCTCCGCCGTCGTCAGCATGAGCGACCTGCTCGAGCCAGAGCGGCCCGCTGCCACGAGCGAGCCGCCGGCCCAGCCGACCGAGCACATCGAGTTCGTCCCCATCCCGCGGGCGAGCCCGCCCGTCGCGCCGGAGCCGGTGCTGCCGCGACCAGTTACGGTACCCGCGCCGCGCACCGCGCCCAGCAGCCGGCGCGCGTCGCCGCGGGACAGCTCCGTATCGCCGGTCGTCCCCATCGCGCCGTCACCAGCGCGTCAGCGCGACAGCTCG
>DATMHT010000222.1:0-4995 GCA_035554795.1 Gemmatimonadaceae bacterium | reverse complement strand
GCTCACGGCGCTCTTCGGCGGCTACGTCTGGGCGCGCTACTGGCACTTCGTCGGCATGGCGCTGCTCGTCGTGCTCGCGCTCGGCCACGTCTTCATGGTGCTCGCGGTGGACCCGTACGCGATCCGCTCGATGATCACCGGCTGGTACGACGAGGGGCTCTCCCCCGAAGCGCGCAACGCGCGGCCGTTCTACCACCTGCTCCCGAAGTGGGCGCGGCCGGCGGCGGCGCGGACGCCCGCGAGCGCGTCCGCCAACACCGCCGCGACGACGCCAGCCCCGACGGAGGTCTCATGACGACGCGGCTTCGCATCCTGCGTCTCGTCGAGCGCGCGCACACGTCGCTCGTGCGGCGCGACGACGCCAATGACACACCTGCTCTGATCCCCGACCTCGCCCGCGGCCTGACGCGCCGCGACGCGCTCGCGCTGGGCGCCTCGGCGCTCGCCGCGGCGCTGCTCGCCGCCTGCGACTCGCAGGGCCCCGACGGCAGCGCGCGTCTGCTTCGCTTCGCCGAGCGGAAGAACGAGGGCGTCGAGCGGTGGCTGCTGCGGCACACGCGCATGGACCACGCGCGCGCCGGCGCGACGACCGCGGGCAACCGCTTCCCGTCGTACTTCATCTCCGACAGCGTGCCGGTGTGGGACACGGCGGCGCGCGGACCGTGGCGGCTCGAGGTGTCTGGGCTCGTCGCGCGCCCGCTCCTGCTCACGCTCGACGACCTGCGCCGCCTCCCGGCGACGCGCCAGCGCGTCAACCACTACTGCGTCGAGGGATGGACGGCGGTCGCGGAGTGGTGGGGTGTGCGCGTCGCCGAGCTCGCGCGCGTGGCCGGCGCGCGCCCCGAGGCGCGCTACGTGGACTTCCAGTCGTTCGACGAGGGCTTCCACGAGAGCTGGGACATCGAGAGCGCGACGCACCCGCAGACGCTCGTCGCCTACGCGAGGGACGGCCACTACCTCCCGCCCGCCTACGGCGCCCCCGCGCGCGTCCACTCACCCGTGAAGCTCGGCTACAAGAACACGAAGTATCTCACGAAGGTCGTGTTCCTCCCCGAGCGGAACGGCGGCTACTGGAGCGATCAGGGATACGAGTGGTACGGCGGGACGTGAGAAGAGCGGCTCTCGGCTGTCGGCCCTCGGCTCTCGGCCCTTGTTAGTCAGGATGAACAGGATGAATGACACACCACATCCCGTTCATCCTGTTCATTCTGTCCAATATCAGCCGAGAGCCGCTCTTACTTCACCGTGAACGGTACCGCGAACTCCGCGTCGCCCCAGACATACTTGAGCGTTCCGCCGTTCGCCGCCGCGTTGGGCTCGACGAGGAAGGTGAAGCGCTCCGACGGCGTCGTGGCCTTGCCGATCGTGGCGTTGACGCGCACGAGGTCCTTCGACGCGTCGTAGTCCGTGCCCCACTGGCCGACCTGGCGATTGACGATCAGCTTCGCCGTGCCGTCGCTGTTGGGGATCGTCCAGAGCGTGTAGCTGCCGGCGGGCACGCTGGCGCCGCCGAGGACGAGATCGCGCGACGTCGTGAAGACGGTGGCGGCGTTCGCGCCGGTGCGCCACACCTGGCCGTAGGGGAGCAGCACGCCGCCGAGCAGCGTGCGCCCGCGCACCGACGGGCGGCTGTAGACGACGTTCATCTGCGCGCCGCCGACCGTCGCCCGCATCGTGTCGAGCGGGGAGAGGACGCCCATCGAGTGGCCGGCCGAATCGCGCGCCGCCCAGGCGTTCGCGATCGCGCGCACGTCCACGTCGGCCACGCGGTCCACGAGCACCTTCTGCGTCGTCGCGAGCCCCTGCAGCCCCATGATGCGGCCGCGGCCGTCCACGCGAATGCGATAGGCGTTCTGCTCGAAGACGGCGAAGCCGAGCGAGTCGCTGCCGATGCGCGTCAGCGTCGCCGAGATCGGCGCCGGCGCGCCGAGCGCGACGAGCAGGACGCGGGACGTATCGCCGGTCAGCTTCATGGCGCGCGTCGTCAACAGCTCGAGCAGCCCGTAGCTCAGGTTGACGTACGGCAGCGCGCCGCGGGCGGCGTAGCGCAGCGTCGTGTCGCGGCCGGCGAGCTTGAGCGCGACGGTGACGCTGTCGGTGCCGAAGCGCATGGTCGCCGTCGTCGGCGTCGTGTTGCCGACGAGGCGGTGCCCCTCGTAGTCGAGCGTCGCGACCGAGCCGTCGGCGGTGAGCGTGGCGGCGTAGTGGCGGAGCGCGGTGGCCGGCGTGCGCACGGCCTCGTCGCCCTCGATGCGGCTGCCGTCGCGCGTGTAGCGCTCGACGGCGATCGTGTCGTTGCCGAGGCGGACGATGAACGCGCCCTGCTCGGCGGCCGGCGCGGCGGCCGCGGCGGGCGCCGGCGTCGGCGCGCGGGTCGCCGCGGGACTCGTGGCGCACGCCGCGGTGGCGATGAGAGCGGCGGAAAGACTCAACAGGCGTCGCATGGGACGGCTCCGTTCGATGGCGGGCAGGGTGAGACGCGATCGCGGCCGCCGCCGCTCCATCGCGGCATCGGGCGCGGACCATACGATAGCCGCCGGCGCGTGGTCACGCGAGCCGAGGACGAGGGACGTGCGGCGTCGGGGCTGGGGGCGTGCCGCGTAGAGGTGAGGGGCGTACCGCGTACCTGATTCCTGGTTCCTGCCTGCTCATGCTGGCCGCTCAGAGGGGCTGGCATTAGCAAGCAGGAACCAGGCATCAGGTGGGACTGTGGTCTATCCCCACCAGAACGATGCCGCGATGATCAGGTACAGGGCGATCAGCGCCACGCCCTCGAGCCAGATGGACTCGCCGTCGTACACGATCACCGCCGTGATCACCGCCGCGAGCGACAGCGAGGCGACGAGCAGCGGCGCGAGCACGAGCGTCAGCGGCGCCGGGCCGACGAAGAACGAGATCAGCACCAGCACCGGCGTCAGCGCGAGCGCGATCTGGAGCGAGCTGTTGAGGATCACGCTCATCGCGTAGTCCGGCTTGTTCTTCGCCGCGAGCTGGATCCCGACCACGTTCTCGACCGCGTTGCCGGCGATCGCCACCACCACCAGGCCGGCGAACGTCTCCGAGAGGTGCAGCGCCTGCATCGTCGGCGTGAGGGCGCTCACGAACCACTCCGACACGAACGCCGCACCGACGCCGGCGCCGGCGAGGATGACGAGCGCGAGCCAGAGCGGCCAGACGTGCGCCGTATCGGGCGCGCCGCGCGTCTCCGGGTCGCAGACGACGGCCGGATCCCCCTTGAGCGAGAAGGGGATGCTGGCGGCGAAGGTCACGAGCAGCGCGACCGCGCACGCCGCGCTCAGCGCCGTCTCGTGCGGCTCGGCCGGCGTGTGCAGCTCGTGGGCGAACGTCGGGAAGACGAGCGCCGCGACGGCGAGCAGCATCAGCGTCGCGATCATGCGCGGCGGCTCGGTGGCGAACCGCTGCGTGCCGTGCCGCAGCCCGCCGACGAGGATCGCCAGGCCGAGCACGAGCAGCGAGTTGGCGAGGATGGACCCGACCAGCGCCGCGCGGACGACGTCCACCAGCCCCGCCCGCAGACTGAAGATGCAGACGAAGAGCTCGGGCAGGTTGCCTAACGCCGACTGCAGCACGCCGGTCGCGCCCGGCCCCATCCGGCTCCCGAGCTGGTCGGTCGCGTGCCCGACGACCATCGCCAGCAGCGACAGCGCCGCCGCCGCGCTGACGAAGCGCGTGACCGGGCCGGCCCCGGTGATCGTGAGCGCGGCCGCCGCGACCGTGGCGGCCGCGGCGAGGGAGAGGGTGATGACGTCGCTGCGAGTGAGAGACACGCGGTCGGGATCTGGATGTGAAGGGAGAAACGACGCCGCTCCCCGTGCGAGGAGCGGGCCAGCCTCGCCGATGTCGGCCTCGCCTACGTCGGCTGCGCCTCCGCCGCCAGCCGGCGCAGCGCCTCACCGGTCAGCCGGTACGTCGTCCAGTCGCTCATCGGCACGGCGCCGACGCGGCGGTAGAAGCCGATCGCGTCCTCGTTCCAGTCGAGCACCTGCCACTCGAAGCGGCCGCACCCGCGCTCGACCGCGAGCGCGGCGAGGTACGCGAGCAGCTTCCGCCCGACGCCGCGCCCCCGCCACGCCGGCCGCACGAACAGATCCTCGAGCGCGAGGCCCGGCCGGCCGAGGAAGGTGGAGTAGTTGTGGAAGAAGAGCGCGAAGCCCGCCGCCTCGTCCCCCACGTACGCGATCACCACCTCGGCGCCCGGCCGCGCGCCGAACAGCGTCTCGCGCAGCAGCTCCTCGGTCGCGACGACTTCGTGCGCCAGCCGCTCGTACTCGGCGAGCCCACGAATCAGCTCGAGGATCAGCGGAACGTCGCGCACCGTCGCCGGGACGATGCGCACCTCGCCGGCGGCGGCGCTCACGGCGCGCCCTCGAGCCACGTCTTCATCGCCGCCAGCCGCTCCTTCCAGAACGCGCGCAGCCGCTCGGCGTCCTCGGGCGTCCGGGCGCCGCGCTGGTCCACGCTCACTTGGCTCTTCTCGTCGCCCTTCGCCGCGAACAGGACGTCCATCCGCGTGCCGTCGGGCCAGGCGACGCGCATGGACTTCTCCGCCGTCGCCTTGCGCACGGTCATCGCGACGTCGCCGAGCCAGCGCCCGCGCTGTGTCTCGTCGGCCCACGCCGCGTAGAGCCGCGCGAGCGGGACGTTCACCGTCTTCGAGGCGCTCACCGCGTAGCCGCCGGCCGGCGGCGGCGCGCCGCGGCGGTCGGCGGGGAGGCGGCGGCCGCGCGGCGCATCGCTCGCGTCGCGCTCGGCCCGCTGCGCGGCGTGCGCCCGCACCGCGGCGGCGAGCAGCGCGGCGAGCGCCGGGTCGTCGAGCGCGGCGCGGCTCGCGACCTTCACGTGGCGCATGCTCTGCCCCGTGCCCTCGAGCAGCCCCGCCGGGTCGGGGACGCCGGTGCCCGTGAAGAGCGCGAGGTTGATGCGCGACTTGAGCGGCTGGATGACGAAGACCTGATCGCTCATCGCCGGCGAGAC
>DATMHT010000221.1:0-18137 GCA_035554795.1 Gemmatimonadaceae bacterium | reverse complement strand
CCCCCCGCCGCCTTCTCCTCCTCAGCAACTCGCGCGACGCCGCCGGCGCCTTTCTCGCCTGGCCGCGCGACGCGATCCGCGACTTTCTCGGCGACCGCGTCGCGTCGCTGCTCTTCGTGCCCTGGGCCGGCGTCACGGTCGCGGCGGCGGACTACGCGGCGCGCGCGCGGGCGGCGTTCGCCGCGATGGGCTACGGGCTGACCTCCATCCACGACGCGGCCGATCCGGTGCGCGCGGTGGGTGACGCCGAGGCGATCCTCGTCGGCGGCGGGAACACCTTTCATCTGCTGCACCGGCTCTACGACGCGGGCGTGCTCGATGCGCTCCGCTCGCGCGTGCTCGGCGACGGCGTGCCGTACGTCGGATGGAGCGCCGGCTCCGTGGTCGCCTGCCCGACGATCAAGACGACGAACGACATGCCGATCGTCGCGCCGCCGTCGCTCGACGCGCTCGGCTTCGTCCCGTTCCAGATCAACGCGCACTACACCGACTTCCACCCGCCCGGCTTCCAGGGCGAGACCCGCGCCGAGCGGCTGGCCGAGTTCCTGGCGGTGAACCCCGGCGCGCGCGTCGTCGGCCTGCGCGAGGGGACGCTGCTGCGCGTCGAGGGCGACGCCGTCGAGCTCGTGGGTGACGGCGGGCCGGCGGCGGTGTTCGAGCACGGGCGGCCGGTCGCGTCGTACGCGGCTGGCGACTCGTTAGGCTTTCTGGTGGGAGCCGGTAAGCGGTGAGCGGTAGGCGGTAAGCGCGAGCTGGAAGTCGCGAAGGGGGGCCGGCGTCCGAGTGCGATGCCGGCCTCTCGCACGTTCGCGCCTACCCGTCCCGCTTACCCGCTTACCGCCTATCGCCGACGACTTCCGCGCTCTCGTCCGTCGTCGCTCGGGAGAACACCACCGTCACGCGCTGGCCATCCTGCGTGAGGAGGGCGGGCTCCCACCCGCCGCGACTCCGCTCGTTCAGCAGGTCGGTGAGCGCGTCCTCGTCGTCGCGCGTGTGGCGCGACAGCCGGAGGATGACTGCCTGGTATTCTTTCATGGCCGCGAAAATAGTAGCTTGCGCCCCATGGACACCACCCCCGAGTTTCCGACGCTTTCGATCGTCCGCCACCCGCTGGTCCAGCACAAGATCACGATCCTGCGCGACCGGCGCACGCCGACGAAGATCTTCAAGGAGCTGGTGGACGAGATCGCGATGCTCATGGCCTACGAGGCCACGGCCGATCTCCCGCTCGAGGAGGTGCCGGTCGAGACCCCGCTCGAGCGGGCGACGGGCTGGCGGGTGAGCGGCAAGAAGCTGACGCTCGTCCCGATCCTCCGCGCGGGCCTCGGCCTCGTCGAAGGCGTGCTCCGGCTCGTGCCGTCGGCGCGCGTCGGCCACATCGGCCTCTATCGCGACCACGACACCCTCGAGCCGGTGGACTACTACTTCAAGGTCCCGGGCGACGCCGGCGAGCGTGACTTCTTCGTCCTCGATCCGATGCTCGCCACCGGCGGCAGCGCCGCCTCGGCGGTCACCTCGCTGAAGCGCGCCGGCGCGACGCGCATCCGCTTTCTCTGCCTGGTCGCCGCGCCCGAAGGGGTCCGTCGCCTCGCCGCCGCGCACCCCGACGTCCCGATCTACTGCGCCTCCCTCGACCGCGAGCTCAACGCGCAGGGCTACATCCTGCCCGGACTCGGCGACGCGGGCGACCGGTTGTTCGGAACGAGATGAGGGATGGGGGATACGGGACGGGGGACGAGCATTGCTGCTTCGTCCCCCGTCCCGTGTCCCGTGTCCCTTATCCGAACCACTCCCGCGGACAGTCCCGCTGCTGGCGCGCGGCGTCGAGCACCCACTGCTGGCTCGACGCGTCGAGCACCTCGTTCGGCACCTTGTTGAACCAGGCCGTCGCCTGCTTCGTGTCGCCCACCCGACGCCATAGCTCGCCGACGAGGTAGGTGAGCACCGCGCGCTCGTCGCGCGCCACGCCGTCCCAGCTGTCGAGCGCCCGCTCGAACGCCCACGCCGCCTTGCGACGGAAGAACCGCTCGGCTTCGATGTCGCCCTCGTCCACGCAGCACCAGGCGGCGCGGAGCAGCAGATCGGCGACGTGGCGCGGCTCCATGGACTGCCAGTCGGCCACCTTCGCCGCCGCCTCGTACTTCTCCGATCCGCTCACCGACCCGACCGCCAGCGCCGGGGCCAGCTCGTTCCAGACGTGCTCGCGGAGCACGGGGCTGACGTCCGCTTCCTCGGTGAAGTCGCGCTCCGACCCGGAGTAGCCGCAGCGATTGCACATGTGCACGAGGTAGGGAAGCGGCTGCGTGCCGGCCGCCCGCTCGTGGAAGTCGGTGCGCTTGCCACCGAACGAGTTCGTGGATACGACCGATTGCGAGCGAAAGCGCGTGTCGCAGATCGGGCAACGAAGTTCGATTTGCTGGAGCGTCGTCATACTGCCATCCCTCTGGTGCAGCTGTCCCTCAGTTGTCGTCGTGCCTCCCGCCAGGGGACAAAGGAAAAAGCATGCCACGCGCCGCTGCGAGGCCGCGCCACCCCGGACGAGCACGATCGGGAACCTTCGCGACGGAGCGCTCGGCGGCGCGGACGAGCGTCGTTGTCCATCCGTGGGTAGCGTGGATCACCAACGACCGCGCTGCCGTCCACCCTCCTCTCCACTGCGGGCCACGCTCCACAACTGCTGCGGCCACGACGCCGCACGCGCGCGCGCCGCGCACGCTCCGCGTATGCGTCGGAGACGCGCGCTCCCTTGTTCGCTCCGACGGCCATTCTTATCTTGCCGCGTCCTCGGAACCTCCGCCGACGCTCGCGCACTCGTTCGTGCGCGGGCTCGCGCGCTCGCCGCGGATCCGTCGCGCCCCTGCTCGCGCCCTCGCTGCCCGGTCGTTGATGCTCATCAACCTGCTGCCCGACTTCTTCGCCGTCCTGAACAGCGCCGACCGGATCGCCGCCTACCACCGCTACTACGAGACCCACCAGAAGCTCCTCGGCGCGTACTGGCGGAACTACGTGCTCGACCCCGAGGGCCCGCACTTCGCCGACGTCGCGGCGGGCACCGTCGCCGCGAATCGCGACGACCTCCGCGCCATGCTCGAGCGCACCGACGTCGTCGCCCTCGCCCGCGACACCGAGACGCAGTGCGCCCAGCTGCTCGACGTCGACGTGGACATCGACGTCGTTCTCATGGTCGGCGTCGGCGCCGCGAACGCCGGCGAGCTCGTGGTGGACGGCCGCGGCACCGCCTTCGTCTGCCTCGAGCACTTCACGAGCGTCGCCAACCCCGACACCCAGGGCCTCGGCCTCGACCCGGAGCTGATCCCGCTCTGGCTCGCCCACGAGATCGCCCACGCCGTGCGCTACACGTCGCCCGGCAGCCGCAGCGAGCTGCGCACGCTCGTCGAAGAGGCCGGCGGCAACTACTCCTACTGGGAGACGGGACAGCACGCGACGCTGCGCGAGCTGCTCGTCAACGAAGGGCTGGCGGTGCAGACGGCGCGCGCCGCGAGCCCGGGCCACGCCGCGTGGGAGTACTTCGGCTACGGCCGCCGCCAGTACGCGCGCGTCCGTGAGCTCGAGAGCGTGATCGCGCGCGCCGTCGCCGAAGACCTCGACCACGCGGGCCTCGGCCTGCGCCTGCGCTACCTCTCCGGCGGCATGAGCGACGAGGCGCGTACCGTGAACCGCTACGTCCTGCCGGAGCGCGGCGGCTACTTCCTCGGCGCGCGCATGGTCGAGCCGGCGATCACCGCCCGCGGCCTCCCCTGGGCCATCCGCGCCAGCGCCACCGAGATCGCCGCCATCGGCCACGCCGCGGCCGCGGTGGGCGGTAGGCGGTAAGCGGTACGACGCGGTAAGCGGGACGGGAGACGAGAAGCGCGCGCGCCCCCTGATTCCTGTTTCCTGCCTGCTCGAATCCAGCCCTATTGAGAGGGCCTCCCTACGCGGAAGGAGCTCCGCCCCCTCTCATTTCCCGACACAAAAGCGAGAGAACACCCGGCCGAGCACGTCCTCCGTGTCCACGACGCCGATGAGCTCCTCGAGCGCGTGAGCGGCGGCGCGCAGGTGTACGGCGACGACCGGCGCCGGGAGCGCGCCCTCGGTCCACGCCGCGCGGAACCCGGCGACCTCCTCGCGCGCCTCGGCCAGCGCCCGCCGGTGGCGCTCGCGCGTGACGAGCGGCGCGGCGCCCTCCGACGCGCCGGGCGCGCCGTAGCGTTCCGCGAGCACATGGCCGATGGCGGCCAGCAGATCGCGCAGCCCCTCGCCAGCCTCCGCACTCACCCGGACGAGTGCCTCAGCGCGTCCGAATGGTCCGTCGGGCGAGACGGCGGTGGCGGGGTCTGCGTCCTTCGCGAGTAGCTCCCCGGTGGGGGGGCCCCCCCGCTCGTCGGTGAGGTCCACCTTCGTCCTCGCCGCCACGATCGGCGCACCGCTCAGCGCGACGACGCGGCTGATCGCCGTCGCCAGCGCCTCGTCGCCGTCGCCACACGCCAGCACCACCTGCGCGCGGCCGAGCCACCGCTCGCTCACCTCGACCCCGATCCGCTCGACGACGTCGCGCGTCTCGCGCAGCCCGGCCGTGTCCACGAGCCGCAGCGGGAAGCCGCCGCCGTCCACCACCGCCTCGATCGCGTCGCGCGTCGTCCCCGGCACGTCGGTCACGATCGCCCGCGCCTCGCCGACGAGCGCGTTGAACAGCGACGACTTCCCCGCGTTCGGCGCGCCGGCGATGACGACGACGGCGCCCTCGCGCACCAGCTCGCCCGCCGGCGCCGTCGCCAGCAGCGCGTCGAGCGACGTGACCAGCGCGTCCGCCGTCGCGGCCACCCGGGCGCGCGGCAGCGGGCCGTCGTCTTCCTCGGGGAAGTCGATGTCGTAAGCGACGAGCGCCTCGACCTCGAGCACCGCGTCGCGCAGCGCGGCCACGCGCCGCGACAGCCCGCCGTCGAGCTGCGACAGCGCAGCGCGGCGCATCGCCGGCGAGCGCGCGTCCACGAGATCGCCGACCGCCTCGGCCTGGACGAGGTCGAGCTTCCCGTTGAGCACCGCCCGCCGCGTGAACTCGCCCGGCAGCGCCTCGCGCGCGCCGGCCGCCACGAGCGCCGCGACCACCGCCGCCGGCACCGCGAGGCCGCCGTGCGTCGAGATCTCGACCGCGTCCTCGCCCGTGTACGAGCGCGGCGCGTCGTAGCGCGTGACGACCGCCTCGTCCACCCGCTCCCCCGTCACCGGGTCGTGCACCGCGCACCGCCGGACGACGCGCGCCGCGTCGGGCCACGGGCGGACCACGCGCGCGGCGATCGCGTGCGCGCGTGGTCCGCTCAGCCGCACCAGCGCGACCGCCCCGCGCCCCGGCGCGGTCGCTACGGCGACGATCGTATCCTCCGCGCCCGGCAGGGCGCGCGCGGCGCCGGCCGCGCGGGGCGACGCTGTCTCGTTAGGCACGCCGTCGCCGTTGCCGCGCTCTCCTTCCACGCTGGTCGTCGTCACGCGCGCTAGCCGGGGAGGACGAACGTCTCTCCCGGCTCGATGATCCGCACGTCCTCGCCGCGGGCGTGGCCCTCCACCATCGCGCGCAGCCGCGTGATCGCGTCGAACGCGGTGGACGTCACGTGGTTGAACGTCCCCCAGTGGTACGGGATGAAGTAGCGGGCGCCGAGCCGCTCGAAGAGCGTCAGCGCGTCGGCGCTCGTCAGGTGGCCGCGGCGGAAGCCGGGCTTCCACCAGGGCGCGTGGCCGATCGGCAGCATGGCGACGTCGAGCTGCCGCCCCTTCTGGACGACGCGCTCGTGCACGAGGTGGTGGCTCTGGCTCGTCAGCGCCGTGTCGCCAGCGAAGAAGGTGGAGATCTTCGGCGTCTCGAGCAGGTACATGTTGGCGGCGCGCCGCCAGCGGTCCACGGCGTAGCGCGCGCCGGCGTGCTGCGCCAGCGCCGCCGTCACGTCCACGCCGCCGATGCGCACGCTCTCGCCCGGCGCGACCGGCACCGCGTGCGAGTAGCCGAGTCGGCGCAGCCACGTCGCCACCGACGGCGGCGCGTAGAGCGGGATGTCCCGCGGCAGCGCGTCCAGCGACGCGAACGACAGGTGGTCGGCGTGGGCGTGCGTCAGCAGCATCGCGTCGAGCTTGGGCAGCGCCTCGATCGCGACGCCGGGCGGCGAGACGCGCGGCAGGAAGCGGCCGAGCGTCGGATCGAAGTTCGGGTCGGTGAGGATCCGCACCCCCGACAGCTCGAGCAGGATCGTCGCGTGGCCGACGTAGGTGATGTGCATGAGAGAGAGCGGAGGGCCTGGGCTTAGGGCCTGGGGCTGAGCCGGCGGCTGAGCGTACGGCTCGCGCATGGCTTCACGAAACGAGCCGCGGCGCGCGTCGTCGCGCAACCTGTCGGGATCGTTTCTCGTACGAATCGGCGCCAGCGGCCGAGCCGCAGGATCCTGCGCCCCGTTGCGCGCTGCGCGCTGCGCGCTGCGCGCTACACGCTACCCGCTACGCGCTACGCGCTACGCGCCACCCGCTACCCGTCACGCGCATCCCCGATGCCCCTCCGCGTCTCCATCCCGCGCGCTTCGCTCGCCCTGCTCGCTTCCCTCCTCACCGCCTGCACGTCGGGCATGCTCGGCGCCCGCGTCGACCGCGAGCTCGGCGTCGCGCGCCACGCGGCGCTGCCGGCCGATTCCGTGCGCGTCGTGCAGCTTCCGTCGGGCCCGTGGGAGGGAGCGCTCGAGGACTCGCTCGCCGGACCGTACGAGCAGCTGGCGTCGGTCGAGACCTATGGGGTGGGGAAGCACGCATCAGCGGACGCGCTGGCCGCGCTGCGCCGCCGCGTCGGGGAGGCGGGCGGCGACGTCGCCGCGCTGTCGTACGTGCGCCCCGATCCGGTGCCGCCCTACACGCGCGCGGCGGGCTACGCGCTGCGCACGCTGCCGCCGATGCCGGACGCCGCCGCGCGCTGCGCGTCGCTGACGTCGCCCGACAGCGCCGGCGCGCGCGTCGTCGCCTGCCGCGAGGCCGCGCGCCGCGCGGCGGGCAGCGACCCGATGCCGCTGCGCGAGCTCGCGTTCGCCTATCTGACGATCTACGAGCGCGGGGTGGCGGCGAAGCAGGGTGGCCTCGGGCTCTCGGGCGCGCGCTACCACGCCGAGGCCGCGATGCGCCGCGCCGGCCAGGCGGACCGCGCTTTCGCGACGCCCGCGCCGTGGGTGGCCGGCGTGGTGCAGCTCGCCGCCGGCGACTCGCTGCATGCTCTCCGTAACCTCGGCTGGCTGCTCGAGGGTGCGGGCTCTCTCGAAGGCTCGGTCGCCGCGTTCCGCGAAGTCATCCGCCTCGCGCCCGACTCCGCCGACGGCTACGACAACGCCGTCACGATGCTGCTGCGCCTGCAGCGGGCCGAGGAGGCGCTGCGCGTCGCGAGCGCGTTCGCGCGCCGGCACCCCGAGCGCGTCGAGGGGTGGGCCCGCGCCGGCGTCGCCGCGAACGCCATGGGCGACCACGCGCGGGCGATGCGCTTCTTCGGCCGCGTCCTCCAGCTCGACCCGAAGTACTTCGGCCTCCACTTCGAGGGGCCGTACGGCCTGTCCGAATACTGGGGATCGAAGCAGCGCGCCGGGAAGCAGCCAGCGGCGACGGTGGCGGATTTGGAGTGAGAGCGGGTCGGGGGTCGGGGCCTGCACGCTTCGAGACGTCCCGAGCGGCGATTCCCCGACCCCCGACCCCCGACCCCGCCGTTCGCTCCTACGCCCTCGCCTTCTTGATCGGCGCTCCCTGCACCACCGGCGTCGTCGGGCTCGACTTCGCGCGCTCGTTGGCGATGAGCCACTGCTGCGGCAGCGCCGCCAGGTTCTGCACGACGTAGTAGATGTTCAGCCCGCCGGCGAGGTTGACGAGGAACATCGTCATCATCACCGGGAGCATGTACGTCATCATCTTCGCCTGCGGGTTCGGCGGCGCGTTGCGCATGCCGATCCACGACAGCAGGAACGTCGTCAGCCCCATGAGCAGCGGCGCGATGTAGTACGGATCCTTGGCCGACATGTCGTGCAGCCAGAGGAAGGGCACGCCGCGGAACTCGATCGTGTTCTGGAAGACGAAGATCAGCGTCAGCAGGATCGGCATCGGGATGAGCATCGGCAGACACCCGGACAGGGCGCTGAACGGGCTCATCCCGTGCTCCTTGTACACCTTCATCATCTCCGCCTGCAGCTTCTGCGGATCGCTCTTGTAGCGCTCCTGGATCGCCTGCATCTGCGGCTGGATGCGCTGCATCTTGAGGCTCGAGCGCATCGCGTTCTGGTTCAGCGGCCAGAGCGCGAGCCGCACGACGACGGCGAACAGGACCAGCACCCAGCCGTAGCTCAGGTTCATCGAGCGATGCATCCAGAGCAGCACCCGGATGATCATCGTCGACAGCGGCTGCAGCATCCCCTGCAGCCAGCCGCCGTGCGGGTTCGCGTTCTCGAAGTCGCGGCCGAGCGCGTGGAGCCGGCCGTACTCCTGCGGGCCGGCGTAGAGCTCGAAGCCGAACGTGCCGTCGGGCTTGAGCCGCTGCACGACGGTCGCGCGCGCCGTCGTCGCCAGCTTCGAGGTGCGATCGCCGCCGACCAGGTTCGCCTCGGCGAGCGACTTGTCTCCCTCGGGCACGAGCAGGCCGACGAGGAAGTACTTGTTCTTCGTCACCGCCCACGTGAACGGGCCGGACTCGAGCTTCCGCTCCCCCGGATCGAGCTTCGAGAACGCGATGCTGGTGGCGTTGTCCTTCGCCGGCTTGAACGCGAACGACAGGTGGCGCTGGTCGTCGGCCGTGTCGGCCTCGGGCGAGCGCAGCCCGTCGGGCAGGTCCACGAGCAGGAAGCCGGGCTGGCCGGCGGGCAGCCCGTCCACGCGGCCGCTCGTGTGGACGACGTAGTTGTCGAGCGCGAAGCGATAGGCGATCGTCACCCGCGCGCTCTGGCCGGCGCGCGTCGTCACCGGTGCTTCGTAGACGAGCTGTCCGCGCCCGTTGCCGATGGCCGCCGAGCTGTCCACGAGGGTGAACGCGGTGCGGTCGAGGGCGATCGTGTCGCCCGGGAGCGCGAGCCGGTAGTGGAGCAGCGGCTCGCCCGGCCGCGCGAGCTCCACGTGGCCGACGCCCTTGCCGCCCTTGGCGAGCTGCTGGTACTCGAGCAGCTCCGCCGACACCGGCGCCGCGCCAACGCTGCTGAAGCGATAGATCGCCGTGTCCATCCGCACCGCCGTGACGCGCGGTGCCGCGGCCTGCGTGGCCGTGGCCGTCGTTCTGCCGGCGAGCGAGTCCGCGGGTGCGCCGGCAGTGACTGACGTGGCCGCGGCGGCAACGGTCGTCGTCCCGGTGGGGGCCGCCGCGGTGGCGGCGCCGCGTCCGGTCGTGTCGCCGACCGCCGCGACACGCGCGCTGTCCACCGCCCCCGGCACCCGCTTCGGCTGCGGGAAGATGAACTGGACGAGGATGATGACCATCGCCGAGAGGGCGAGGGCGAGGAAGAAGCGCTTATCCATCAGAAGAAGAGCAGGGCTTGGGGCCTAGGGCGTAGTCGGGACGCTCGGGATGTTGCCGCGATGTGCGGGCCGGGCCCTTGGGCCCTACGGCCGTCGGGCCCTTCACGGAACCGGATCGTAACCGCCGGGTCGGAACGGATGACACCTCGCGATGCGCCGCGCGGCGAGCCAGCTGCCGCGCAGCGGTCCGTGTCGGTCGATCGCCTCGATCGCGTACGCCGAGCACGATGGATAATAGCGACACGCCGCCGGGAGCAGGGGCGAGATCAGGATCTGGTAGGCGCGCACGAGCGCCGTCAGCACCCACCCGACCGCGCGGCCGACCGCGTGTCCGAAAGCACGCAGGATTCCCGCCGTTGGCGCCGCCGTCGGCGCCGCCGGCGATGGATGCTGCTCGGGAGCCTGGCCGCGGACGTCGCTCATTCGGCCGTCCTCGCCGCCACGGGGAGCTGGCGCAGCCGGTCGCGCACGCGACGCACCTCGCGCTCGAGGGTCGCGAAGGGCGCGTCGTAGCTCTCCGGAAAGGTGCGGATGACGAGATCCACGGGCGGCATGTCGGGAAGAAGGAGCGTCCGCGCGAGCTCGCGCAGGCGGCGCTTCAGACGATTGCGCTCCACGGATGAACGCTTGTGCTTCGGCACGACGATCCCGATCCTCGCGCGCGGCGGCGTCTCGTGCGCCGGGCGGTCCGGCTCGCCAGCGTCGCTCACGTCGCCACGACGCAAAAGGGAAGCGGCCGCCCGGACCTCGAGGTGCTCGGTCCGGATCCGCTTCCCTTCGCGTCGTACGGTCTGCAGGTCGGCGCCCCGCGTGAGCCGCTGGCTCCTCGGGAAGCGGCGCGCCGCTGGCGACTCCGGTTGCTGCTCCGGGTGCTGCCCTGGCTCGCCCCGCGCGCCGGTCGGCTCGTTAGGCGCCGGCGGCGTACTTGCTCGGCAGTCTGACGGTCAGCTGCTTGCGCCCCTTCTTGCGGCGGCGGCTGAGCGTCGCGCGCCCCCACTTCGTCGACATCCGATGCCGAAACCCGTGAGTCTTGACGCGGCGCTTGTTGCGGGGACGATAAGTGGGCTTGCCCATGAGTGCTCCAGAAACTCCAGAAACCTGTCACAGAACTTTACGACACAGACAGGGCAACCTAGTGGCGTCCGGAACATGGGTCAAGTCGTGGAGGGCGTGTTTCTTACCTGATGCCTGATTCCTGTCCCTGAAGGCTGCCCATTCCGAGAGGCCGGCCTTCAGCGACAGGAATCAGGCATCAGGGACGACGCCCACCCGTTTGACTTTTCCACATCCGTCCTGCTACCATTGCCCCCCCGCCTCTCCCGTCCCGCCGTTTCGTGATGACGCTTTCGGCCACCGAAGTCTGGTCCCGCCTCCTCGACCGGGCTCGCCAGGAACTCCCCGAGCAGACCTTCCGCACCTGGCTCGAGCCGACCGAGGCGCTCTCCCTCGACGGTCATACGATCTTCGTGGGCGCTCCGGACCAGTTCGCGGCCGACTGGAACGACTCGAAGCACTCGTCGCTCCTCGCCAGCTACGCGCCGATCGCCCTCGGCCACCCGCTGCAGGTCGTCTTCAAGGTCCACGAGGAGCGCCGCGAGCGCCCGCAGATGGACTTCTTCGTCGCGCCGCTCCCCGAGCCGCCGAAGCCCGCCCTCGGCGCGGCCGGCGCCGCCACCGGCGGCGTCACCGGTGGCGCTGGCTCCCGCGGCGTCCTCAGCGATCGCTACACGTTCGACCACTTCGTCATCGGCAAGTCGAACGAGCTCGCCGCGGCCGCGGCCCAGGCCGCCGCCCAGGCGCCGGGCAAGGTCTACAACCCGCTCTTCATCTACGGCGATACGGGGCTCGGCAAGACGCACCTGATGCAGGCCGTCGCCCACGCCATCCTCGAGCGCGACCCCGCGAAGCGCATCACCTTCGTCGGCACCGAGCAGTTCACCAACGACTACGTCACGGCCGTGCAGGGACGCTCGATGCCCGAGTTCCGCCGGCGCTACCGCGAGACGGACCTCCTGCTGGTGGACGACGTCCAGTTCCTGAAGGGGAAGGAAGGCACCCAGGAGGAGTTCTTCCACACCTTCAACGCGATCTACGAGGCCGGCCGCCAGGTCATCCTCACCAGCGACCGCCCGCCCGCCGAGATCCCGGGGCTCGAGGCACGCCTCGTCAGCCGCTTCGAGTGGGGCATGGTCGCCGACATCGCCCTCCCCGACTTCGAGCACCGCGTCGCCATCCTCCGCAAGAAGGCGGAGCTCGATCACCTCGAGCTGACGATCCCCGACGACGTCATCCAGTTCATCGCCGAGCACATCCGCTCGAGCGTGCGCGAGCTCGAGGGCTCGATCATCAAGCTCCTCGCCTACGCGTCGCTCAAGAAGAGCGACATCACCGTGGACGTCGCCCGCGAGGCGCTGCGCGACAAGCTCCGCTCCGCGCCGAACGAACGGGGTGGCGCGGGCACGGGCGCCGCCGGCTGGAGCGGTGACGCGGCGTTGACGGTGGCGACGATCCAGAGCGCCGTCGCCCGTGAGTGGGGCGTCACCCCCGACGGCCTCAAGTCGAAGACGCGCACCAAGACGCTCACCGTCCCGCGCCAGGTGGCGATGCTCTTCTGCCGCGAGCTGCTCGGCCTCCAGCTCGTCGAGATCGGCAACGCCTTCGGCGGCCGCGACCACTCGACGGTGATCCACAGCCTCGAGCGCGCCAACGAGAGCATCGGTGAGGATCCGGCATTCGCCGACCGGGTGAAGCGGATCCGGAGTGCCCTCGAAGCGTTACGATCGTGATGATGGGGGCTCGGGACTCGGGGCTCGGGGCTCGACCTGCCGCTCGGGACGTCCCGAGGGTCGCGAGGCCCGAGTCCCGAGCCCCGAATTCCCCAACCTCTCCACACCGACGCACCGGATTTCCCCAGCCGCCGGAGCTCGAGGGGCGAGGCGGTGTGGACGGGCGGGGACAGCTCCCGCTTCCCACGTCGAGTCTACATCACGCGGCTGGCGTGAACTCCCGTGGAGCGACTAACTTCGCTCGTCTCTCCACAGCTCCACATCCTCTGCTGTTACTACGAGTCTTTAAATGCTTAAACACCTTAAAGACAGAAGCCGTGGAGAGCGTGGGTAAGTAGGAGAGCGCTCGCCGGCGACACGACCGGCGCGTCGCGTCGACCGATCGTCGCGCGGCAGCAGCTGCCACCAGGTACCACTCAGTGACGGCCCGGCGATAGCAGACGCCCGGCTTCGACAACGTTCTTCATGGAGCCGTGATGCGTTTCACCATCGCGCGGGAGAAGCTGCAGGAGGGGCTGACCGCGGTCGCCGCCAGCATTCCGGCGAAGACCACGCTGCCGGTGCTGGCGAACATCCTCGTCGAGACCACCGACCGCGGGATCCGACTCAGCGGCACCGACCTGGACATCGCCGTCAGCACCGAGGTCGCCGCCGACGTCGAGTCGCAGGGGGCGATCACGATCCCGGCCAAGAAGCTCGCCGAGATCGCCCGCGAGCTTCCGCCGTCGCCGGTGAAGATCGCCGCGGCCGGCGAGCAGCGCGTCACCCTCGAGTGCGGCCGCTCCCGCTTCAAGCTTCTCGGTCTGCCGCGCGACGAGTTCCCGACCTTCCCCACCGTCCGCTTCAACGAGAGCTGGCGGGTGCGCTCGGGCGACCTCCAGAAGCTGATCTCGCACACTGCCTTCGCCGTCTCCACCGAGGAGAGCCGCCCGATCCTCAACGGCGTTCTCTGGGAGCTGCGCCCCGACCTGATGCGCATGGTCGCGACGAACGGCCATCGGCTCTCGAAGATGGAGCTGCCGATCGCCTCGACCGGCGCCCAGTCGAACGACCTGATCGTGCCGCCGAAGGCGCTCGACCAGATCCGTCGTCTCTTCCCCGCCGAGGAGGAGCTCGAGATCGCGCGCGGCGACAACCACCTCGGCTTCCGCTCGCCGTTCACGTCGGTGTTCACGCGCCTCATCGAGGGGCCGTACCCGAACTACGAGCAGGTCATCCCGAAGGACAACGACCGCATCGCGATCGCCGACAAGCAGGCGCTCGCCGGCGCGCTCAAGCGCATGTCGGTCATCGCCAGCGACCAGACGCACCGCATCCGCATGTCGTTCAACGCCGGCATGGTGAAGTTCAGCGTCCAGACGCCGGACCTGGGCGAGGCGCAGGACGAGCTGCCGGTGCGCTACACGGGCGACCCGCTCGACATCGGCTTCAACGCCACCTATCTGCTCGAGATCCTGCGCTACATGCCGACCGAGGAGGTCAAGCTCACCTTCAAGGCGCCGGAGCGCGCCTCGACGATCGAGCCCGAGGGGTGGAGCGACCCGGCCAAGTACCTCTGCCTCGTGATGCCGCTGCGCCTCGTTGACTGACGGCGGCGGAGAGCAGTGAGGTCCGGCGCGCGGCCGTTCGCCGCGCGCCGGACGTGTCGAGTAGCAGTCGAGTAGCGATGGTGTCTTCGATGTCTTCGGCGTGAGCGACGTCCCCCTGGAGTTCGCGTTCTTCGAGACGCTGTTCCACGCCGCGCCGATCGCGGTCGGACTGGTGGACGCGGAGCTCCGCTTCGTGCGCGTCAACGAGCCGCTCGCCGAGCTCACCGGCGTTCCCGCCGCCGAGCACCCCGGCCGCTTCGTGCTCGACGTCATGCCGCGGCACAACGAGCAGATCGTGCGCGACATGCGGCGCGTGCTCGCGACCGGCGAGCCGCTCGTCGGCGCCGACGTCTCCGGGGAGACGCCGCGCGCCCCTGGCGTCCAGCGCACCTTTCGCCGCAGCTACTACCCGGTGCGCGTGGCCGACGGCCGGATCGTCGGCGTCGTCGCGATCGTCGAGGAGCTCACCGAGGCGCGGCGCACGGCGGCGGCGCTGCGCGACACCACCGAGCGGCTGCGCGCGGTGTTCGAGCAGTCGCCCGTCAGCACGGTCGTCTACGACGCGCCGAGCGGCGTGCCGATCCAGCTCAACCCGGCGTTCACGCGGCTCTGGGGGCTGACGATCGCCGACGTGCCACCGGGCTACACCGTCTTCGACGACCGGCAGCTCCAGGATGCGGGCGTCATCCCGCTCGTGCGTCGAGCCTTCGCCGGCGAGACGGTCTCGCTGCCGCCGATCAGCTACGACTTCAGGAAGGTCGTCGGCCGCGGCGGCGCGCTCTGGACGCAGGCGCATCTCTATCCGCTGCGCGACGAGTCGGGCGCGGTGACGCAGGTCGTGCTCTCGCACGAGGACGTCACGGCCCGGCTGCGCGCCGAGGCCGCGCTCGTGGCGGCGCGGCGCGAGGCCGAGAGCGCCCGCGACGGGGCGGAGCGCGCGCGGCGCCAGACCGAGGAAGCGCTGCGGGCCGCGGAGGCGGCGAACCTCGCCAAGGCGCAGTTCCTCGGCACGATGAGCCACGAGCTGCGCACGCCGCTGAACGCGATCGCCGGCTACGTGGATCTCCTCGAGCTCGGGATCCGCGGGCCCGTCACCGACGAGCAGCACGGCGACCTCGCGCGCATCAAGCGCAGCGCGCAGGTGCTCATGGCGCTCGTCACCGACATCCTGAACTTCGCGCGGCTCGAGGCGGGCCAGGTCGAGTTCCGCGACGAGCACGTGCGGCTCGATGAAGTAGCCGGCGACATCGAGACGCTCATCGAGCCGCAGGTCCGCGCCCGCGGGCTCACCTATCGCTGTGGGCCGGACGACGACGGCGACGAAGCCGCGACGCTGACCGTGCGCGCCGACGGAGAGCGGCTCAAGCAGGTGCTCCTCAACCTGCTCACCAACGCCGTGAAGTTCACCGAAACCGGCGGCCGCGTGGAGCTCGCCTGGGCCTCCGGCGGCGACGACGCCGTCCGGATCCAGGTGCGCGACACCGGGCGTGGGATCCCGATCGAGCGGCTCGATCAGATCTTCCAGCCGTTCGTGCAGGTGGACCGGCACCTGACGAAGACCAGCCAGCAGGGCGTCGGGCTCGGGCTCGCGATCAGCCGCGACCTGGCGCGCCGCATGGGCGGCGACCTGACGGTGCAGAGCGAGCCGGGACAGGGCTCGACGTTCACGCTCACGTTGCCGAGGGCGCGGACGCGGACGTAAACTTCGGGCGCAGCACGTATCGCGAGCCCACGCAGCGATGTCGGACGCCGCGGCGAGCGCGGCGTTCGGCACGAATCGTGACCCACGATTCACGCAGGTCCTCGCCCCAAGCCAGGGGAGTTCATGTCTCCGCTCGTCACGCTCGCACAGGCGCTCGGCGTCGCGTACGCCTCGGGCATCAACCTGTACGCCACGGTCGCGCTCCTCGGCCTCGCCCAGCGCAACGGCTGGGTGGGGCCGCTGCCGGGCACGCTCAGCGCCATGGGCAGCTGGTGGGTGATCGGGTTCGCCACCACGCTCTACGTGATCGAGTTCCTGGCGACGCTCGTTCCCGGCATCGCATCGGCGTGGGAGACGTTCCACAGCCTCATCCGCCCGCCGGCGGCCGCCGTGCTCGCCGTGGCCACGGCCTGGCACGGTGATGCGCTGTTCGTGCTCATCGCGGCGCTGCTCGGCGGCGGGCTCGCGCTCACCACGCACACCACCAAGCTCGGGCTGCGCTACGCGATCGACACGTCGCCCGAGCCGGTGACGAACGGCGCCGTGAACGTGGCCGAGCTCGGGCTCGTCGCGTCGGTGACGTTCTTCATCTGGCACCATCCGTTCGCCACGCTCGCCATCGCGCTCGCCATCCTCGTCGCGCTCATCGTCGTCGTGCGGCTGATCTGGCGCGTGCTGCGCCGCGTCTTCCGCGGCAACTGGATGCCGAAGCCGGGCCTCATGCAGTCCCCCCGCTGCTCGGCCCCGCGCATCAGTCAGGCGATGCGGACGATCGACGAGGAGCCGTTGTAGCGGGTAAGCGGGAAGCGGTAGGCGGTAAGCGCGAACGGACGAGGGGCCGGCATCCCAGTGAGATGCCGGCCCCTCTTACCATGTCATCCTGAGCGAAGCGAAGGATCGCTTTCACGCGCCGCGATCCTTCGGTCGCTTCGCTCCCTCAGGATGACGAACGAGAGGCGTGCGCTTACCGCCTACCGCTTCCCGCTTACCGGCCTTACAGCTGCTCCTCGACCCGTACGCGCGCCCGCTGCGTGACGTGCTGGGTGGCGCGGTCGGGGGCGCTGAGGTCGAGCTGGAGGGTGGACTCGCCCTCGCCGCCGAGGAAGTGGCCGGCGACCACGTCGAGGTAGAGGTCGGCGCGAGCCGAGCCGCGGCCGCTCACGGTCACCGTCAGGCCACGCTGGGCGCCCTGCCCCGCGACGCCGATGTCGCTCGTGCGCGTGAGGTGCACCGCGTCCGTCTCGCCGCGCCGCTCGACGCCCTCGACGCGGTAGTGGTGGACCGAGCGCACGGTGAGCGGCACGTCGCCGCGGCAGACGGTGGACACGGTGCTGTCGTCCCAGGTGCGGCCGGCCGCGAGCGCGCCCGGGGGCACGACCGCGAGCGCTTCGCGCGCGAGCAGGAGCAGCGCCTCGCTCGGCGAGTTGCAGTCGCCGCCGGCGGCGACGCGCGGCGGAGCGGCGCTCGTTCCGGGGTGAAGCTCGAGCCGCGTGCGCGCCGGGTCGAGCGTGCCGCGGAAGGAGAGCGGCGCGGCGAGCAGCGGCATCGCGGGAGCCGGCACGCCCGCGCGGCTGACGGTGAAGGAGTCCACCGTGCCCGCGACGGCGCGCGCGCCGTCACCGCGCGCGGTGAGTCGCAGCCCGACGACGGCGCGCGACTCGACCGTCTCGCCGCGCTGCTGGCCGCCGCTGTCGGAGGCGAGCTCGATCGTGGCCGCGCTCGTCACCGCGTAGCGGTAGCTCCCCGGCGCGTAGCTGAACGGCGCGCCGGCCCGGGCGGCGGCCGCGTTCGGCGCGCCACTGGTCGGAGCGGCCGCGGGCGATGCGCCGCGATTGCTCGCGGGCGGCGTCCGCTTCGGCGCCGGTGCCGGCGGCCGGGCGGCCGGCTGCCGCGCGCTCGGCGGCGTGCAGGCCGCGGCGGCGAGGAGCGCGACGCCGACGACGAGCAGCGGCGCACGCGCGGCGGTGGCGGCAGCGTCGGCGCGTATGCCGTGGAGCTGTCTGCGAGGTGGCGTCACGACGTTCGGCGGCAGAGCGACGACGACTGCGGCGAGAGGAGAGGAGTGTTCGGCGGCGCCGGCCTGTAAGCCGGGTTCTGTCGGACGGTCGTGCCCGCACACCGATCGCTCGGCGCCGGCCCGGTCGCCCGGACGGTCATTTCTCTCGGAGTGCGGTCGCCCGCACCCTCGAGCAGCCTACCCGCGGCTGCGCCGGCGATCGTCTGCCGGCGGGTTCGAGGCGGGCCGCCTCTCGCCGCATATTTGGCCTTGCTCCGGCTGGGGTTTACCCTGCCACGCCTGTTGCCAGGCGCGCGGTGCGCTCTTACCGCACCTTTTCACCCTTGCCTGATCCCACGCTCGCGCGCAGGCCATCGGCGGTGTGTTTTCTGTGGCACTGTCCGTCGCACCCTCGCGAGTGCGCCCAGGCGTTACCTGGCAACCCGCCCTGTGGAGCCCGGACTTTCCTCGACCGGCCGCTCCTCGCGGAGCCCGTGTCGCGACCGTCCGGCCGACGCCGTCGAACAGAGGAAATATAAGAGGGCGAGGGCCCTACT
>DATMHT010000220.1:0-2666 GCA_035554795.1 Gemmatimonadaceae bacterium | reverse complement strand
GCGGTGCGCATGGCGACGACGCGGTGCTCGCCGAGCGTCAGCGTCCCCGTCTTGTCGAAGACGACCGCCGTCAGGTTGCGCGCCTCCTCGAGGCCGCGCCGGTCGCGCACGAGCAGCCCGCTGCGCGCGCCCATCGTCGTCGAGATCGCGACCACGAGCGGCACCGCCAGGCCGAGCGCGTGCGGGCAGGCAATGACGAGCACCGTCACGACGCGCTCGACGGTGAACGCCGCCGGCGCGGCGAGGAGCGCCCAGACAACGGCGGTGACGATCGCCGACGCGACGGCGACGATCGTGAGATGGAACGCCGCGCGGTCCGCGACGACCTGCGCGCGCGAGCGCGACTGCTGCGCCTGCTCGACGAGGCGCATGATGCCGGCGAGCGCGGTGCGGTCGCCCGTTCGCGTCACCGCCACGCGGAGCGAGCCGTCGCCGTTCACCGTGCCCGCGATCACCGCGGCGCCGGCGTCCTTCTCGATCAGCCGCGACTCGCCGGTGATCATGGACTCGTTCACCGCGCTGTGTCCTTCGCGCACGACGCCGTCGGCCGGGACGCTCGCGCCGGGCCGGACGAGCACGAGGTCGCCGTCGCGCAGGGCGGAGAGCGGGACCTCGACCGGGCGCTCGTTCTCGATGCGGGTGGCGGTGTTCGGGAGGAGCTTCGCGAGCTCCCGGAGCGCGCCCTGGGCCTGCGTGATGGAGCGCATCTCCATCCAGTGGCCGAGGAGCATGATCGTGACGAGCGACGAGAGCTCCCACCAGAGCGGCATCGCCGGGAAGCCGAGCGTGACGGCGACGCTGAACACGAACGCGACCGTGATGGCGAGGGAGATGAGCGTCATCATCCCCGGCTTCCGATCGGCGAGCTCGCGCCACGCGCCCTGCACGAACACCCAGCCGCCGTAGAAGTAGACGGCCGTCCCGAAGACGACGGGGATCCAGCGCGCGCCCGGCACGGCCGGCGGCGTGAAGCCGAGCACGCGCGGGATCATCTCGCCCCACACCAGCGTCGGTATGGTGAGGAGCAGGGTGATCCAGAACTTGTCGCGGAACATCGCGACGCTGTGCCCCGCGTGTCTGTCGTGGCCGGCGTGCTCGCCCTGCCCCGTACGGTCGCCGTGCGCCGCGTGCAGCTCGGGATGCGCCGGGTACCCCGGCTCCGCCGGCGCGTCGGCCGGTGCGACTGGCGCGTCGGCAGCTCCAGCGCGGTGCTCCGCGTGTCCGCCGTGACCGGTGTGGGCCTGGTGACCTGCGTGTGGGTCGCTCACGAGCCGTCCCTCTCGCGTTCAATGGAGTGCCGCGGCCGCGCCGACAGGAGCGGCGCCAGTGCCCTCCCCCGGCGTTGGGTCGTCAATCCAACGTCATGGCTCATCGCATCTTCGCGGACTCCGCCGGAGTGACGTGGGAGGTCTGGGACGTCGTGCCCGGGCGACTCCTCCTCGAAGCGCGCAACCATCGCGCCGGGGTGGACCGGCGCGTGGAGCAGCGCGAGCTGCCCCCCGCCGGCGAGCGTCGCAGGGGAGGGGACCGGCGCGCCACGCTCGCGCCACAGCTGCGCCACGGCTGGCTCGCCTTCCGCAACGACAGCGAGCGCCGGCGGCTGGCGCCGATCCCCACCGGCTGGGAGCAGGCCCCAGACTCGGAGCTCGAGCGCTACTGCCGGTCGGCGGAGTCGGTGGCGGAAGCGCGCCGGCGCTAGCGCGACGCCGCAGGCGCGAACCGCGCGCGCCGCGAGGCGGGC
Source organism: Gemmatimonadaceae bacterium (assembly GCA_035554795.1). Taxonomy (GTDB): domain Bacteria; phylum Gemmatimonadota; class Gemmatimonadetes; order Gemmatimonadales; family Gemmatimonadaceae; genus DATMHT01. Next base: position 925 of record DATMHT010000220.1, on the reverse strand, counting down.
GCTCCTAGAACAGGCTCAACAGCTTGTATTTGGAGTCGAGCACCATCGTCAGTCGGACGTTCGGCGCGGCGTCGCTGTAGTAGTAGGTCGGGTCGACGACGACGTACTTCATCGTGCCCGCCTTGACCACGTACACCCGGCCGGAGAGCCGCGACGCGGGGCCGGTGACGTTGCGCGCGTACGCGGACGCCGCCTTCGCGCAGACGCTCCTGTCCGTGACGAGGACGACCTGCCACGCCTGGGCGAGCGGCAGCCGCAGGCTGTCTCGCGTCGCCCTGACCGTGGAGTCGGTCGCCGCGGTGTAGTAGACGACCTCCTGGATGATGTCCGCGCTCGTCGAATCCGGTCCGCGGCAGGCCGTGCTCTGCTGCTGCGCGGCCGCGCGCGGAGCTCCGAAAGCGCTGCCCGCGAGTACGAATGCCGCCATGGCGGCGAGTCGGACGATCTGCATGTTCGCTCCGGCGCTGGGGTGATCCGGCCGTACCGCATTTCCGCTTACCACTTGCAGTCCCTGGGGTTCCGCGCGTGGGGCTGCGACCTGCCGTCCCGTTGCACGACGTGGTACAGCGTCCTGTCGACGATGAGGATCCGGGCCGCTGGGTGTGTGACCGCGATCGCCCCGATCGCCGCTCTGTCCTCCGGACTCGGGCCGGCGCGGGCCCGCGCGTTCGGTTCCCGGCCGCAGGACGCCGGTACGAAGGCGCCGCTGTTGACCGGGTGGGTGTGCCACGGTGTCTCGCCGACCCATCCCGGCTCCTCCCCGATGGGCTCGTACGTCGGCGGTTCGACGAAGGTGTAGGAGTCGCACGGCGTGCGTCCGCCGGTCGGGATGAAGATGACGCGCCGCTCGCCCGTCGTCACGTTGCGGTAGACCCAGCCGGCTCGCTCGAGTCCCTCGCTCACCGATGCGGTGAACTCGGCGCCG
>DATMHT010000219.1:0-5848 GCA_035554795.1 Gemmatimonadaceae bacterium | reverse complement strand
GGCTGGGGCAAGTCGTCGGCGGACTGGTCGAAGACGCCGTCGCCGTCGGCGCGACGGCCGGGCATCCCGGTGTCGCGCGAGCCCGATCCGGCCGAGGAGTCGCAGGACGCGCCGATGTACGCGATCGGCGCGCGCGTCAAGCACCGCATGTTCGGCTCGGGCTCCATCGCCGAGATCTCGGGCAGCGGGCCTTCGGCCAAGGTGCGCATCGACTTCGACGACGAGAGCGTGGGGCGCAAGACGCTCGTCGTCGGGCAGGCGAAACTCGAACGGGGGGACGACTAGCGTGGCGGTCACGGAGCAGGACGTGCGACACATCGCCGGCCTGGCGCGGCTCGGCGTCGCCGACGAGCGGCTCCCGTCGCTCGTCGGCGAGCTGAACCACATTCTCGAGCACATGGCGGTGCTCGAGAAGGTGGACACGAAGTCGGTCGACGCCACCGTCGGCGTCGGCTCGCTGGCCATGCCGCTGCGCGAGGACGCCGGCCCGCAGCTCCCGCTCGCGCGGTCGCGCGATGCCTTCGCGCCGGCCGTGCGCGACGGCTTCCTGCTCGTCCCGCGGCTCGCCACGCATACCGCCCTCGGTGCGTCGTCGGTGGACGACGAGGACTCCGGCACGGAGGATCTCGAGTGAGCGACGCGCGTCTGCTGGACATGCCGGCCGCGGCGCTGCGCGACGCGATCGCCGCCAACGAGGCACCGGCGAGCGAGCCGGTGCGCGCGTCGTTCCGGCGCGCGGCGGCGGTGAGGGCAGGGGAGGACGGACTCAACATCGTTCTCCACGCCGACGAGGCGGCCTCGCTGCGCGACGCGGATGCATTGCCGAAGCGGCTCTCGCCCGGCGTCGGCACCACCGCCGAGCGGGCGAGCGATCTCGCCCTCGTCGGCGTGCCGCTCGCGGTCAAGGACAACATCGCCACGCTGACGCTGCCGACGTCGTGCGCCTCGCACATCCTCGAGGGCTACGTGAGCCCGTACGAGGCGACGGCGATCTCGCGGCTGCGCGCCGCCGGCGCCGTCGTCGTCTGCAAGACGAACATGGACGAGTTCGCGATGGGCTCGTCCACTGAGAACAGCGCCTTTGGCCCCACACTCAACCCGCTCGACCCGACGCGCGTGCCGGGCGGCTCCTCCGGCGGCTCGGCGGCCGCGGTCGCCGCCGGACTGACCCGCATCGCGCTGGGTTCCGAGACGGGCGGCTCGGTGCGCCAGCCGGCGGCCTTCTGCGGCATCGTCGGCGTGAAGCCCACCTACGGCCGCGTCAGCCGCTACGGTCTCGTCGCCTTCGCGTCGTCGCTCGACCAGATCGGCGTGTTCGGGCGCTCGGTGGACGACGCGGCTCTGGCGATGGAGGTGATCGCCGGACGCGACCCGCTCGACGCGACCAGCGCCGACCTGCCGGTCCCGCGCTATCGCGACGCCGCGCGCGCCGATGGCGGTGCCGCCGACGCGCCGCGCGACGCCGCCGCGCTCGCGACCCCGCTGCACACGGCGACGCGCGAGAAGCCGCTGAACGGGCTCGTCGTCGGTCGGCCGAAGGAGTACTTCCCGCCGTCGCTCGACCCGCGCATCGCCGCGCTCTGCGACCGCGCGCTCGACCGCTTCCGTGCGCTCGGCGCCGAGGTGCGCGACGTCTCGCTCCCGCACACCGACCTCGCGATCCCGGTCTACTACATCGTCGCGCCGGCCGAGGCGTCGTCCAACCTCGCGCGCTTCGACGGCGTGCGCTACGGGCTGCGCGTCGAGGGCGAGGGCCTGCGCGCCATGTACGAGGCGACGCGGAGCCGCGGCTTCGGCAAGGAGGTCACGCGCCGCATCCTGCTCGGCACGTACGTGCTCTCGGCGGGCTACTACGACGCGTACTACAAGAAGGCGCAGCAGGTGCGCGCGCTCATCGCCGACGACTTCTCGTCGGTGTTCGCCGCCGGCGTCCACGTGCTGTTCACGCCGACGACGCCGACGACGGCGTTCCCGCTCGGCGCCAAGAGCGATCCGTACGAGATGTATCTGAGCGACATCTTCACCGCGACCGCGAACCTCGCCGGCGTGCCGGCGATGTCGCAGCCGATCGGCGCCGTGGACGGGCTGCCGGTGGGCGGCCAGCTGCTCGCGCCGCACTTCCGCGAGTTCGACATGTTCCGCGCCGCCTACGCCCTCGAGCGCGCCCTCGGCGCGGAGGCGACCGCATGACCGCGACGAGCACCCGCGGCACCGCCGCCGCCGACGCCGCGCGCGAGAAGTACGAGATGGTCGTGGGCCTCGAGGTCCACGTGCAGCTCAAGACCCGCACGAAGGCGTTCTGCAACTGCCCGACCGACTTCGGCGCGGCGCCGAACGTCAACACCTGCCCGGTGTGCCTCGCCCTGCCGGGCGCGCTGCCGGTGCTCAACTACCGGGCGGTGGAGCTGGCGACGCGTGCCGCGCTCGCGCTCGACTGCAAGGTGAACCGCATCTCGATCTTCGCGCGCAAGAACTACTTCTATCCCGACCTCCCCAAGGGCTACCAGATCTCGCAGTACGACCAGCCGCTCGCGGAGCATGGCGCGCTGGCGATCGGCAAGACGAAGGAAGGGGCGGACCTCTGCGTCGGGATCACGCGCGTGCACATGGAGGAAGACGCCGGCAAGTCGGTCCACGACCGCTATTCCGGCGCGACGGCCGTGGACCTGAATCGCGCGGGCGTGCCGCTGATCGAGATCGTCAGCGAGCCGGACATGCGCTCCTCCGCCGAAGCGGGTGCGTACCTCCGCACGCTGAAGCAGATCCTCGAGTACACGGGCGTCAGCGACGTCAGCATGGAGGAGGGAAGCCTCCGCGTGGACGCGAACGTCAGCGCCCGGCTCCGCGGCGAGACGAAGCTCGGGACGAAGACCGAGGTCAAGAACATGAACTCGTTCTCGGGCGTGGAGCGCGCGCTCGAGGCGGAGTTCGCGCGGCAGTGCGCGGTGCTCGAGGCCGGCGGCACGGTCGAGCAGCAGACGATGCTCTGGGACGGCGCGCGCGGCGAGGTGCGTCCGGCGCGGTCGAAGGAGGGGAGCCACGACTACCGCTATTTCCCCGAGCCCGACCTGCCGCCGCTCGTCCTGAAGCCCGAGTGGTGCGACAAGGTGAAGGCGTCGCTCCCGGAGATGCCGGCGGCGCGGCGCGACCGCTTCACGAAGGAGTACGGTCTCGCGCCGTACGACGTCGAGCTGCTGACGTCGAGCCCGCGCATGGCCGAGTACTTCGAGAACGTCGCGCGCGCGAGCGGCGATCCGAAGGCGGCCGCGAACTGGGTGATGGGCGAGCTCTCCGCCACGCTCAACGCGACCGGCGAGGACCTCGATCGCTTCCGCGTTCGGCCCGCCGACCTGGCGGCGCTGATCGGGATGGTGCGCGCGGGCAACGTCAGCAGCACCGCCGCGAAGGCGATCTTCAAGGAGATGGCGCGCACGGGCGACCGTCCGGAGCAGATCGCCGAGCGTGAGGGGCTGCTCCAGGTGGGCGAGGACGACGCGCTCGTCGGCTGGATCGACGAGGTGTGGGCCGAGCACCCCGAGGAGGCGCGCCGCTACGCCGCCGGCGAGAAGAAGCTTCAGGGCGTGCTCGTCGGCTTCGTGATGAAGAAGTCGAAGGGGCGCGCCGACCCGAAGCGCGTCAATCAGCTGTTGGCGGCGCGGGCGGCGGGCGGCGGCGGCGCGTAGACCGGCTCGGGTAGGCGCGCCGCGAAGTCGAGCCGCGACGCCGGCATCCCGAAGTGGCGCTCGGCGTCTTCGATGAGCTGCGTCTCGCCGCCACCGCGGAGCGCCGACCGCCGGATCTGCTTCGCCAGGCGGAGCGGCTCGTCGCCGCTCGGGTCGAGCAGGTACGGCTCCGAGCGGTCCATCCGGTTGAGCAGGTCGAGGATGAAGTCGAACGACCGCGCGGCGTAGTCGCCGACGTCGCGGTCGGGCAGGTCCCAGCGGCTGTTCTCCTTGACCACCTGGAAGATCCGCTGCCACGACTCGGTGTCGGTCACGTACACCATGCCGCGGAAGATGCGGCGGTTGGTGTTCGTGCTGAAGATCGTCGGGCTCAGGATGCGGTCGAGATGCTCGTCGGAGCGCGAGTGGTCGAGGAGGATGACCTCCTTCGCCCGCCGGGCGAAGCGCTCGCCGAGATGCGTCTCGTAGCGGCTCTCCCAGTAGCTGTGGCCAAGCGCCGCGGTGCTCGACGTGACCGCGAGCTGGCGCGGCACGAAGTAGTTGTGGGCGACCGCGTCGGCCGCGAGATGCGCCAGATAGCCTAACGCGAACGCGCGGAGCGGCTCGTCGCGCGCGCCGTCGTAGATTTCGTAGCCGACGTTCCACGAGTGACAGTGCCGCCCCGCGGGGACGTACTTCTTGGCGATGCTCGTGTCGGCGGCGATGGAGCCGTAGAGAAAATCGTACGGGAAGGCGCGCAGCAGCTCGGCGACCGACACCGGCAGCCACTCCAGGGAGCGCATCACCGCCTCCCCGAGGAAGATGTGCGTCCCCGGGGTCCACGCGAACGCCGCCCTCGGCAGCAGGGCGATCAGCACGAGCGCCCCGAGCACGCAGGGAGCGACGCGCGCGGCGACGCGCATCACGACGCGCGCGCGGGCTCGCCAGCGTTCCGGCTGACTGCGGACCAGACTCGGCCGAAGCGGGCGGCAGGGCTGCCGCTCCGCCTCGTGCGCAACCACGACGCTAGACTCCCAGCTTGCGTCGCTGCCGCCGGATCGCGCGGCGGAGGTCTCGCAGCTCCTCCTCGACCGCGTCGCTGATGCGCTCGCGCGCCTCGCCCATGTAGCGGCTCAGCTCTTCGCGGGCGTCGTTCGGCGAGAGGTGATCGCGCACCCACTCGGCGCCGTCGGCGGTCTGGCGGCCGACGGTCTTGCGGAAGCGGCCGGCCGACTTCCCGGCGTCGCGGCTGACGCGCTCGGCCCGCTCGACCGCGCGTACGAGGCGGCTGCGCTTGGGACGCGGCCGGAGGACGAAGCCGGCGGCCGCGCCGATGGCCGCGCCGAGGAGCGCCGCCGTCAGTAGATCGAGCTGCTCGTCAGGCGTCTCCACGTTCCGCATCCCGCGGCGCCGCGCGCCCTCCCGGCCCGCGGTGCCCTCGCGCCCGGACTCGCGGCCGCTCCGCGCCTGGCCCGCCGACGGGCGGGACTCCTCTCCTGTAGCCATCGCTCGACCCCCTGGTGTCGTCTGCGTTGTCGAATGCGTCCGCGGCGCCGGCCCCGCCGGCCGCGCGGGCGTCGTAGAGCTCCTCGTCCTCCAGATCGCCCTCGACGCGGTCGCCCATGTCGTCCTCGTCGAACGCCTCGTCGAGCGCCGCGCCGAACACCTCGTGGTCGAGGTCTCCCTCGCGCGCCGCCTCCAGCGCCGCCTGCGCCTCGGCGTAGCGCTCGGTCTCGGCGGCGGCCTCCTCGCGCAGCTCGGCCAGCTCCTCGGCGAGCCCGTCGTGGAACGCCGAACGCCGGTACGCACCGCCGCGGCGCGGCGCGACGCCGAGCGCCTCGTCGCGGAACGTCGCCGCGCCTTCGCGCACGCCGCGCAGCGTCGCCGCCGTCGCCACGAACGTGCTCTCCGCCTCCCGCTGCACGACGTCGAGCAGCGCGTTGAACTCCTGCACGCGCCGCTCGGTGAGCCGCACCGCTTCCTGCAGCCGCTCGTTCGCCGTCGCGATCGTCTGGTTGACCTGCTGGATGTCCACGCGGATGGAGGTCGTGACGTAGTTCACGTTGTCCGCGATCGTGCTCGCGTGCCGCATGATCGGGTTGACGTCGCCGTAGACCTTCTTCAGCAGGTCGTTGACCTTCGCGTAGCTCTTGCGGAAGTTCCACGCCGCCGGGATCAGGCCGACG
>DATMHT010000218.1:0-10548 GCA_035554795.1 Gemmatimonadaceae bacterium | reverse complement strand
GCGCGGAGCGGGCGACGCGTCCCACACGCCGCCATTCCCGAAGGCGCTCGTCGAGGAGATGCTGCGCGCCTTCGGCCGCGCGGCGCGCGCCCATCAGCTCTACCTCCACAACAACCCGATCTACCTGAAGGCGGTGGACACCGCCCGTGCCGCCTTCGCCGCGATCTGGGCGCACGTGGACGAGTTCGTGCTCTCCGTGACCGAGACGGAGCTGATCTGGGAAGGAGCGGTCGTTCAGTCGGAGACCGAAAAGGCGGCGGACAGCCTCCCATGGCTGCTGTTCAAGGACGGCATCCGCGAGCTGCGCTTCCTGCGCGGCTTCGAGCAGGACGAGCTGGTCGCGCTGCTCGACCTGCTGCGTCGTGCCCGCGTCGCCCAGCCCGACGAGGACGACCTGCTCACGATGCTGTGGGAGCAGGACTTCGGCTCGCTGCGCTATCAGTACGTGGACCTGGCGGTCGACAACGTCGCGCCGGTGGACAGCGTCGCCTCCGAGGAGCGTCCGCAGCGCGTCCCGCCCCCGGCCGAGGAAGAGGAGGAGCAGCCCGAGCGTGCGGGCATCGTCAACATCGACGACTTCGACAGCACGCTCTACTTCCTCGACGAGACCGAGATCGAGTACCTGCGCACCGAGGTGGACAAGGAGTACGCCTCGGACCTGCGCCGAAACGTGCTCACCGTGCTACTCGACATCTTCGAGCAGCAGCGCGCGTCCGCGGTGCGCGAGGAGATCGCCGGCACGCTCGAGTCGTTAATCGTGACACTGCTCTCCTCGGGGCAGCTGCGGACGGTGGCGTTCATGCTGCGCGAGGTCGGGGTTACCGCGGAGCGCGCGCCGGAGCTCGACGCGGCGACGAAGGCGCGGCTGCTCTCGCTGCCCGAGCGCCTCAGCCAGCCCTCGGCGCTCGGCCAGCTGCTGCAGACGCTCGAGGAGGCGGCCGAGCTGCCGCCGCAGGACGCGCTCGGCGAGCTGTTCGACCAGCTGCGGCCGGCGGCGCTCGGCACCGTGCTGGCCTGGATCGGCCGGACGCAGAACGCCCGCGTGCGGGCGCTGCTCGAGGCGGCGGCGGCGCGGCTCGCGGCGTCGAACACGGCCGAGCTGGTGCGACTCATCGGCGTCTCCGACCGCGCGGTTGCCGCCGAGGCGATCCGTCGTGCCGGCGCCCTCAAGAGCCCGGCCGCCGTCGCGCCGCTCTCCAAGGTGCTGGCCGAGGGCGACGCCGGTCTCCGTCTCTCGGCGGCGCTCGCCCTCGGCGAGATCGGGACGCCCGGCGCGATGCAATGGCTCGAGCGCGCGGTGGAGGACCCGGATCGCGACGTCCGCGTCGCGACCGCGCGGCTGCTCGCGCAGCGCATGCACCGGCAGGGCCTCCCGCGCATCGAGGCGGCGGTGAAGGGACGCACGGTGCGCGACGCCGACCTGACCGAGAAGGTCGCCTTCTTCGAGGCCTATGGCGCGCTGTGCGGGGAGGGCGGCGTCCCCGTGCTCGACGCGATCCTGCACGCGCGCGGCTTCCTCGGCAAGCGCGAGGACGGCGAGCTGCGCGCTTGCGCGGCAATGGCGCTTGGCCGGATCCGGTCGGCCGCCGCGACCGCGTCGCTGCAGAAGGCGGCCGCCGACAAGGACGTCGTGGTGCGCAACGCGGTCAACAAGGCGCTGCGCGGAGGGACGGCGTGACGACGACGCTCGGACGGAGCTCTCCGACGGGCGGCGTGCCCGTAGTCGGCGACGGCGAGGAGCGCGGCGGCGACGCGTACATCCGACGCCGCGGCCGGCCGTTCATCTACACGCTCTACGGCGCGCTGCGGTCGATCAAGCTGTACCCGGTCGAGAACGCGGCGGTGCAGAAGGCGCTCGAGGATCTCGCGACGATCGCACAGGAGATCATCGCCCACGAGCACGACCTCGAATTCAGGGTGTCGGGCGAGTTCATCTTCCTCAACTCGACGCGGCTGCGCCTCGACCTCGACAACTACGCGAGCTTCAGCTACCTGCTCTCGCTCTGCCGCGGCGCCGGCGTCGGCGTCGTCCGCGTGGCGGCGGGCGCGACGGCGCGCGACTGGCTCGTGCTGCTGTCGCTGCTTCAGGCGCCGGCGCGCGAGGAAGCGGGCGTCCGCCTCGAGGACCTGCTCGGCAAGCTGGCGCAGGCGAACGTCGCGGCCTTCGAGCTCGGCCCGGTCAGCGACGCCGACGACGATATCGAGTTCCGCGAGAAGGCGAAGGAGGCGGCCAAGCGCACCTACGCGCAGTCGGTCGCGGTCACGAAGGACGTGATCAACTCCGTCCGCATGGGGCGCGCGCCGAACCTCAAGAAGATCAAGCGCGTCGTGCAGGGCATCGTGGACCAGATCCTCAACGAGGAGACGTCGCTCGTCGGCCTCACTACGATCCGCGACTACGACGAGTACACGTTCACGCACAGCGTCAACGTCTGCATCTTCTCGGTCGCCCTCGGCCGGCGCCTCGGCCTCTCCAAGCTCCAGCTCTACGACCTTGGCTTGGCGGCGCTGTTCCACGACATCGGCAAGTCGCGCGTCCCCGTCGAGGTGCTGAACAAGAGCGCGGAGCTGAGCGACGACGAGTGGCGCATGATCGCGTCGCACCCGTGGCTCGGCGTTCTCGCGCTGTTCACCGTGCGCGGCCAGCAGGAGCTGCCCTATCGCTCGATGGTGGTCGCCTACGAGCACCACATGAAGGCGGATCTGAGCGGCTACCCGCGCAACGTGCGGCCGCGCACGATGAGCATCTTCAGCAAGATCGTCGCGGTGGCCGACGGCTTCGACGCCGCGACGTCGCGGCGGGCGTACCAGGCCGAGCCGATGTCGCCGGCGGCGGTGCTCCAGGAGATGCGCGACAACCCGCGCCGCGGCATGGACCCGGTCGTCGTCAAGGCGTTCATCAACCTGACGGGTCTCTATCCGGTCGGCACGCTGGTGCTGCTCGACACCTTCGAGCTCGGCATCGTCCACGGCGCGAATCCGTCGCCGGAGATGATCTCGCGCCCGATCGTCCGCGTCGTCAGCGATGCGCTGGGCAACCTGCTGCACCCGGGCCATCTCATCGACCTGTCCGACCGCAACCCGGAGACGGGGCAGTACACGCGGACGATCATCAAGACGGAGAATCCAGACCGCTATGGCATCCGGATCGGCGACTACTTCGTCTGAGCACCCCGCCGACCCGCGCGCGACCGACGCGCGCGCTCGCGGCCCGCACGCCGCCGGCGCGATGGCCCGGCGCTTCGCGGCGCTCAAGGCCGCGGACCGGCGCGCGCTCGTCTGCTATCTGACGGCCGGCCACCCCGACCCGACGCGCTCGCTCGACCTCATGCTCGCGCTGCAGGACGCCGGCGCGGACGTGCTCGAGGTGGGCGTCCCGTTCTCCGATCCGATGGCGGACGGGCCGGTGATCCAGGCGAGCTCCCAGCGCGCCCTGGAGCACGGCGTGAACCTGACGCGCACGCTCGAGCTGGTCGAGCGCGCCGCGCTCGAGATCCCGGTCGTCCTCTTCAGCTACCTGAACCCGCTGCTGCGCGGCGGGCCGGCGGCGCTCGAGCAGGCGGCGCGCGCCGGCTGCGACGGTGTGCTCGTCACCGACCTGCCCGTCGGCGCGGACCCGGAGCGGGAGAGCTGGCTCGGCGGCGGGCCGCTCGACTTCGTCCGTCTCGTCGCACCGACGACGCCGCCAGAGCGCATGGCGGAGATCGGCCGTCACGGTCGCGGCTTCGTCTACCTCATCAGCCGCCTCGGCGTGACGGGCGAGCGCGCCGACCTGCCGCCCGAGCTTCCGCGCACGGTCGAGACGCTGCGCTCGGCGACGACGCTGCCGATCTGCGTCGGTTTCGGGATCGCCCGCCCGGAGCAGGCGGTCACCGTAGGAGCGCTCGCCGACGGCGTCGTGGTCGGGAGCGCGATCGTGCGCGCCGCGGGGGAGAGCGTTGCCGCGGCGGCGGGGCTCGCGCGGGACATCCGCGCCGCGCTCGACGCGGGCTGATTCGCGGCACGCGAGCGCACCCCGGAACGCCGTGCAGCGCTTCCTGAAGCACTACACCCGCGCGATCGGGGCGATCGGCGGCGCGCTCGTGCTCCGCAGCCTCTTCGCGGACGGCGCGCTGGGCGCGCACCCGCTGGCGCTCGCGGCGCTGTTCGCGGCGACGCTCGGGCTGCGGGTCTTCCAGATCCCGCTCACGAAGTACTCGGCGCTCAATCTGCTCGGTGTCGTCGCGCTCGGCGGCTCGTTCGTCGTCGGGGCGCCCGCGACCGTGCTGGCGCTGTACGGCGGCGTCCTCGTCGCCGACTGGCTCGCGCTGCGCAAGACGCTCGAGTTCGCGTGGATCAACGCCGGCCGCGAGGCGCTGGCACTCGTCGCCGCGTACGGCTTCTACGCGCTGGCGATGACCGCCACCGGCGCGGTCGCGCTCGACGCCGAGGCGATGCCGGCGGCCGCGCTCTTCGTCTTCGGCTACTTCGTCCTGAGCCGCGCGCTGCTCTACTTCTCGCTGCTCTGGCGCGACAAGCTGCTGCCGGAGGAGAAGGCGGTGATCCTCCGCTACGAGGTGCTGACGTTCGGCATCGGCACGGCGGGCGTGGCGGTCGCAGTGCTGACGATCGCGGCAGTCGGCTGGCTCGCGTTCGGCGTCGTCGCGCTCGTGCTCGCGTTCGCGGGACTGCTGCTGCGCCGCATCCTCGAGGAGTCCATCGCGGCGGAGGAGATGAACAAGATCCACGCGATGGAACAGGTCGTCTCGTCGGACGTCTCGCTGGAGGACGGGTTCCGGCGCATCGAGCGGCTGGCGCACCGGCTCGTGGACTGGAGCGCCTTGCGCATCTACCGCGTCGTGGACGGCGGCGGGCTCGCGCTCGCGTACGTCTCCGGCGAGGGACTCCTCGATATGCCGCGGCCGGCGGTGGCGCACGGCGCCCGGCTGCGCCGGTCGGCACTCGAGACGGGCGAGCCGGTCGCCGTCGCCGACCTCCGGCGCGACCCGCGCGGCGCCGACGCGCCGGCGGACGTGACGAGCTGCGCGATTCTGCCACTCCGCTTCGGCGACCGCGGCGTCGGACTCGTGGAGCTCGAGCACCACAAGCGCGGCACGTACGGCGACAAGGAGGTCATGCTCCTCCGCCGCTTCGCCAATCAGCTCGCGACCACGATCCACATCCACGAGCTGCGCCAGCCGCTGCTCGACGCGGTCGCGCGGGTGAGCCAACAGCTGGACACGCTCAACGAATCGGCGCGGCAGCTCCGCGGTGGCGGCGAGGCGGTGGCGCGCACGATCGCCGACATCAGCCGCGGCATCTCGGAGGAGAGCGAGCAGGTCGGGCGCAGCCTCGAGGTCACGCTGGAGATGCACGAGGCCACGGCCGGCGTGGCGCGCGACGGCGGCGACGCCGCGACGGCGATTCGCCGCGCGACCGAGATCGCGACCGAGCACCGCGGCACGATCTCGGTCGCGATCGAGCGCCTCGTCGGCGCGAAGGGGTTCGTCGCCGAGAGCGCGCAGGAGATCGGCGACCTCGCCCGCTCGACGCGGCGCGTGACCGAGTTCATCACCGTGATCCGCGAGATCGCCGAGCAGACCAACCTGCTGGCGCTCAACGCGGCGATCGAGGCGGCGCGCGCGGGCGACCAGGGGCGCGGCTTCGCCGTGGTCGCCGACGAGGTGCGCAAGCTCGCCGAGCAGAGTGCCCGCGCCGCGACCGACGCCGCCGAGATCGTGGCCGGCTTTGACACGCAGATGCGCCGAGTCGCCCTCCAGATGGAGCGAGGGCAGGGAATGGTCGGCGACGTCGAGTCGCTCTCCGAGGCCGCGCTCGGGGCGCTCGACCTCATCGTCGAGAGCACGGCGGCGAGCTTCACCCGGGCCGAGCGCATCGCGCTCGTCTCGCGCGAGCAGGAATCGGAGTTCGCCCGCCTGCGCGAGCGCGTCTCGCGCATCGCCGACATCTCGTCGCGCAACCGCGCCGGCGCCGCGCACGTCACGACCACCGCGCTGGAGCAGGCGAACTCGCTCCGCGAGCTCGAGGGCGCGACGCACGAGCTGCGCAGCGTCGCGGTCTACCTCGGCGACCTGACGCGCCGGATCACGAGCGTGAGCTAGGAGCGGCTCTCGGCGCTCGGCACTCGGCGTCAGACAGGATGGACAGGATGGACAGGATGAGGGTGTGCCATTCATCCCGTTCATCCTGTTCATCCTGTCTAACAAGGGCCGAGCGCCGGGCGCCGGTAGCTAGCCGCCACCCGGGGCACCGCTTACCTTCCCGCCGTGCCGACCTCCCGCACCGAGATCACGCTCCACGCGATGCGCTTCCACGCGCGAATCGGCGTCCTCCCCCACGAGCGCGAGCACTCGCAGCCGGTGGAGGTGGATCTGACCGTGCGTCTACGGCCCGCGTCGCCGGAGGCCGGCGTCCTCGACTACCGCGACCTGTACGAGCTCGCGGCCGGCGCGCTCGGCGGCGGGCACGTGAGCTACCTCGAGGACGTCGCCGAGACGATCGTCAGCGGGGCCCTCGCCCGGCCGCGCGTCTCGAGCGCCCGCGTCGCGGTGCGGAAGCCGCACGTCGCGCTGGCCGGGCCGCTCGCCTACGCCGAAGTCGTCGTCGAGCGCGACGGGGCGGCGGAGGACTGACGTGTCGCGCAACGCGGAGTGGGAGACGGACGTCGCCTACGTGGCGCTCGGCTCGAACGTCGGCGACCGGGCTGCGTACCTCGCGGCGGCGCGCGCCGCGCTCGCGTCGCTGCCACGAACCCGGCTCGTGGCCGCGTCGGACGTGGAGGAGACCGCGCCGATCGGGCCGGTCGCGCAGGGACCGTTCCTCAATCAGATCGTCGCGCTGGAGACGGCACTCACGCCGCACGCGCTGCTCGACCACCTGCAGCGCATCGAGGCCGAGCACGGCCGCGTTCGCGACGCCCGGTGGGGTCCGCGCACCCTCGACCTCGACATCGTCCGCTACGAGACCCGCACCGTGACCGACGAGCGACTGACCGTTCCACACCCCGAGCTCCCGCACCGCGACTTCTGGCGGCGCGAGCTCGCGCAGGCGCGCGCGGCAGTGCAGGCCGCCTCGGCGAAGGAAGTGGCGCGATGAGCTCGCCCACCGAAGGGCGCCGCACGACGGTGCGCGACTTCGCGCAGCGGCGGGCGCGCGGCGAGAAGCTCGTCGTCGTCACGGCGTACGACGCGCTCTTCGGGCGCCTGGTGGACGAAGCCGGGGTCGACGCGATTCTCGTCGGCGACTCGCTCGGCAACGTCGTCGCCGGGCTGGACTCGACGATCGGCGTCACGCTCGACCAGATGATCTACCACGCGACGATGGTGCGCCGCGGCGCGCCCAAGGCGCTCGTGATCGTGGACATGCCCTTCCTCACCTACCAGGTGTCGGTCGAGGACGCGGTGCGGAACTGCGGGCGTGCGGTGCAGGAGAGCGGCGCGCAGGCGGTGAAGGTCGAGGGCGGCGACGACGGGATCGCGGCGGTGGTGCGCGCGGTGGTCCGGCTGGGCGTGCCGGTCATGGGGCACGTCGGCTTCACGCCCCAGTCCGTGCACACGCTCGGTGGCTATCGCGTGCAGGGGCGCGACGAGAACGCCGCCGCGCGCGTGCTCGACGAGGCCCGCCGGCTCGAGGACGCGGGCGCGTTCTCGGTCGTGCTCGAGCTGGTGCCCGCCGAGCTGGCGGCGCGGGTGACCGAGGCGCTCACCATTCCCACCATCGGCATCGGCGCCGGGGCGGGGTGCAGCGGACAGGTGCTCGTCCTTCCGGACCTGCTCGGCCTCAACGACCAGTTCGCGCCGAAGTTCCTCAAGCGCTACGGCTCGATGGCGGACGACGTGCGCGGCGCGGTGCGGCGCTTCGCGACCGAGGTGCGCGACGGCAGCTATCCCGATGCCGATCACAGCTTCTGACGCCGTCGTCGCGCCGGCGATGCGCACCGTGACCACCGTCGCCGACGTGCGGCGCGCGATCGCCGAGGCGCGCCGCGCCGGCGCGCGCGTCGGCTTCGTGCCGACGATGGGCTTCCTCCACGAAGGCCACCTCAAGCTCGTGGACGCGGCGCGGCGCGCATCCGACTTCGTCGTGATGAGCATCTTCGTCAACCCGCTCCAGTTCGCGCCGAGCGAGGATCTCACGCGCTACCCGCGCGACCCGGAGGGCGACGCCGCCAAGGCCGCGTCGCGCGGCGTGGACCTCCTCTTCACGCCGTCGGTGGAGGAGATGTACGTGGCCAACCGCGTCGTCTCGATCACCGCCACGGGACTCGACCGCCGGTGGGAGGGGGAGATCCGGCCCGGCCACTTCGCCGGGATGCTGACGGTCGTCGCCAAGCTCTTCAACGTCGTCCAGCCCGACGTCGCCATCTTCGGCCAGAAGGACTTCCAGCAGGCGGCGCTCGTGAAGGCGATGGTGCGCGACCTCGACGTGCCCGTCGAGATCGTCGTCGCGCCGATCGTGCGCGAGGCCGACGGCCTCGCCATGTCGAGTCGCAACGTGTACCTGTCGCCCGACGAGCGGCGCCGCGCGCTCGCGCTGTCGCGGGCGCTGCGCGCGATCGGGATCGCCTTCGCGGCGGGGGAGCGCTCGGGTGACGCGCTCGTCGCCGTCGGCCGCGGCGTGCTCGACGCCGAGCGCGACGTGCGCGTGGATTATCTCGCCCTCGTCCATCCGACGACGCTCGAGCCGGTCGCGGTCGCCGAGCGCGACTCCGTCGCCCTGCTCGCCGCGCGCGTGGGGTCGACGCGGCTGCTCGACAACGCGGTGCTCGGCGACGCATGAGCGCCGACCCCAGGGCGATCCGCTGGAAGGCGGTCGTCTCCGCGCTCGAGATCCACGAGCAGTTCCGGTCGCGCGTCAGCGCCTACCAGCACCCGCTCGCCGGACGTCCGATCGTCTGGCACGTCGTCCGCGCGCTGCTCGACACGACGCCGCAGCCGGACGCCGTGCTCGTGCTGCACCGCGCCGGCACCGCCGTGTCCATCGGTCCCGAGCAGCCGCTCGTGCGCTACGTCGAGGTGCCGGCCGGCGAGGAGGCGCGCGCGCTGCGCGCCGCCGTCACCTCGCCCGGACTCACCGTGCTCGTGGACGGCGCGGCCGCGCTGATCACTGCTTCCACGGTCGCGCGCCTGCTGCGGGCCGGCGAGGCCGGAGTCGCGTCGCTGACGACGCCCGGCGGAGACCACGAGCCACACGTCGCCGTCGCCGGCGAGGGACCGGCGCTCGCGTCCGCGTCCGATCCGCGCCATCCGCACGGCGCCGCCCGCGTCGTGCCGAACGAGGTCGCGGAGACGCTGCGCGTCGTGGACCGCCGCTCGCTCTCCGACGCGTCGGTGGCGATCCGCGACCGGCTGGTGCGCCGCCACGAGGCCGCCGGCGTCACCTTCCTCCTCCCCGCGACGAGCTGGATCGACGTGGACGTGCGCATCGGCACGGACACGATGATCTACCCCGGCGCCGTGATCGAGGGCGCGACCGACGTCGGCAGCGAGTGCGTCATCGGGCCGCACAGCCGTATCGTCGAATCCACGATCGGCCGTGGGTCGGAGCTCAAGGGGTGGAACTACGTGTCGCGCGTGAGCGTGCGGAACCACGCCGTCCTCGAGCCGTACGAGCGTCGTGGCCTCGACTGACACGGCCGCCGCCGCGCTCGCGCCACTGCCGGCATGGGCCCGGGTCGGCGAGAAGCGCCGCGCTCACATCGCGCGCGTCACCGCGCTCCTGGAGCAGTGGGCGGCGGCGCTCGTGCTGCCCGCCGCCGACGCCGCCGCGTGGCGCGACGCCGGCCTGCTGCACGACGCGCTGCGGGACGCGCCGGACGACGAGCTGCGCGCGCTCGTCGCGCGCGGCGACGCGGCGCTCGGCGATGCGGCCGCGCACATGCCGGCGGAGATGCTGCATGGCCCCGCCGCGGCGGTGGTCCTCGCGCGCGAGGGCGAGAGCCGGGGCGAGCTGCTCGACGCGATCCGCTGGCATACAGTCGGCAGCGCCCGCTGGGGCATGCTTGGACGCGCGCTCTACATGGCCGACTACCTCGAGCCCGGACGCCGGTTCTCGCAGGGCGACCGCGCCTTCCTCGCCACTCACGTCACCGCCGACTTCGACGGCGTCTTCGGCCAGGTCGTTCGGCAGCGGCTGGAATGGTCGCTGCGGGAGGGGAAGCGACTCTTCCCGGAAACGGTGGAGCTGTGGAACTCCCTCCGCTGAACGAGCCGGAGGAGCCGGACAACGCGCGGTTCGGCCGCTGGTTCGTGGCGCTCGCCGTCGTCGCGCTCCTCGTGCTCGCCGTCGTGCTCGCGCGCCACCGGGCCGACCGGCGCGACACGGGCGACGGGCCCGCGGTTCCCACGCCCTCGCGCGGACTTCCGTTCCGTCGCGACGCCCGCGCCCCCGAGGGGGTCCGGATCCGCGTCGAGGTGCTCAACGCCACCAAGACACGCGGGCTGGCGCGCCGCGCGACGCGGCATCTGCGGGACCGGGGCTTCGACGTCGTGGACGTCGGCACGACGCCGACGCAGCTCGACACCACGCTCGTTCTCGACCGATCCGGCC
>DATMHT010000217.1:0-2946 GCA_035554795.1 Gemmatimonadaceae bacterium | reverse complement strand
CCCGTGCGCTTCTTCTCCGGCGTCGCGAAGTCCACGGCGAGCACGCGTCCGCCCGGCGCGAGCACCCGGCGCATCTCGCGCGCGCACTGCCGGCGGGCCGGCCCCGGGAGATGGTGCAGCATCAGCGTGCTCACGACGACGTCGAAGTGCGCGTCGGGAAAGGGAAGCGCCTCGACGACCGCGGTTCGAAACGTCACGTCGCTGCCGGCCTTCGCGGCCTTCCGCTCCGCCCGGGCGATCATCTCCGGCGACGCATCTATCCCGTGAACGGTGCCGGCCGCGCCGACGCGCCGCCTCGCCGCGATCGCGAGCGTCCCCGTTCCGCAGCCGACGTCGAGCACCGCGTCGCCCGGCTTCAGCCGCGCCAGCTCGACGAGCCGCTCGCGCAACGCGCGCTCGCGGCCGAGCGTCAGCAGCCAGGCCAGCAGGTCGTAGTAGCGCGCCTCGGAGCGCATCACGCGGCCCCTGGTGTCGGGCGCCGCCATCCCATCCGTCGTCGTCACGTCGCCACCCCCTCGAGCACGGTTAGGTTCGGTGCACCGCCGGCGCCGCCGCTCTCGTGGCGAGTGGCCGAGCGCGATGACCGGTCGCCTCGTAGTATGGGTGTAGCGCTTATGGCGCGACGGACATCGCGTCGCGAGATGTGCATTTCCGGACAAACAGGCGCGGCGTGTTCGATACTTCGAACGAGTCGGGAGAGGAAACCAGGTGCCAAGCGACCGCGGGAAGGATCGGCGCGTACAGAGGACGCAGGGCCTCCTTCACGGAGCGCTCGCGTCGCTGATCCACGAGAAGTCGTACGACGCCATCGTCGTGAAGGAGATTCTGGCCCGCGCCAACGTCGGGCGGTCCACCTTCTACTCGCACTTCCGCGACAAGGACGAGCTGCTCGACCGCGGGCTGCGCGACATGCTGCGTGCGTGTGAGTCGCACGCGCCGGCGCGATCGACCGGCGCGGCGGACCGGGTCCTTCGCTTCAGCCTGCCGCTGTTCACGCACATCGGCCAGATGCGGAGCGCGAGCGCGGCGACGGTGGATGCGCGGGGACAGGCCGTGGTGCACGAGCGCCTGCAGCAGGTGCTGGCCGAGCTGATCGCCGACGAGCTGCGCGCGGTGAGCCACGGACGGCCGCCGGCCGGACAGGGCGTGCCGCGCGATCTCCTCGCCCGGCACGTGGCGTCCACGTTCCTGCTCGTGTCCACCTGGTGGATGGAGAGCGCGGAGCCGCTCCCCGCGAGCACGGCGAACGACCTGTTCCGGGCGCTGGTCCTTCCCGCCGTGAGCGAGGCGGTCGGCGCCTGACGACGGCCGCGGCCGGGCACCGCCGCCGCGGGTCGCTAGAATCCCGCCGGCCGCTCCCCCGCCACGCCCGCCTCTCGCTCCAGCGCGATCCCCACCCGCCCGATCGTCCCCTCGTCGAACAGCCGCCCGATCAGCGTCACGCCGTGCGGCACGCGACGGGGCGGCGAGAACGTCGGCAACGGGTGCGCGGGGTCGGGCGCCCAGTCGCTCCGCGCCTGAGACACCTGCACGAACCCCGTGCGCAGCGTCAGCGACGGGTGTCCGGTGTTGTTCGAGATCACGAGCATCTCGTCGCGCAGCGACGGCACGAGCAGCAGGTCCACCCGCGACATGACGCGCGCCATCTCGGCGGCCACCTTGCGGCGCAGGCGGTCGGCCTGGACGAAGTCCACGGCGGAGAGAAAGCGCGCCTCGCGGAAGAGGTTCGGCCAGGCGTCCGGCACCTGCGCCTTCAGCTGATTCGCGCGGCCGCTCAGCGTCAGCTCCTCGAACGCCGCCGCCGCCTCGGCGAACAGGATCAGGTTGAGGGAGTCGTAGGGCCAGTCGGGAAGCGCGACCGGCGTCGCGACGAGCCCGAGCCTGCCCAGCGCGTCGAGCGCGGCGCGGTCCACGTCGGTCGCGGGCGCTTCCTTCATCCACCCGGGCACGTAACCGACACGAAGACCCTTCACCGGCGCGGCGGCGTCGAAGTCGAGGTGCGCGGGCACGCTCGCGGCGTCGCCGGCGTCGGGGCCGGAGATCGCGCGCAGCACGAGCATCGCGTCCTCGACGCCGCGGGTCATGGGCCCGAGCTTGTCGAGCGACCAGCAGAGCGTCATCGCGCCGGTGCGCGGCACCCGGCCGTAGGTGGGGCGCAGCCCGGTCACGCCGCAGCGCATGGACGGGCTGATGATGCTCCCGCCCGTCTCGCTGCCGATCGCGAAGCCGACGAGCCCCGCGGCCGTCGCCGCGCCGGGGCCCGCGCTCGAGCCAGACGCACCCTCCTCGAGCAGCCACGGGTTCATCGTCTGGCCGCCGAACCAGATGTCGTTGAGGGCGAGCGCGCCCATGCTCAGCTTCGCGACGAGCACGGCGCCGGCGTCGCTCAATCGCTTCACCACCGCGGAATCGGCGTCCGGCACGCGGTCGCGGAACGGCTCGGCGCCCCAGGTGGTCGCGATGCCGGCCGTGTCGAGCAGGTCCTTCACGCCGTAGGGGATGCCGTGCAGCGGGCCGCGATACCTGCCGGCCGCGATCTCGGCGTCGGCTCGGCGCGCCGCGGCGAGCGCCGCGTCGGGCGTGCGCGTGATCACGCAGCGCAGCTTCGGGTCGAAGCGCGCGATGCGGTCGAGGTAGATCCGCGTCAGGCGCTCCGATGTGAGCGTGCGCGTCTCCACCCAGCGCGAGAGGCGAGTGAGCGGCGCGAAGGCGATGTCCGCGTCGTCGGAGGGCAGCGGGCCGGGATCGCCGTGCGTCGGCACGAAGCGGTCGGCGCGCGGCGCGGCCGGCGCGCCGGCGACCGACGCCGGCTCCCACCGCGTCGCGGGAGCGAGCGTCGGCTCGAGCGCGATCTTCCGCGGACCGGTGCGGCGCTCGAGCAGCGGCGCCATGGACGTGCGCCAGCTGCCGGCGGCCATGCGCCGCTCGGCGTCCGTCATCGAGACC
>DATMHT010000216.1:0-4079 GCA_035554795.1 Gemmatimonadaceae bacterium | reverse complement strand
GTGGACGCGTGACACGGCGGCAGCGCACCATCGGCGGCGATCCCGCGCTCGACCTGTTCGGCTTCACCGACCTGCCAGCGGCGGAAGCCGGTGCCGGCAGTGCGCCGGCGGCGGTCGTCGCGTCCCCGCCGGCGGAGGCGTTGTCCCGGGCCGCGTCGGCGTCCACCGATGGCGAGCCGGCGCCGGCGCGCGAGCGGCGGCGCAAGGCGTCGTCGCGCGCGGCGACCGCCCCCGACGAGACGCGATTCGACCGGCGCGCGGCCGCACGCGTCGCGGAGCCCACGGAGGAGACGGCGATCGAGGACACGATTCCGGGCGCCAGCCCGGTCTCGGCCGTCTCGATCGCCGCGCTCACGCGCACGGCCAAGGACGTGCTCGAGGGCGCCTTCGTGCCGCTCTGGGTGCGCGGCGAGATCAGCGACTTCAAGGCGCACCGCAACGGCCACTGGTACTTCTGCCTGCGCGACGACAGCGCCCAGATCCGCTGCGTCGTCTGGTCGCGCGACCGCCGCAACATGCCGGCGCCGCCCGACGACGGGATGCAGGTCGTCGCGCTCGGACAGCTCACGGTGTACTCGGCGCGCGGCGACCTGCAGTTCGCCGTGCACGCGATGGAGGCGCAGGGCGACGGGCTCTGGCGCAAGGCGCTCGAGCTCACGCGCGCCGCGCTCGACGCCGAAGGACTGCTCGCGCCGGAGCGCAAGCGGCCGATCCCGCGCGTGCCGCGCCGCGTCGCGATCGTGACGAGCCCCGACGGGGCCGCGCTGCACGACATCGTCTCCGTCGCCCGCCGCCG
The DNA here is from genome assembly GCA_035554795.1 of Gemmatimonadaceae bacterium. Classification (GTDB taxonomy): domain Bacteria; phylum Gemmatimonadota; class Gemmatimonadetes; order Gemmatimonadales; family Gemmatimonadaceae; genus DATMHT01. Next base: position 3,283 of record DATMHT010000216.1, on the reverse strand, counting down.
TTTCGCCTCGGTCGAGCTGGTCGTGGTACCGGCGAAGGTGCAGGGCGACGGCGCGCCCGAGGAGCTGTGCGCGGCGCTCGAGCGTGTCGCGCGCTGGGGCGACCTCGACGTCGTCATCGTCGGGCGCGGTGGCGGGGCGCGCGAGGATCTCTGGGCGTTCAACGACATCCGCGTCGCGCGGGCGATCGCCGCCTGCCCGGTGCCGGTCATCTCCGCCGTCGGTCACGAGGTGGACGTCACCATCGCCGATCTCGTCGCCGACCTGCGCGCCGCGACGCCGTCGGCCGCCGCCGAAGCGGTCGTCCCGGTTCGCGCCGAGCTCCAGGCCTACGTGCGAGCACTCGGCGAGTCGCTCGGCGCCGCTGCCTCGCGCCAGATCGAGCACAAGCGGCGGCTGCTCGCCCGCGCCGGCCGCGACGTCGCCTTCGGCGCGCGCGCGATGGCCGACCGCAAGCGGGCGCGGATGGAGCAGGCGGCGGCGCGGCTGGACGCCCTCAGCCCCCTCTCCACGCTCGCCCGCGGCTACGGGTTGGCCCGCGGCGTGGAGGGTGAGACCTTGGGCTCGACGCGGGACTTCGCACCGGGCATGGCCTTCTCGCTGACGCTGCGCGACGGCGTCGTGAAGGCGACGACCGACGCGGTCGAGCGCGGCGCCACGCGGGCGAGGGCGCGATGACGTTCGAGGAATCGCTGGCGCGGCTCGAGGAGATCGTCGCGGAGCTCGACGGCGACGAGCTCGATCTCGACCGTGCGCTCGCGTTGTTCGAGGAGGGCGTCGAGCGGCTGCGGGCCGCGTCGCAGGAGCTCGCCCGCGCCGATGCGCAGGTGAAGCTGCTCGTCGAGCGCGCCGACGGAACCTTCGACCTGCCCGATCTCCGTGGCTGAGACGAGCACGCCGGTGGCCGACGCGCCACCGCCGTCGAGCGAGGCCGCGCGCCTCGATGCCGCGATCGCCGCCGACCGGCGCGACGTGGACGCGGCCATCGCCGGGTTCTGCGCCCGCTACCTCGGCCACCTGCACTCGCCGGCGGCGGAGGCGATGCGCTACAGCCTCGTCGGCGAGGGGAAGCGGATGCGCGGCGTGATGGTGCTGGCGGCGTACCGCGCCGCTGGCGGCCGTGGCGACGCGAGCGACCTCGCCGCGGCGGTGGAGGTCGTGCACGCCTACTCGCTCGTCCACGACGACCTCCCGTGCATGGACGACGACGACATGCGCCGCGGTCGCCCGACGGTGCACCGCGTGTTCGGCGTCCGCGCGGCCACCGCTGCCGGACTGGCGATGGTCCCGCTGGCGGCGCGCTGCGCGTTCTCTGCGGGCCGCGCCCTCGAGTTGCCCCCGTCGGCGTGCGGCGCCATTGTTAGGGAGCTCATGCGCGCGGCCGGCGCTGGCGGCATGATCGGCGGCCAGCTTCTCGACCTCGAGGGCGAGGGCTCCGCGCTGCCGCTCGAGGAGCTCGAGCGGATCCATCGCGCGAAGACCGGAGCGCTGATCGTCGCCGCTGTCACGCTCGGCGCACTGGCGGCGGGCGCGGACGAAACGGCCATGCATGCGTTCGAGCGCTACGCGGCGGCGGTCGGGCTGGCGTTCCAGATCGCCGACGACGTGCTCGACGTGACGGCGACGACGGACCAGTTGGGGAAGACGGCGGGGCGCGATCTCGCGCTCAACAAGAGCACCTATCCGACCCTCCTCGGTGTAGATGGAGCCGTGGCGAGGGCGAGCGGTCTTGTGGACGAGGCGTGCGCGGCGCTCGACGCGGCGGGGCTGTTGACTCCGACGCTGGAACACCTCGCCCGCTTCACGGTGGCGCGCCGCTCCTGAGGCGACGCCGTCGCCGCGGTGGGGCGGGGTGAACCATACCCGCCCCCTCACGCATTAAGCTCCGTAAGACCGATCGGCGCCGCCGACCGGTACGACGCACCGGCCGCCGCGGCGGCCATTCTCCGACGCTTCCGTGTCCATTTCGACCCCGCTCCTCGATCGCGTTCATTCCCCGTCGGACCTCAAGGGACTGTCGCGCGCCGAGCTCCGCGCGCTCTCGGACGAGATCCGCGTGTTCCTGATCGACCTCTGCTCGCGCACCGGTGGCCACATCGGCGCCGGGCTCGGCGTCGTCGAGCTCACCGTCGCGCTGCACCACGTGCTCGACACCCCGGTGGACCAGCTGGTGTGGGACGTGGGACATCAGGGCTACCCGCACAAGCTGCTGACGGGGCGCGCGGCGCGCATGGAGACGCTGCGCCAGGAGGGGGGACTCTCGGGCTTCCTGAAGCGCAGCGAGAGCGAGTACGACGCCTTCGGCGCCGGCCACGCCGCGACCGCGATCTCCGCCGCGCTCGGCATCGCCGTCGGACGCGACCTGAACGGCGACGGCTACAAGGTGGCGGCCGTCCTCGGCGACGGAGCGCTGACCTGCGGACTCTCGTACGAGGGACTGAACAACGCCGGCCATTCGGATCGGGACATCATCGTCGTCCTGAACGACAACGAGATGTCCATCGCGCCGAACGTCGGCGCGATGCACAAGTACCTCGGCTCCATCCAGCGCAACCCGCTCTACAACCGCCTGCGCGCGAAGATCGGCGAGCTGGCCGACGCCGCCCCGGGTCCGCTGTCCAGCGCGGGCGCGATCGTGCGGAAGTGGGAGGAGAGCGTCAAGGCGTTCCTCACGCCTGGCGTGCTGTTCGAGGAGCTCGGCTTCCGCTACTTCGGCCCCATCGACGGCCACGACGTCGATGCGCTCGTCGAGACGTTCACCGCGGTCCGCGATCTCAAGACGCCGCGCCTCGTGCACGTCGTCACGCAGAAGGGAAAGGGCTTCCCCGCGGGCGAGCACGGCGAGAAGTGGCACGCACTTCCACCCGGCCACGATCCGTCCACCGGCAAGCAGCTCAAGGCGTCCAGCGCCAACCCGAACTACACGGCGGTCTTCGGCAAGGGGCTGGCCGAGCTCGCGGCGGAGAAGAAGGAGGTCGTGACGGTCACCGCGGCGATGCCGAGCGGCACCGGTACCGCCGCCGTCGCGAAGGCGTTCCCCGAGCGCTTCTTCGACGTCGGCATCGCCGAGGGACACGCGGTGACGTTCGCGGCGGGCCTGGCCACGCGCGGCGTGAAGCCGGTCGTCGCGATCTACTCGACGTTCCTCCAGCGCGCGTACGACAACATCATCCACGATTGCGCCATCCAGCACCTGCCGGTCGTCTTCGCGATGGACCGCGCCGGTCTGGTGGGCGAGGACGGCGAGACGCACGCGGGCCTGTACGACATCGCCTACATGCTCGC
>DATMHT010000215.1:0-1935 GCA_035554795.1 Gemmatimonadaceae bacterium | reverse complement strand
GCCCTGCGTGTTGTCGAAGCGCCGCGCCCAGTTGCGCGTCGTCGTGCGCTGGTACCGGTTGCTGAGCGAGGCGCCGAGCGGCAGGTTGAGCGCGCTGTTCACCGCGAGCTGCGAGGTGAGCCCCGCGCTCGACGCGAGACGACCGTTCGACGACAGGAAGTTGCTCACCGAGCCGAGGCCGAACTGGTAGCCGAGGCCGGGCGTGAACGGGACGCCGTCGAACGCGGAGAGGAGGCTGCGGTTGAACGTGACGTCCACCGGCTGCAGCGCCCCGGTGAGCCGGCGCACGCGGCTCGAGTCGCGGAAGTAGTCGCCGATGCCACGCGCCAGATCCACCTGCGCCGCCGCCGTGAACGTCTGCGAGTTGCTGAGACGCCGCGGCAGGCGGTACGCGCCGGTCGAGTCCTCGTTGGCGCGGAGCAGCGTGCGCGTGTTCGGGTCGCGCAGCATGCTGTACGACGTGCCGACGTCCAGGCGCGGGCGGATCCAGCTCGAGATCACCGGCGCGAAGTTGAGGGCGGTGCTCATCGTCCGCTCGCGCTCGAGGCCGACGTCCATGCCGAAGAAGCGGTCGCGCTCGGCCTGCGCCACCGGCGCGACGTCGATCGTGCGCGTCGCGGTGTCGCCGAGGCGGTCGCGGTAGTCGCGCAGGTCGCGCAGCGACGCGATGTCCCAGTGGACCGTGATCGCGTTGAACGGGCGCAGCTCGAGCGAGCTCCCGTTGCGCCAGAGGTTCGTGAGCCCGCGGACGGCGCGCGCCGTGTCGGTGCTCGACTCGGCCGGCTTCGTGTACGAGAAGCGCGTGTCGGTGGCGCGGGCGATGTTGCTCGTCAGGCGGAGCTGGGTCGGCGTCCACCGCAGCGACGTGTTGCGGAGCGCGCGCACCGCCTCGAGATCCTTGAGGAACCCGGGCAGGTGCATGATCGCGCGGTCGAGCAGCCCGAGGCGGCGCAGTCGCGACTCGGCGGCCAGGTTGTAGTCCACGCCGAGGGTGAAGTTGTTCGACTTCCCCGTCTGGAACTCGCTGCGCGAGTCGGCCGTCGCGAAGCTCGAGGTGAGCGAGAGGTTGTTGACGACCGGCCCGAGCCAGGCGTTGCGCAGCGGCGTCAGGCGGCGAATGCCGAGCGAGTAGGAGGTAGCCGAGCGCTGCGGCGTGCGCAGCCCCTGGATCCCCTCGCCGCGCAGGTCGGACTGCGAGAGGAAGAACGGATCGCTGCTCGCCGACGAGTGGCTGATCGAGAACGGCAGCGCCAGCCCCAGCGACTGCGGCAGCAGCCGCTCGAGATGGACGGCGCTCGCCAGGTCGATGCCGTTGTCGGTGACGAACGACGGCTGCTCGGCGAGCTGGCGGAAGTTCGGGTCCTTGCGCGTGACGCTCGCCCGCAGGTCGGCGACGTCGCCGGCGATGACGTTGAGGCCGAACTGCCCCGCGTAGCCCGGCGTGTCCACGACGTCGGTGAGGCGGATGTCGTCCACCCAGAGCTCGAGCGAGTCGCTGGCGCTGAGGATCGGGCTCGGGCCGACCGCGCTGTCCACGCGCACCATGCCGGCCGACAGCTCCTGGACCGCGGCGAGGTTCGGCGGCGTCGAGTTCGGGTCGGTCGTGTACACCATGTAGCCGTCGGCGCACGCCGCGTAGCGGCGCGTCGTGTCGGCCGTCGTCGCGCCCGGCACCGACCGGTCGATGAGCGCGCGGTCGGCGGCGGAGCAGGAGCCGTAGCGGTCGCCGCCCTGGAGGAAGGCGTTCTGGAGCTTCGCGCGCAGGTCGAAGAACTTCTGGAACTGGACCTTCACGTCCGTCCACGCCGCCTTGCCGCGTCCCGCCTGCACCGGCGTGCGGTAGACGTAGAAGTTGTCGGCGTCGCGGCCGATCTTCAGGTAGAAGTTGAGCTCTCCGGCGTCGCCCCAGCCGTTGCCGCGCCCCTTCGCCCAGAC
>DATMHT010000214.1:0-5143 GCA_035554795.1 Gemmatimonadaceae bacterium | reverse complement strand
GCGTAGCCGAAGCTCAACGTGACGCCGGTGTAGAGCACGCCGAAGACGGTCGAGGCGACGGCGCTGAGCGGCTTTCCGCTCACGCCGCGCGTCCAGATGCTCGCCGCGAGCAGCGCGAGGATGACGAGCGTGACGGCGCTGATCGGAACGCGCGCGAGGCCCGCGTACGCGCCGTGCACGAGGAGCGGTACGGCCGCGGACGCGGCGACGCCGGCGATGACGAAGGGCTTCCCGCTCCCGCCGGCGGCGGCGATGCGGTAGAACTCCCAGGCGCCGATGCCGGCCGCGATCGCGAGGAGCACGGCGAGCGCGAGCCCGCCCTGCCACACCACCCAGATGACGACTGGAATCGCGGCGACCGCGAACGCGACCCGCCGGGCGAGCTCGGACACGGCGCGCTAGGCCGAGACGCGGCCGAAGCGCCGCTCGCGATTCTGGAAGTCCAGAATCGCCTCGTACAGCTCGCGCTTGCCGAAGTCCGGCCAGAGCACGCGCGAGATGAACAGCTCCGTATAGGCAAGCTGCCAGAGCAGGAAGTTCGAGATGCGCATCTCCCCGGAGGTTCTGATCAGCAGATCGGGATCCGGACAGTCGGCGGTGAAGAGGCGCGCGGCGATGTCGTCCTCGCTGATCTCCTCGGGAACGATGCGTCCCTCGACGGCGTCGCGGGCGAGCAGCTGCGCCGCGCGCACCAGCTCGGCCCGGCTTCCGTACGAGATGAACAGGTTAAGCACGAGCCGGTCGTTGCGCGCGGTGCGCTCGGTGACACGCGAGACCGCGGCCGCCGCGGCCGGCGTGAGCCGGCTCAGCTCACCGAGGACGCGGACGCGCACGCCGCGCTCGTCCAGCTCGTCGATCTCGCGCGCGATGTACTCCTCGAGCAGCGACATCAGCGCGCCGACCTCGGTCGCCGGCCGCTGCCAGTTTTCCTTCGAGAACGCGAACAGCGACAGGACCTCGAGGCCGACCTCGATCGCACCCTCGACGACGTCCCGCACGGCCTTCATGCCGGAGCGGTGACCGAAGGGGCGCGGCATCATGCGCTCGCGCGCCCAGCGGCCGTTCCCGTCCATGATGATGGCGACGTGCCGGGGGACCGCGCCGTTGACGCGGATGCGGCCGAGGGTGTCGGATGCGCTCATGGACGGAGGGGGAGGATGACGGGAGCGGGGAACGCCCGTCAAACCTCCATGATCTCGACTTCCTTCCCCTTCACGAGCGCGTCGATCTTCGACATGTAGTCGTCGTGGACCTTCTGCAGGTCCTTCTCCGCGTGCTTCTTGTCGTCTTCGGAGACTCCCTCGATCTTCTTGATCCGGTCGCGGGCGTCGGAGCGCGCGTGCCGCACGGCGACGCGCCCTTCCTCGGCGAGCTTGTGCACGATCTTCACGAGCTCCTTGCGTCGCTGCTCGTTCATGGACGGCAGCGGAACCCGGATGACGCCGCCCTGGCTCGACGGGTCGAGACCGAGGTCGGACTCGCGGATCGCCTTCTCGATGGCCTTCGCCTGTCCCTTGTCGTAGGGCGTGACGAGCAGCGTGCGCGGATCGGGCGACGCGACGCTCGCGACCTGATTGAGCTGCATCTGCTGACCGTACATCTCGACGCGAACCGTGTCGAGCATGTTCGGCGCGGCCTTGCCGGAGCGGATCGAGGTGAACTCGCGCTTGGTGCTGTCGAGCGCCTTCTCCATCCCCGCGCGGCAGTCCTTCAGGAATTGCGGAATTGAGCTCATCGGACGAGGGTCCCCACGGCCTCGCCCCGGATCGCGCGGGCGACGGCGCCGTTCTGGTGGATGTTGAGCACGATCAGCGGCAGGCTGTTCTCCTTGCACAGCGTGATCGCCGTCTGGTCCATCACCTTCAACTCCTCGAGCATCACGTCGCGGTAGCTGATCTTCTCGTAGAACACCGCGTCGGGATTCTGCTTCGGGTCGGCCGAGTACACGCCGTTGACGCTCGTCGCCTTGATGATGACGTTCGCCTTCATCTGGATGGCGCGCAGCACCGCGGCGGTGTCGGTCGAGAAGTACGGGTTGCCCGTGCCGGCGGCGAAGATCACCGTCAGCCCCTTCTCGAGGTGCCGCAGCGCGCGGCGGCGGATGTACGGCTCGGCGATCTCCTCCATCCGGATCGCCGTCATGACGCGGGTGTCCACGCCATTGCGCTCGAGCACGTCCTGCAGCGCGAGACCGTTGATGACCGTGCCCAGCATCCCCATGTAGTCCGCCCCGACGCGGTCCATCCCCATCTTCGACAGCTGCGCGCCGCGCACGATGTTGCCGCCGCCGATCACGAGGCCGACCTGGGCGCCCATGTCCACCACGCCCTTGATCTCGTTGGCGAGGCGCTCGAGCGTGGCGAAGTCGAAACCGAACCCCTTCTCGCCGGCGAGCGCCTCGCCCGAGAGCTTGAGGAGCACGCGCGGGTAGCGGAGGGGCTCGCGGCCGCCCCCGCTCTCCGCGCCGTTCGCGGCTTGCCGTCCGGCCGTTGCCGTCACCGCGGCGCCTACTCCTCGCCCAGCTGGAAGCGCACGAAGCGGCGAACCTGGATGTTCTCGCCGACCTTCGAGGACACTTCCTTGATCAGATCACCGATGGTCTTCTTCGGCTCGCGGACCCACGCCTGGTGGAGCAGCGCGACGTCCTTGTAGTACGCCTCGATCTTACCGGTCACGATCTTGTCGATCATGTTCTCCGGCTTGCCGCTGGCGCGGACCTGCTCCTCGAAGATGCGGCGCTCCTTCTCCACCTTGTCGGCCGGCACCGCGTCCTTGTCCACGCCCAGCGGCGCGGCGGCGGCGATGTGCTCGGCCACCGAGCGGACCAGGTTCTTGAAGTCGTCGGTGCGGGCGACGAAGTCCGTCTCGCAGTTCAGCTCGACGAGCACGCCGACCTTGCCGTTGTGGTGGATGTAGCTGCCGACCATCCCCTCGCTCGTCTGCTTCCCGACGCGCTTCTCGGCCTTGGCGATCCCCTTCTTGCGAAGGTACTCGATCGCCTGGTCCATGTTGCCCTTGGTCTCCTCGAGCGCCTTCTTGCATTCCATCATGCCGGCGCCCGTACGGGCGCGCAGCTCGGAAACGTCCTTGGCGGTGAACTGCGTGGTCGTCGTCATCGTCTGTGTCCTGCGGTTCGTGGAAACGCCGCCGGCGATACGGCCGGCGGCGTAGTAGTCTACTCGAAAGGAACGGCGGGAGCTACCGCGCCCGCCGGAACGGCGCGGCGTTACTCGGCCGCCGCTTCGTCCCCACCCTCGGCGTCGGCGGCGCCCGCCTCGGCCTCGCCGCCCTCGCCCGCGCCCACCGGGCGACGGAGCTTCTCGATCGCCTCGGGGCGCGCCCGACGGCGCCGCGGACGACGCTTGCGGTCCTCGCCACCAGCGCCCGGCGCGCCGCCCGCCTCACCGCCGCGGCCACCGCCGCCGGCCGCGCGCTCGACGCCACGCTCGGAGCTGTAGGTGCTCTCCTCGCCCTCCTCCGCCTGCTCGCGCACCGCGGGCGCCTCGCGGCGCGCCTCGATGATCGCGTCGGCGATCGCCTTCGTCACGAGCTCGACCGAACGAATCGCGTCGTCGTTGCCGGCGATCGGCACGGTGATGAGATCCGGGTCGGCGTTCGTGTCCACGATCGCGATCAGCGGGATGCCCAGCTTGTTCGCCTCGCTGACGGCGATGCGCTCCTTCTTCGAATCGATCACGAACATGAGGCCGGGCAGGCGCGTCATGTTCTTGATGCCGGAGAGGTTCTTGGAGAGCTTGTCGCGCTGCCGCGACATCATCAGCTGCTCCTTCTTCGTGTAGTTCGCGAACTCGCCGCCTTCCTCGCTGCCGGCCTCGAGCTCCTTGAGGCGGCGCGTCTGCTTCTTGACGGTCTGGAAGTTGGTCATCAGGCCGCCGAGCCAGCGCTCGGTGACGAACATCGCGCCGCAGCGCTCCGCCTCGGCCTGCACGATCGCCGACAGCTGGCGCTTGGTGCAGACGAAGAGGACGTTCTCGCCGCGGAGGATCACCTCACGGGCAAGCTTCTGGGCGAGCTCCAGCTGACGCAGCGTCTTCTGGAGGTCGATGATGTGGATGCCGTTGCGCTCGGCGAAGATGAAGCGGCGCATCTTCGGGTTCCACCGGCGCGTCTGGTGGCCGAAGTGGACGCCGGCTTCGAGCAGCTGTTCGAGATTGGGCTGAAGCATCTGAATCGGTTTCCTGAAACGGGTTTGGTCGTCCGCTCCCTTCCACGCCTCGAGCGACCGGTCAGACCGGCACCCGCCGAGGCTCGGGGAGCGTGTGAGATGGAGAATCGGGAGCGGGGAGTGGGGCCTCGATGCCCCATTCCCCACGCCCCATTCCCTGGCTTAACGCTTCGAGAACTGGAAGCGCTTGCGGGCCTTCGGACGGCCCGGCTTCTTGCGCTCGACCGCACGCGCGTCGCGCGTGAGGAGGCCGAGCTCGCGGAGCTTGCGACGGTGCCCCTCGTCGATCTTCACGAGCGCGCGGGCGACGGCGAGGCGGAGCGCGCCGGCCTGGCCGGTCTGCCCGCCGCCCTCGACGTTGGCGGTCACGTCGTACTTACCGAGGTTGTCGGTGGCCGTGAACGCCTGCTGGATCGCGGACACGAGCGCCGGGCGCGGGAAGTAGTCGCCGAGCGTGCGGCCGTTGATGTCCCACTTGCCCGAGCCGGGCTTGAGGTACAAGCGGCAGACCGCCTCCTTGCGGCGGCCGACGGTGTGCGTCGTCTGGTCAGCCATTACTTGGACTCGCTCTTCGTGAAGGTCAGGACCTTGGGCTGCTGGGCGGTGTGGTCGTGGTTCGGGCCGGCGAAGACGCGCAGCTTGCGCCGCAGGTTCTGTCGGCCGAGGGCGGTCTTCGGCAGCATGCCGTAGACGGCCTTCTCGATCACCCGCTCCGGGTGCTTCTCGCGCATGGTCGCGAACGGCGTGAACCGCTCGTGGCCCATGTAGCCGGTGTGGTGGAAGTACCGCTTCTGCTCCGCCTTCCGACCGGTGACGCGAACCTTGGACGCGTTGATGACGATGACGCCGTCGCCCGTGTCCATGTGCGGGGTGAAGATCGGCTTGTGCTTGCCGCGGATGATGCGCGCGACCTCGGTCGCGAGGCGCCCGAGGACCACGTCCTCGGCGTCGATGACA
>DATMHT010000213.1:0-4639 GCA_035554795.1 Gemmatimonadaceae bacterium | reverse complement strand
CTGGTCCACGACCATCCCGTCCCGCATGTGCACGACCCGCCGCGCCGCGCGCGCCAGCTCCTCGTCGTGCGTCACCACGACGATCGTCGTGCCGTCCGCGTTCAGCCGGCCGAAGAGCGCGATCACTTCGGCGCCGGTGCGCGCGTCGAGCTCGCCCGTCGGCTCGTCGGCGAGCAGCAGCGCGGGGCGGTTGGCGAGCGCGCGCGCGATGGCGACGCGCTGCTGCTCGCCGCCGGAGAGCTGTGGCGGACGGTGACGCTCGCGCGCCGCGAGCCCGACGTAGCCGAGCAGCTCGCGCGCGCGCGCCGTCCGCTCGGCGCGCGGCCTGCCCGCCTCCGCCATCGGCAGCTCGACGTTCTCCCGGGCCGAGAGCGTCGGCATGAGGTAGAAGCGCTGGAAGACGAAGCCGACGTTGAGCAGGCGGAAGCGCGTCGCCTCGCGGTCGCTCATCGTGCTCACGTCGCGGCCGCGGATCGCCACGGTGCCCGACGTCGGCCGGTCGATCGCGCCGAGCAGGTTGAGCATCGTGCTCTTGCCGCACCCCGACGGTCCGACGATCGCGACGTAGTCGCCCTCCGCGACGTCGAGGCTCACGCCCCGCACCGCGTGCACGATCTCGCCGGCCATCGCGTAGTCGCGCCGGAGATCGCGGATGGAGAGGACGGAGGGTCGAAGGTCTCTCACGCCACCGCCTCCTGCCGCAGCGTCGTCGCGATCGGCAGCGACGACGCGCGCCACGCCGGATAGGCCCCCGCGAGCACGCTCGACGCGCCGAGCAGCCCGAGCGACCGCCACGCCGCCGACGGCTGGAAGAGGAAGAACTCGAACGTCGCCGGCAGTCCCGGGAAGTCGGAGAGGATCGCGTTGAGGACGCGCGCCGTCGCCAGGCCGAGCAACAGCCCGAGCAGCGAGCCGGCGAGACTGATCGCGACGCCCTCGGCCAGCACCTGCTGCACCACGTGCGCGCGGCTGACGCCGATCGCGCGCATCACCGCGATCTCGCCGACGCGCTCGTTCACCGACACGGTGACGAGCGTCGTCACGAGCAGGAAGCCGACGACGAGCGAGATGGCGCCGAGGATGAAGGCGAGCTGGCGGAAGTAGCTGAGTCGCTCGTCCACCTGACGCAGCGCGGTCTCGATCGAGATCGCGGTGACGGTCGGCCGCTCGCGCTCGATCCACTGCCGTACGCGTTCGACGTCGGCGCCCTCGCGCACCTTCGCCATCACGAGAGAGACGCGGTCGGCACGCTCGGCGCCGCCCATCCCCTGCAGCGTCGCGAGGGGGAGCGCGGCCACGGCCTGCCCCGCCGCCGTGTAGAAGAAGCGCCCGCGTCCGGCGATGACGACGCGCCGCCGGCCGGCGTAGCTGCGGAGCTGCGGGTCGAATCCGATGGCCGCGTCCACCGTGTCGCCCAGGCGCGCGCCGGTGGCTGCGAGGAAGGCATCGTTGACGACGGCACGATCGGGCGCGGCGACGTCGCCGCCGGCGAGCCGCTCGTAGTCGCCCTGCTCGGCCGGCACGACGCCGAGCGCCGCGCTCGTCACCACACGCTCCTCGCCGCCACCCGGCGCCGGGCCGCGCAGCACGTGGAGCTGCGCGCCGAGCACCGGGCTCACCGCCTCGACGTCGGGATTCGCGCGAATCACGCGGACGAGCGAGTCCGCGCCGCCGATGGTCGCCTCGGTATCGAAGGGAAGCGTGCCCTTGGGCGAGACGCGGAGCTGGAAGCCGCGCACGAGCAGGAACTCCCGGAACGACTCGCGCATCCCGGTCGCGAGCATCACCATGTCGAGCAGCAGCGCGGCGGAGACCGCGACGCCGAGCACGGCGAGAAGGGTGCGGGTCGGATGACGGCGCAGCGAAGCGCCCGAGAGGGAGAGTAGCATCGAGCTAGCGATTGCCTCGGCTCTCGGCTGTGGGCGCTCGGCTCTCGGCCGTTGTTCGACAGGATGAACAGGATGAACGGGATGAAGAGCACAGCCACATCCCGTTCATCCTGTTCATCCTGTCCGAAAGCCGGGAGCCGAGAGCGATCATCGGCCGAACAGCGCCAGAGGCGGCGTGCGCACGAGACGCGTCGCGGCGGCGAGGCCGGCGGCGACGCCGAGGCCCAGCGAAAGCGCGACAGAGAAGGCGACGATGCCGGGCGTGACGAGGGCGAAGGTCAGCGGGGTGCGATACACGCCGCGGTAATGCCAGTTGATGAACACCGTCGCCAGCCAGCCGATGAAGGTGCCGAGCGCGCTGCCGAGGAGCGCGACCATCGCCGCCTCGAGCACCACCGAGCGCAGCACCGATACGCGCGAGACGCCCATCAGCCGGAGCGCCGCGACGTCGCGCCGCCGCTCCTCGACCTTGAGGAGCAGGATGCAGAGGAGGAAGATCGCGCTCGCGACGATGGTGATGACGCCGATCGCGCGGTGGAAGCGGCTGACCACCTGGAAGGTGCGCGACGTCTCGACCGCGATCTCGCGCGACGGGTAGGCGCGGAAGCCGAACGCGGCGGCGTTCACCTGGCGCAGCGCCGCGTCGCGCGCCGCGCCGCCGCGCGTGGCGACGGCGAATCGGTCCACGCGGTCGCCGTAGCCCACGAGCGACTGGAGCTGGTCCAGGTGCAGTCGCACCAGATACTCGTCGCGCGCGACCTCCGACGGATCGGCGCCACGTTTCGTGATCGCCGCCACGACGGCGGTATCCGCCAGCGTGTCCGCGCCTCCGCCGGCCGGCGTCGCCGAGAGCACGACCCGGTCGCCGACGCGCAGCCCGGCGTCGGCCGCCAGCCGCTCGTCGATGGCGATCGTGCGCGCCGCCCGCGCCGCTCGCGGCGCCGGCGTCGCCGGCGTCGCCGCTGGCGACGGCTGCTGCGATCGCAGCGCCCGCGGCAAGGCGCCGACGGTGGCCAGCGTGACGAGCAGCGCCGCGACGGCGCCGGCGAGGTTCATCGGTGTCAGGCTCTCGGCGGGTGGAGGGCAGTCAACGGGCCGAGAGGGCCGGGAGTTCCGTCCGAGACGCTCCTGCTAGTCTCCGCGCCGGGCCGTGACCCAGGCCTGCGTGTCCTTGAGCGACTCGCGCGTCTCGGCCAGCGTGTACGACGGCTTCCGGAAGGTGCCGATGCCGCGCTTGATCAGCACGAAGGCGAGCCCGAGCTCGATCGCGCCGGTGACGATCGCGCCGACCCACATGTGGCCGGCCACCAGTCGCCCGATGAGGGCGGCGAGCCCGATCGTCGCCGCGGTCATCGCCACGACCCCGACGCCGAAGCTCAGCGCCAGCCAGAGCGTCCCCCGCGCACCCGAGCGCAGGTTCTCGCCCAGCTCGAGCTTCGCCAGGCGAACTTCGTCGCCGGCGAGGCGCCTGGAGTCGTCGGTGAGACGCCGGATCAGGTCGGGAATCCCGACCTCGGGATCGATTGGGGGCCTTGGCTCGCGATGCGGCACTGCGCCTCCGAGTGCGTGCGGTGGCGTGCGGGGAGTACGGCGAGCGATGGCAAAGAATGTTCCGGAGAAGAGAGCGGCTCTCGGCTGTGGGCTCTCGGCTCTCGGCTATGGCGCGCTCCGCCGAGAGCCGAGAGCCGAGAGCCGAGAGCCACCCTTCTTTGGCGTCGGCACCTCCTCGACCCACACCCCGCCCGCCACTCCGCTTCCCACGACCCGCTCGGCGCCGTCCACGAGCAGCGTCAGTGGACCGTCGAAGGGGGCGCGGGCGACGACGGTCACCCGTGCGCCCGGCCGGATCCCGAGCTCGGCGAGGTAGCGAAGCAGCGAGGCGTCCTCGTCGCCGACGCGAGAGACGCGGACCCGCGCGCCCACCGCCAGGTCGCCGAGCGCGGTCCGCCGTGTCTCGTCCACCGCTCCCTCGCGCGTCGGGATCGGCGCGCCGTGGGGGTCGAAGGCGGGCTCACCGAGGGCGGCCGCCATGCGGTCGATCAGCTCATCCGACGCCGCGTGCTCCAGTCGCTCGGCTTCCTCGTGCACGCAGTCCCACGAGTAGCCGAGCGCGTGCACGAGGTAGCTCTCGATGACACGGTGGCGCCGCAGCGTGCGCAGCGCCGCGCGGCGGCCGGCCGGCGTGAGTCGCACGCCGCGGTAGCGCTCGTGCGCGAGCAGCCCCTGCCTCGCGAGGCGGCGCACCATCCCGCTCACCGACGCCGGCGCGACCCCGAGTTGCTGCGCGACGTCCGACGTGGACGCGGCGCCGGCCCGCCGCTCGGCCTCGTAGACGGCCTTGAGGTAGTCCTCGACGGACGCCGTCAGGGACGGGGGACGAGTGACCGGGGACGAAGACGGCATGGGGCGCAGGTCAGCTGCTCTGCGTTCGACTCGCCTGTCCCCCATCCCCGGTCCCCGGTCCCGCCACCTTCTTACCACGCACGAGAAGCACGGGCACGGTCGTCCGGTGCCGCACCTCGTTCGCGACGCTCCCGCGCACGACGTCGTTCAGGAAGCCGTGGCCGTGGGTCGCCATCGCGATCAGGTCGCAGTGCTCGCGCTCGGCAGCCGCGGCGATCTCGCGCGACGGGTCGCCGTTGGCGAGGATCGCGTCCACCTCCAGCCCCTCGGCGCGCAGCGAGGCACAGACGCGCTCGAGGTAGTCGCGGTCGTCGCGCATCTCCTCCGACTCGCGCAGGTCGAGGTAG
>DATMHT010000212.1:0-6509 GCA_035554795.1 Gemmatimonadaceae bacterium | reverse complement strand
CTCCAGGCGACCGCGCTCGTGCACGAGGCCTACCTGCGGCTGGTGGACCAGCGGCGCGTCGAGTGGCGCAACCGGGCGCAGTTCTTCGGCGTCGCCGCGCGGATGATGCGCCGCGTCCTCGTGGACCACGCCCGCGCCCGCCACGCCGCCAAGCGCGGCGGCGACGCGCGCCCGCTCACCCTCGGCGACGCCGACCGCGCCGGCGTGGCGCCCATGGCCGCGAGCGACGGCGTGGACGCGCTCGACGTGCTCGCGCTCGACGACGCGCTCGAGCGGCTCGCGGCGCTCGACGCCGAGCAGGCGCGGCTCGTCGAGCTCCGCTATTTCGCGGGGCTCGGCATCGACGAGACGGCGCAGGCGCTTGGCGTCTCGCCCGCCACCGTCAAGCGCGAGTGGGCGACCGCGCGGGCGTGGCTGCGCCGGGAGCTGGCGCCGTCGTGACGCCGGAGCGCTGGGCGCAGGTGAAGGCGATCCTCGCGCGAGCCATCGAGACGCCGCCCGCCGAGCGCGACGCGCTGCTCGACCACGCCTGCGCCGGCGACGCCGAGCTGCGCACCGAGGTCGCGTCGCTGCTCGCGGCCGACGCGCGCGCCGACGACGGCGACGATGCGTCCGGATCGCGCGCGGCGATCGCGTCGGCCGCACGGCGCGCGCTCGGCGCCCGCCTCGGCCACGCGTCTCCCCCGCCCGACGCGCTCGCCGCGCACGACGACCGCGCCCTGCGTGACGTGCTCGAGACGGCGCTCGGCCGGCAGTACGAGATCGTGCGTCCGCTCGGCCGCGGCGGGATGGGCGCGGTGTACCTCGCGCGCGAGCGCGCGCTCGAGCGGTTCGTCGCGATCAAGGTGCTGCGGCCCGACCTCGCGCTCGCGCCGGAGAGCCGCGAGCGGTTCCGGCGCGAGGCGCGCATCGCCGCGCAGCTCTCGCACCCCGGCATCCTCCCGCTGCACACCTTCGGCGAGGTGCAGGGCGTCTGGTACTTCGTCATGGGCTACGTGCGCGGCGCGTCGCTCGCCGAGCGCCTGCGCGTCGAGGGACGGCTGCCGAGCGGCGAGGCGCACCGCATCCTCGCCGAGCTGGCCGACGCGCTCGAGTGCGCGCACCGCAACGGCGTCGTCCACCGCGACATCAAGCCGGCGAACGTGCTGCTCGATGACGAGACGGGACGCGCGGTGCTCGCAGACTTCGGCATCTCCAAGGTGCAGGGCGCGGGCGACAGCCTCACCGCCACCGGTGTCGTCGTCGGCACGCCGCACTTCATGTCGCCCGAACAGTCGCTCGGCGCGCCGACGGTGGACGAGCGGAGCGACCTGTACTCGCTGGGCGCGGTGGGCTACACGATGCTCGCCGGCCGCGAGCCGTTCGCCGAGACGGACGCGCGAGAGCTGACGTACCGCAGACTATCGCACGACCCGGCGCCGCTGCGGAGCGTGGCGCCGTGGGTGCCGCCCGACCTCGCCGCGGTCGTGACGCGCTGCCTCGAGCGCGAGCCCGCCGCGCGCTGGCCGAGCGCGCGGAGCCTGAAGGAGGCGCTCGCGCGCGCCGGCGGCGATCCGGCGGCCGCGGCGCTCCCCGAATCGCTGCGCGACCTGCCGACGTTCGGTCCGTACGCGCTGCTCTGGGCGGCGGCGTGGACGGCGCTCGCCGCGCGCGCGCTGCACTCGGCCGGCGATCGCGCGCTACTACTGCTCGTCGCGCTCATCGTCCCCTTCGGCTTCATGCTGCACCTGTGGAACGTCGGCCGTCACGGGCCCGACGCGCTCGGGCTCGTGCGGGTGGCGTTCTGGCCGCCCGAGTGGTGGGGGATGTGGTGGCCGCGCGCGCTGCGCCGCCCGGCCGACCTCTGGCCCCGGCTGCCGCGGGCGGCGCGACTGGTGCGCGGGATCCTGAGCGCGCTCATCGTCGCACTGCCGGCGCTGATCCTCGTGCGCGAAGGCGCGGGCCCGGCGATCGCGATGCCAGCGTGGTTCGTCGCCGCCGAGGGGGCGATCGTCGCGAGCGCGGCGGCGGTGATCGCGGCCGCGCTGTGGTGGGCGCGGCGCCGCGGCCTGCATGGCGCCGAGGTGACGCGCGTGCTGTTCGGCGCGACGATGCCGTCGCCGGGGTGGAGCGCGCCACGCGTCGCCCGGCTGCTGGGCGCGCCGGCCACCGGCGGCGTGCGCGCGCCCGACCGCGACGCGCCCGCCGACCACCGGCGCGCGATCGGCGACCTCGCGCCGCTCCTGCCCGAGACCGCAGGCGACGTCGGCGCTGTGGCGGCGCGCGCGGCGCACCGGCTGCTGGTCGCGATCGAGGCGTGCGACGCGGAGATCGTCGCGCTCGCCCACGACGCGAACGCCGGCGAGCTCGATCGCCTCACCGCGCAGCTCGGCGCCCTCGAGCGGGACACCGTGGCGGCGGACGCGAGCCCCGAGCGGCGCGAGCTGCTCGCGCTGGTGCGCCGTCAGCTCGACGTCGTGCGGCGGATGCGCGTGCGGTGCGAGCTCGCGTCGCAGCGGCGGACGCGGCTCTTCACCCTGATGCGCGGCCTGTGGACGCAGCTCTGCCTCGTGCGCGACACGGCCGCCGACGACGAGCCGGCGGTGTCCGCGACGGCCGTGGCGCGTGTGCGCGCGCTGTGCGACGAGATCGCGCGCGAGCTGGACGCGGCGGCGGTGCCGGCGCCGGACGTCGCCTACTTCCCTTCGTCCGCGGTCGGTCCGTACATCGAGGGCACGGGTACGTCCACGAGACGCAGGTAGACGCCGAGCTGCGCGCGGTGGTGCACGAGATGGTTGAGCGTCATCGAGCGCAGGATCTGGTAGCGGCTCATCGTCATCAGCGTCGCGCCGGCGCGCTTGAGCGTCCACGGCACGGCGAAGTCCGCGTCGCTCGCCCGCGCGATCGCGTCGCGCCCCTCGGCCGCGTTCTTCTCGAACTCGGCGAGTAGCGTCGCCGTCTTCTCGAAGCTGTAGCCGGGGAACGTCGGGCCGGTCACGGGCGCGAGGTCGAGCTCCGTGCGGTGCATCGTCATCGCGACCCAGCCGGGCATCCGCGCGACGAGCTGCGCGAGGTGCCCCATCGGGAACGACTTCGGGTGCGGCCGCCACTCGACGCGGTCGTCGGGAACGCGCTCGAGCACGCGGCGCGTGACGGCGATCTCGTTGTCGTACTCGGGAAGCAGCAGGTCGGAGATCGGCATCGGTCAGGTGGTGGAAGGATCGAGCAGGAGCCGGCGGTAGAGCGCGACGCTCTCGCGGTCGAACAGGCACGCGACCACGCGCTCGAACGCCGCCTCGTGATCGCGCATGACGCCGACGGCGATCTCCGCCGCGAGCGGCCGCGGAAAGCGGTACGCGCCGGTGGAGATCGCCGGGAACGCGATCGAGCGGATGTCGCCGCGCTCCCGCGCGAGCGCGAACGACCGCTCGTACGCGCGGCGGAGCAGCGCCGGCTCGCCGCGGCCGCCGCCCCACCAGACCGGGCCGACCGCGTGGATCACGAAGCGCGCGGGGAGCCCGAAGCCGGGCGTGATGACGGCGTCTCCGGTCGCGCACGGAGCGAGCGCGGTGGCCGCCGCGGCGAGCGCCGGGCCGGCCGCGCGGTGGATCGCGCCGTCCACGCCACCGCCGCCGGCGAGCGCGGAATTCGCGGCGTTGACGATGGCGTCCACGTCGAGCGTCGTGATGTCGGCCTGGACGATCTCGATCATGCGCGGCGGAGCTCGCAGGTCGTCATGGCGGTGGTTCGTGCTGCGTCGAGCTCGTCAGGCAGCCGTCGCGTCGTCGCCGCCGCGCGCCGCCGCGCGCGGCGGCGCCTGACGACGGCGCCGCCGCGACCGGGTGTGGCTACTTCTTCTTCGCCTTCGCCGACGAGCGGCGCGCCGGCGCGAGGCGCAGCACGACGGCCTCGTCGGGCTGCAGCTCGACGCGGTCGAGCGTGGCACTGTCACTCAGGACGTGCGCGTGCGTGCCCGCCACCACGCTCGCCTGGCGGTGACCGCGGTCGGTCAGCAGCGCCGTCTGGGCGGAGTCGAGCGTGTAGGCGCCCGGCGTGGACGCGAGGTTCACGACGACGAGGAAGCGGCCGCCGTCCGGGCCCTGGCGCACGTACGCCAGCGCGTCGCCCTGGCGCGGCAGCAGGCGGAACGAGCCGCGGTTGAGCGCGGGCTCGGCGCGGCGCAGCGTGAGCAGCCGATGATAGAGCGTCAGCGTGGACGCCGAGTCGGTGCGCGCGGCGGCGACGTTCATCGTCGCGGCGTCGTCGGCGAGGGGGAGCCAGGGGCGGCCGGTGGTGAAGCCGGCGCCGCGATCCTCCGACCACTGCATCGGCGTGCGCTCGGGGTCGCGGCCGAAGCCGAGTCCGGGCTCGTTCTTCTCGGCGGGATCCTGCACCTGGTCGGCGGGGATCTTCACGTCGCGCATCCCGAGCTCGTCGCCGTAGTAGATCGTCGGCGTGCCGTTGAGCGTCAGCAGGAGCACGGCGGCGGCGCGCGACGCCGCCGGTCCGAGCCGCGTCGCGAGGCGGGACTTGTCGTGGTTGCCGAGGACCCAGTTCGGCTGGCCGCCGGGCGGCAGCGAGCGCTCGTAGGCGGCGATGCGGTCGTGGATGACGTCCGCCTTCCACGGCGCACCGAGGAGGCTGAAGTTCGACGGGAGCTGCGCGCCGCAGCCGTTCTTGCCGTAGTAGGCGGCGGTCTGCTCGGGCGACGCGTAGATCTCGCCGATCAGGACGCGGCCGCGGCCGGTGCGCGCCTTGTACCGGTCGGCGATGCGCCGCATGTCGCAGAGGATGTCGAGGTCACCCGGCAGGTTCCACGTGTGCTCGGGGATGACGCGCGAGTAGTCGCCCTGGCCGGCCTTGTAGTCCGGGTTCGCCGGGTTGTCGCGGAAGAGCGAGTCCTCGAGGAAGTGCGGGAACGCGTCGAGGCGGAAGCCGTCGGCGCCGCGGTCGAGCCAGAAGCGCATCGCGTCGTACATCGCGCGCTTCGTCGCCGGATTGCGCCAGTTCACGTCGGGCTGCTCCTTGAGGAACTGGTGCAGGTAGTACTGCCCGGTCGCGGAGTCGAGCGTCCACATGCTGCCGCCGAAGACCGACATCCAGTTGTTGGGCGGGCCGCCGTCGGGCGCCGGATCGCGCCACACGTACCAGTCGCGCTTCGGGTTCGTGCGCGACGCGCGCGACTCGACGAACCACGCGTGCTGGTCCGACGTGTGGTTCGCGACGAAGTCGAGGATGACGCGGATCCCGCGCGCGTGCGCCTCGCGCGCGAGGGCGTCGAAGTCGGCCATCGTCCCGTAGGCCGAGTCCACGCCGGTGTAGTCGCTGACGTCGTAGCCGAAGTCGCGCATCGGCGACGGGAAGAACGGCGAGATCCAGATCGCGTTCACGCCGAGCCACTTCAGGTAGTCCAGCCGGCTCGTGATGCCGCGCAGGTCGCCGATGCCGTCGCCGTTGCTGTCCTGGTACGAGCGCGGGTACACCTGGTAGACGACGCCTTCCTTCCACCAGCGGTCGGCGGCGGCGGGCGGCGCCGCCGGCGCGCGGCGCGCGGCCACGGGCGTCGCGGTCTGCGCGGCGGCGGGGAGCGCGGCCGCGGCGAGGGTCAGTGCGGCCGCGGCGAGGACGCGAGCGGGTCTACGAGCGTTGAGCCGTGCGGAGGCGACGCGAGGCATTGGCGAGGCGACTGGGTGAATGCGCGGCGGGCGCGCGACGGAGCGTGACGCCGTGCAAGTTGGCGCGCGGGACGACGGGCGAGAAGAGGTGCGCGGTCGCCCGCCCGTGGACGATCGGAGATCGGGATGCCCGAGCGACGGTCACGCGCCGTCCCACGGCGTCAGGCGCGGCAGCCACCGCGGCACCGCCACCCGGTAGCGCCGGTAGCTCTCGCCAAAGCGCCGCTCCAGGCCCGGCTCCTCCGAGAGCACGAAGTACACGTGGTTGAACAGCACGAAGACGGCGCACCAGGCGGCGAGCACGCGCGAGCCGCGCAGCAGGGCCTCGCCGACGAGCATCGCCGCAACGCCGCTGATCATCGGGTTGCGCACGTAGCGGTACGGGCCCACCGCGACGAGCCGGCGCGTCGGGTCCCACGGCGCGAGCGTCCCCTCGCCGACGCGCGCGAAGAGCGTCACGCACCACGCGAACAGCGCGAGCCCGACGACGAGCGCCACCGCACCCGCGGCGCGGCCGAGCCACGCCAGCGCCGTCCCGCCCTGCCACCGCGTGTCCGAGGCCGCCCACGCCGTCGTGAGCCACCGCGGCACGATCACGACCATGACGAAGGGGAGGAGCAGGATGGAGAGCAGGTGCCGCATCATCCGCGGTAGCAGTGGCACTCTCACGACACCACCAACCGGGCGCGCTGCTCGGCCGGACGGACTTCCACGGTCGCGCCGGAGTTGAACGCCAGGCTGTCCGCCTCCATCCCGTCGCTGAACACCACGCCACCCGACGGCATCAGCGACTCCAGTCTCAACGACTGCCCCTCGGCCAGCACGCCCGCGGTCTGACGTGCGCTCGAGTGCCGG
>DATMHT010000211.1:0-3631 GCA_035554795.1 Gemmatimonadaceae bacterium | reverse complement strand
CGTCGAAGCCGAGTCCGGGGTCCTGCCACCCGAACAGCCACGGCGCGAGCGCCAGGTGGGCCGAGCTGGAGATGGGCAGGAACTCGGCGAGCCCCTGCAGGACGCCGAGGACGGCTGCTTGAAAGATGTTCATGACGGAATGGAGGCGTGCGGTCGGGCGCGGGAAGGAGCGCGCCGGCGGGAGCTTGCGCGAGCAGTCAGAGGAGGCGTCCGGCGCGGGCGGCGATCGCCGCGCCCATGGCGAGGAGCATCCCCGCCTTGAGGAGTCGTGGCGCTCCGGCGCGCGCGGCGCGGGCACGGGTGGCCGCGGCCGCGCAGCAGCCGAGAGCCGGCAGGACGAGCGCGACGGCGACCGGCTCGCCACGCAGGAAGAGCGCCGTCGCCACGAAGGCGAAGACGATCAGCGCGGCGGTGAGCACGCCGCGCGTGCGCGCGACACCGGCGGTGACGGGGAGCGTACGCCGCGTCGCCGCGTCGGCGGCGGCGTCGTCGAGGTCCTTGGCGAGCTCCCGGGCGAAGTGCAGCGGCACCGCGAGCGCGAACAGCACCGCCGCGCGCGCCGGCGCGCCAACGCTCCACGCGCCGTACACGAAGGGCAGCGACGCGACGAGCGCGACGACGACGTTGCCGACGAGACCGTGCGCCTTGAGCCGCACGCTGTAGGCGAGCATCAGCGCGCCCACCGCGACGGTCGCGACGGCCAGCGCCGGCGAGACGAGCGCCGACGCGACGACCGCGACGACCCCGCCGGCCGTGGCGAGCGCGATGGCGTCGGCGACGGTGGCCCGGCCCGACGGGATCGGGCGCGTCGGGTGTGCGACGGCGTCGATGGCGCGGTCGCGAAGGTCGTTGAACGCGTTGGCGAGCGCGGTGAGCCCGACGGCGGCCAGCGCGACGAGCGCCGTCGCCCGCGTCAGCATGCCCGTGGCCCACCAGGCGCCGAGGACGACGCCGGCGGCGGCGATGAGCGCGTTCTCCCAGCGCGCGAGCTCCAGCAGCGCGAGCAGGTGCGCGACCGTACCCGCGACCGGCAGCGGCAACCGCGCGGATGCGCGCGCGTCCGGCCGCGTGCTCGCGATCACGCTACCGCGCCGCATCGGCGTAGAGCTGCTCGTACTGCGCGAGGATGTCCTTGAGGGCGAAGCGCGCGCGCGCGTCGGCCGCGGCGGCGGCGCTCATCGTGTCCCAGCGCGATCGGTCGGAGAGGAGCTCGATGGAGGCGCGCGCCATCCCATCCACGTCGCCGATGCCGCAGAGCACGCCGGTGACACCGTCCTGCACGACCTCGGGAATGCCGCCGACCCGAGACGCCACGACGGGCACTCCGGAAGCGAGCGCCTCGAGCGCGCTCAGCCCGAACGACTCGTTCATGCTGGGCAGGAGGAACAGGTCCGCCGCGGCGAGGAGTGGCGCCACCGCCTCGATCTTGCCGAGGAAGAAGACGCTGTCGTCCACGCCGAGTCGCTTGGCTTCTTCCTCCGCCTGGACGCGATCCGGCCCGTCGCCGACCATCACGAGCACGCTCGGTACCTCGCGCGCGACGCGCGCGAAGACGCGCACGACGTCGGTGACGCGCTTGACGGGCCGGAAGTTCGACACGTGCATCAGCACGCGGCGCCCGTTCAGACCCTCCATGCGCAGCACGTTCGGATACTTCCCGCGGTCGTAGACGTCCGGGTCGACGAAGTTGTGGATCACCTGGACGGAGCAGCCGGTACATCCGAACGCGTTGAAAGTCTCGTCGCGCAGGTGCTGCGAGACGGCCGTGATCCTGTCGGACTTCTCGATCGAGAACTTCGTGATCGCGTGGTACGACGGGTCCTGGCCGACGATCGTGATGTCCGTACCGTGCAGCGTCGTGACGAGCCCGACGTCGTCGCCGGTCTTGTGCAGCATCTCGCGCGCGATCCAGGCGCTGGTCGCGTGCGGGATGGCGTAGTGGCAGTGCAGGACGTCGAGGTGCCGGCCGAGCACGACCTCGTGCATGCGCACGGCGAGCGCGAGATCGTAGGGCGGGTACTCGAACAGCGGATAGCGCCCGACGTCCACCTCGTGGAAGTAGATCCGCGGGAGGAACGACGGCAGCCGGAACGGCTGCTGGTACGTGATGAAGTGCACCTCGTGGCCGTGGGCGGCCAGCGCGATGCCGAGCTCCGTCGCGACCGCGCCCGAGCCGCCGTAGGTCGGGTAGCAGGTGATCCCGATTTTCACGCGCCCATCCTCCCCTCTCTCCACCAAGCTGCGACGACGTCCGCCGCATGCGGGTCGTCCGGGTTCACGTGCGTGACTGGGCCGCCGGCGAGCTGGTGCCGGAACCACGTGCGCTGCCGCTTCGCGTACTGCCGGGTCTCGATCGTGATCAACCGCGCCGCCTCGGCGCGACCGATCTCGCCGCGGGCGAGCCGCCGAACCGTGCCGTAGCCACTCGCGCTCCACGCCGGCGCGTCGGGCGGGAGCTCCCGCTCGAGGCGCCGGACCTCCTCGACCCAGCCCGCGTCGAGCATCGCCTCCACTCGTCGCGCGATGCGCTCGGCGAGCACGGCCGAGTCGGGAGCCACCACAAGATAGCGGGGCGCGAACCGGGCCGCGCGGGCGGCGTCGCGGTGCAGCTCGCCGAGGCGGCGGCCGGCGAGCAGCGCCGTCTCGATGGACCGCAGCAGCTGCGTGCGGCCTAGGTGGGCCCGCGCCGGGTCGAGGCGCGCGCACCAGCGCCGCAGCTCGGCGAGGTCGAGGGCGGCGAGCTCGCGGTCGAGCGCGGCGCGCCGGAGCGGGTCGAGAGGCGGCGCGTCGTGCAACGGCGAGAACAGCGCCCGCAGGTAGAGCCCCGTTCCGCCGACGACGAGCGGCTGGCGCCCGGACGCGCGAGCGGCGCCCACCCATCGCTCGGCGTCGCCGGCCCACTCCGCGGCCGAGTAGCGATGGGTCGGCACGGCGACATCCACGCCGTAGTGCGGTACGCGCGCACGCTCGGCGGCGGTCGGCTTGGCGGTGCCGACGTCGAAGCCGCGATACACCTGGCGCGAGTCGGCGCTGACGAGCGCCAGCCCCTCGCGCTCGGCGAGCGCCAGCGCCAGCGCCGACTTCCCCGCCGCGGTCGCGCCGCAGACGACGCCGATCGTCTCTCGCACCCCGGCGATGTCGCGAACGTCGTCGGCGGCCGCCCTCACTGTCGTACCGTCAGCGGCGACCAAAGCGGCGCTCGAGCTCCTCCCACGACAGCTGCACGATCGTCGAGCGGCCGTGGACGTCGTGCGCGGGGAGCGTCGTCCTGCCGAGGGCAACGAACAGTGCGCGCATCTCCGCCGGGGAAAGCGAGTCGCCCGCCTTGATCGCCGCCTTGCAGGCGACGGTGGCGGCAAGCTTCTCGTGGCGCGCGGCGGTGCCGGCGGCGCGGTCGCCCGTGAGGGCGTCGAGCGTCTCACGCAGGCAGCGCTCGGCGTCGAAGCGCGGGTGCGGCATCGGCACGGCGTTCACGAGCAGCGTGTGCCCGCCGAAGTTCTCGACCTCGAAGCCGAGGGCGAGCAGCGTGTCGCGATGCGCGTCGAAGGCGTCGCCCTGGTCGGGGCCGAGGTGCAGCGTCAGCGGAAAGAGCAGCCGCTGGGACGGCGACCGACCGCTCTCCAGCGCGCGC
>DATMHT010000210.1:0-3522 GCA_035554795.1 Gemmatimonadaceae bacterium | reverse complement strand
CGCGGTCACGAGCTCGGCGGCCTCCTCGCCCAGCTTCTTGAGGCGCAGGTTGCGGTCGGCGAGCAAGCGCTGGGTGTAGCTGGGGCGCGGCGCGAGGTCGGAGGTCGGAGGTCGGAGGTCGGAGCGATCCGATGCGGCCGGCGACGGTTCGGTGGCGCGTGCGTCGCCGCGCGACATAGACTCCGCAGTGGGGGGGGCCCCCCCGGCGCGGCTCGACGCGCGATCGCTCCGACCTCCGACCTCCGACCTCTCCCGCGCCCGAGACGCGATCGTCCGATCGAGCTCCGCGAGCACGTCGCCGCCAACCAGCGCGACGTCGCCGAAGCAGCTCGTCGCGCCGGTATGACACGCCGGCCCCGCCGGCAGCACGCGCGCGAGCACGGCGTCGCCATCGCAGTCGAGCGCGAGCGAGACGACGCGCTGCACGTTGCCGCTCGTCGCCCCCTTGTGCCAGAGCCCGCGCGTGCGCGAGCGATAGTGCATCTCGCCCGTCGCCAGCGTGCGCGCGATCGCCTCGCGGTCGGCGTGCGCGACCATCAGCACGGCGCCGCTGCGCGCGTCCTGCGCGACGACGGTCACGAGCCCGCCTCCCTTCGCGAAGTCGAGCGCGTCGAGGTCGAAGGCGATCGCGCTCATGTGCCGCCGCTCCCGACGCCGAGCGCGACGCGCACTTCCTCGGCGAGCGCCGCGTTCGTCGCCACCGCGTCGCCGCCGAACGCCGTCGCTCCGCCGCGCCAGCTCGTGAAGACGCCGCCCGCCTCGGTGACGATCGGCTCGAGCGCGGCCGCGTCCCACGGCGACACGATGTCGTCCACCATCGCCTCGGCGCGCCCCGTGGCGACGAGCAGATAGCCGTAGCAGTCACCCCACGTGCGCGCGACGGCGGCGCGCGCGGCCAGCGCCTGGAACGCCGCCCGCCGCTCGGGACGGTCGGGGAAGCGCTGGTCGGTGGTGAGGACGGTCGCCTCCGACAGCGCGCTCACCGACGACACGCGACAGGGCGCGTCGTTCCACCACGCGCCCTCGCCCGGCGCGGCGCACACCAGCTCGTCCACCGGCGGGAAGTACGCCGCGCCGGCGAGCACCGTCTCCCCTTCGGCGATGGCGACGAGCGTGCCCCACAGCGGCGCGCCACGGATGAAGCTCTTCGTGCCGTCGATCGGATCGAGGATCCAGCGGCGGCGCGCGTCGCCGCGCTCGAGACCGAACTCCTCGCCGAGGATGCCGTCGCGCGGGAAGCGGCGCTCGATCCACGCCCGCGCCGCCTGCTCGGCCTCGCGGTCGGCGACGGTGACGGGCGAGCCGTCGCCCTTGCTCTCGAGCCGCAGCGCGGCGGTCGAGCGCGCGGCGAGCGTGCCGCGGAAATAGCGCAGCGCGATGTCGCCGGCGACGCGGGCGACCTCGGCGGCGGCGTGCATGAGCGATTCGGTGGACGGAGCCCTGGTCGTCATCGGGATGCGTTCGTGTGAGTCTCGCTAGCGTCGCCGGCGGCGTCGCGCACCGGGACGCCGGCGGCGGCGAGCGTCGCCTTGAGCGCGTGCACGGTCGTCAGCCCGTCGTGCAGGATGCCGGCGACGAGCGCGGCGTCGGCGTGCGCGTCCACGATCGCGTCGCGCACGTGCTCGGCGCGCCCCGCGCCGCCCGACGCGATCACGGGCACGTCCACCGCGTCGGCGATCGCGCGCGTGAGCTCGATGTCGTACCCCGTGCGCGCGCCGTCACGGTCGATGCTCGTGAGCAGGATCTCCCCCGCCCCGCGCGCGACGCACTCCTTCGCCCATGCGACAGCGTCGAGGCCCGTCGGGGTACGACCACCTTTCGTATAGACTTCCCAGCGGGTGGCGGGTGGCGGGTGGCGGGTAGCGTGACTGTTGCGGGGCGTCCCGAGATCGGCGCTACCCGCCACCCGCCACCCGCTACCCGTTTCCTTCGCGTCGATGCTCGCCACCACGCACTGCGCCCCGAACCGCCGCGCGCTCTCCGTCAGCACTTCGGGACGCTCGACGGCGGCGGAGTTGATGCTCACCTTGTCGGCGCCCGCGCGCAGCGCCCGGCCGACGTCGTCGGCGGTGCGCACGCCGCCGCCGATCGTCAGCGGCACGAACAGCCGCTCGGCGGTGCGGCGGGCGACGTCGAGCAGCGTGCCGCGCTCCTCGGCGCTGGCCGAGATGTCGAGGAAGACGATCTCGTCGGCGCCCTCGGCCTCGTAGCGCGCCGCGAGCTCCACCGGGTCGCCGACGTCGCGCAGGTCTACGAACTTCGTGCCCTTCACGACGCGGCCGCCCTTGACGTCGAGGCAGACGATGAGACGGCGCGTCAGCATGGGACGCGGGACGCGGGACGAGGGACGCGGTCGGCGCGTTCCGACGCGAGGTGCGACGAAATGGTGCCGCTCGACGGACCGTCTCGTGTTAACTCCCAGGTGGGGGGGCCCCCCCGCTCGGCGTGCGTCAGCATCAGCCGCCTCCCCCGTCCCCCGTCCCCCGTCCCTCGACCTGCAACGCCACCGCGCCCTTCGTCGAGAACACGGCGCCGCTCTCGACGAGGGCGTCGCGCACGGCGAGGCCGAGCGCCTTGAACGCCGCCTCGACCACATGGTGCCGGTCGTGGCCGCGGAGCACGCGCACGTGCAGCGTCGCCTTCGCGTTGTCGCTGAACGAGCGCATGAAGTGGTCGTACATCCCGCTCGGCAGCGGCCCCTCGTAATAGGGACGGCCGCCGAGGTCGATGGCGACGTGGACGAGCGCGTCGTCCATCGGGATCGTGCGGTCGCCGTAGCGCGCCGCCGTCGCCGGCAGGTGCGACGCGAGCGCCGCGCCGAGGACGATGGCGACGTCCTCGATCGTGTGGTGCTTGAGGTCCCCTCGCGCCCGCACCTCGAGCCCGACCCCCGCGTAGCGCGCGAAGGTGACGAGCATGTGGTCGAGGAACGGAATCCCCGTCTCGGCGGCGACATCGCCGGCGGCGGTGAGCGCGACGCGGATCTGAGTCTCTCTCGTTTGGCGGGTGACGATGGTCATGATGATCGATTCGTGGTGAGTTCTGCTCGCTCTATCGGGAGACGAGAGGGAGCAGCACCAATCATTCGCCGAACTCCTCGGCAACGCGACGCGCATCCAGCTCCCCCGTGTACAACGCCATCCCGACCACCGCGCCGGCGACGCCGCGGTCGGCGAGGGCGCGGATGTCGTTGAGCGTCGTGATGCCGCCGGAGGCGAAGACGGGGAAGGCGGCGAGCTCGGCGACGTCCTCCATCAGCGGGAGGTCGGTGCCCTGCATCAGTCCCTCGCGGTGGACGGCGGTGACGAGGACACCGGCGAGCGGCAGCGCGTTCAGCTCCTCGACGACGTCGAGCACGGTGCGCGGCAGCGTGTGCTCCCAGCCGCGCGTCACGACGCGCCGGTCGCGCACGTCGGCGGCGACGACGACCTCGCCCGGGAAGCGGTGCGCGAGCTCGTCGATCCACGACGGGTCCTCGAGCGCGCGCGTGCCGACGACGACCCGCCGCGCGCCCTCGTTCAG
>DATMHT010000209.1:0-1750 GCA_035554795.1 Gemmatimonadaceae bacterium | reverse complement strand
CGATCTCGTGGCGCAGGGCGACCCAGGCGATCCGCTCCTGCGCCTCGACCGGGGCGTGGGCGCGCCAGTGCGCCGTCGCGACGTCCTGCACCCAGCGCAGGTAGACGACGTTGTTGACGTGCGCGCGCTCGTCGAGGTCCGGGGGCTCGACGATGCGGCGCTGCTCGAAGGCAGCGTGGGCGGGCGAGGTCACGCGCTCGGTCGGCGTCAGGCGCTCGGCGCCGCCGCGGCGTCCGCGTCCGAGTGCTCGCGCTCCGGCGCATCCGCTGCCCGCGCCTCCGCCCCGGCCGGCTTCTCCTGCCTCCGCCGGCGCGACGCGACGCGCTCGATGGCGACCCACGTGACCGTGTCCCAGGCGTTGTGGATGCCGATGAAGAGCAGCGCGAGAGCGGCGGCCGCGACGGCGAAGAGCGACGACGCCGGGTCCCCGCGCAGCGTGACCGCGGCGCCGAAGAGCGTCGCGTAGGCGATCGTCGGGAGGATCGTGTGCCAGAGCCAGTCCTCGAACACCGGCCTGTACTGGGTCGTGCGGCGGGCGCGGCGGACGACGATCGCCACGTAGCCCAGCCCCGCGACGCCGGCCAGCCCGAAGGCGACCGCGGCGCTCCCGAGCGCCTGCCACGGCGCGGTGACGATCGCGGCGAGGACGAGCACGGCGCAGAAGTGCACGACGTTGGGGGTGCCGAACGCCGCCAGCTCGGTGCTCCCGCCGGAGTCCCCGATGTCGGCGACGAGCGAGATCACCACGAACATCAACCCGGTCAGCGCCGCGGCCGACGAGCCGACGATGACGTAGAAGCTCTCCCACGCGGACAGCGGTGAGGCGATGGCTTCGGCCATGACGGTGGCTCCCTCGCGAGGTCGAGATGCGGCGGCCGCCCCCGATCGGCGGGTCCCGGCGCGCGCAAAGATGTGCCCCGCTCCTCGAGGCGTCCAGTCAGCGAGGCGCCGCCTGCGTCGGCACGTCGGCGGCGGTCGCCGAACGAAGATGGAAGCGGTCGGTCATTCGAGGGGCGTCGGGCGGGGGCGATTCCATCGCGAGGGCGATGCCGCCGGCTCGGCCGCGGGCCGGCCGCGACCGGCCTGGAGGGCGGTTCGGTGACGATGACGACGGGGTGGAGCGCGGGCAAGGCCGCGCCGGACGGGCCCGTCCTCCACATGCCCGGCAGCGGCCGCGGCTCGCTCCTCGCATATTGAAGGGTCAGCCGATCGAGCGACCCGAGGCCGCGACGACGCGTTGCCCGCCAGACGGCGCGACGAGACTGCCTGACGAGCACCGAGGAGGGTGCCCTCCGTGACTGACGGTACGACGACGATGGCATCGCCGCCCGAGGGGCGCGCGGTCGCGGGGCCTTCGGGCCCGCCCTATCGTGTCCTCGTCACCGACGAGGTGGACCCCGAGGGCGTCGAGCTGCTGCGCGAGGAGCGCGCGCTCATCGTGGACGAGGTGCCGACGCTCCCCGCTGCCGAGCTGCTCGAGCGCATCGCGAGCTACGACGCGATCATCGGACGGAGCGCGACGCGAATCTCCGCCGAGCTGCTCAGGCGCGCGACCCGGCTCAAGGTCGTCGGCCGGGCCGGCGTCGGCGTGGACAACGTCGCGATGGAAGCCGCGACGTCGCTCGGCGTCGCCGTCATCAACGCGCCGGCGGGCAACACGGTCGCCGTGGCCGAGCTGCTCTTCGGCACGCTGATCTCGCTGCTTCGCCATCTGCCGCGCGCGGTCGAGTCCATGCGCGCCGGGCGCTGG
>DATMHT010000208.1:0-4526 GCA_035554795.1 Gemmatimonadaceae bacterium | reverse complement strand
CTCGTACGGCACGTTGAGCACGGCCACCGGGCTGCTGTCGTAGGGCAGCGACGGATCAACGGTGTAGACGCGGAGCGGCCGGTACACGGGGTCGGCCGCCGTGCGCTCGTACGGCCGCCCCGACGCGGCGCGGGTGACGCCATCGCCGATGACGTAATCGCGTCCCTCGACGGGAGCGGTGGTCGCTCGGCCATCGCTGCTCGGCGACTGGACAGGATGCGCAGGATGAACAGGAGACGCCGCATCCACGTCATCCTGTTCATCCTGTCCGACAGCGGCCGAGTACCGGGATCCGAGCGCCGCCCCCCCGCCACCGCGACTCTGCGCGAGCGCGGCGGTGGCGGCGGGTGTGCTCGGGCCAGCGGCGGCGGCGCCGGGCTGGTCGGGCGTCTCGTCGGACACCGCGCTCACCGGGCGCGATCCAGCTCGTCGGCGACGCCGCGCAGCTCGGCGGCGATGGACATCACGTCGCGCGGCGCGGGCGTGCCGCCACCGCCGCCGTCCGCGGCAATCGCTTCGCCGAGTCCGCGCGTGGGCGCGGCGATCGCGGCGCCGAGCGGAGCGAAGAGCACGCGGGTGCGCGACGGCGGCGCGCAGTCGAGGCGCGGATGCTGCGCCGGCCGCGCGCCGAAGGCGCGAATCACGCGCCGCTCGAACGCTTCGTGCGTGAGCGCGCCGTCGGCGGCGTCGAGGAGCGGCGTCGCGTGGCGCGTGAAGTCGCCCTGTCCGGCGTGCTCGTAGGCGACCTCGTTGGCGCGGCATGCGGCGAACGACACCTCGCGCATCACGTCGAGCCCGCGGGCGGCGGCGGCGCCCAGCGGCGCGGCCGCGCCGAGCGCGCGCGCCGCGGTATCGCCGTCGGCGCGGAACTTCAGGTGCGCCTCGATCATCTCCGGCGTCGCGACGATGTAGCGTGCGCGGGCCTCGCCGAGCGCGCCGTCGCGTGAGACGGGCGTGCCGACGAGGAGACGCGTGATCGTCCCCGAGTGGCAGCAGTCGATGAAGCAGGTGACGTTGACGCCGGCGGCGGCACGCGCGAGGATGGCGCGCATGTCGTCGTCCACGACGAAGGCGCCGCCGTCGAAGTCCACCGGGCAGAGCGCTTCGTCCTTGTGGTCCGTCTCGTCGCCGGTGCTGTCCGGGAGCTGCGTGCCGTGCCCCGAGTACTGGAAGACGACGACGTCGCCGGCGCGTGCGCCGCTGACGAGCCGCGCCAGCTCGCCGGTGATGCCGCGGTAGGTGGCGGCTCCGTCGGTGAGCGTGCTCACGGTGAAGCCGCGCCGCTGGAGCGACGCGGCCCACGTCCGCGCGTCGTTGACGCAGCCGCCGAGCGCGTTCGGCGCCGGATAGCGGTCGATGCCGACGCAGAGCGCGAGCCGTCGGCCGCGGCCGTGTTCGGGCATCTTCCTGTCTTCGACCGGTGACGGCGCGACGGGGGGCGGGGGACGACGGGGCGGCGCGGCCGCCGCCGGCTCCTCGATCGGCGTGGCCTCGAGGTCGAAGCGCTCGAGCCAGCTCCTGTTCTCCGCCCACACCGATGCGCCGCCGAGCGCGCGCGCACCACGGGCGCCGGCGCGATACTCGGCGAGCGGCGCCTGCGTGCCGAGCACGCGGCAGGCGACCGCGTTCATCGTCGGGGCGTCGTCGTCGAAGTCGCCGTGCGAGCGGGCGCGGCTCGCGCTCGGTCCGCTCGTCGCGGACGTCACCGACCACACCACCTCGCCGACCGGTGACGGCGCGCCGCCGAGCCCGAACGCGCGCTTGAGCGCCTCGTCGGTGACGAGCGACATCTCGAGGCCGAGGACGGGCGTGCTCGGCGCGCTCTCGAGTGCGTTGTAGATCAGGTAGAGGAGCGACTTGCGGTAGATGCCGGCGCAGTCGTCCGCCTTCTCGAAGCTGCGGTGCATCGTGAAGACGTCGGCGCGCTTCACCGCCTTGCCGGCGCCGAGGCGCGGCAGCAGGCGCGTCTTGAAGTCGGCGACGGTGATGGCCGGGGCGAGCAGCAGCAGCCGCTCGAACGCCGGCGCGCCCGCCTCGACGGCGGTCGGCACGAAGTACGAGTGGAAGATCGAGCCGGCGCTGTGGCCGGCGGCGAACAGCTCGATCGGCCGCCCAACGGCGGCGCAGTAGCGCGCAAGCCGCTCGGCCACGTAGCGCGCGCCACCCGTGCCCTGGGCGACGCCGAGCTCCGCGCTCCGCTTCATCGCGCCCCAGACCTGCACGCCGCCGAGCACGCGGCAGCCCGCCTCGACGACCGGGTCGGTGGTGTAGTCCCAGAGGTCGCGCGTGGCGCGCGACGGGACGCGGTGCTGCACCGCCTCGAGCACGGAGCGCAGCGCGTCGGCGAAGCCCGTCTCCCACACGAAGTAGATCGGGTAGACGCCGTTCGCCTTCCACCAGTCCACGTGATGGCGGGCGATGGCGAGCCCGCTGCGCTCGTCCACGAGGCCGCCATGGGCCCAGAAGAGCACGCGCAACGGACCGCTCCGCGACGCGCTCGCCTCCGCCCACCGCGGCAGATGGACGTCGAAGATCGCGTCCACGTCGGCGGCCGTCGTCTCGTAGCTGCCGCTCTGCCGGAACGCGCCCTCGCTCAGGTTGACGACGTGCGGACGGAGCGCCTCGAGATCGTCCGGAGAGACGCCGTCGCCGCCGCGGGCGCGTCTGTCGCCGGGCATGGAGGGCGCGCGCCCGGCGTCGAGCGCGCGCAGCACCTCGGCCGGCGCCGCGCTCTCCTCGGCGGGCTCGGCGAGCGCGGTCTCGAGGTCGGAGCCGTCGCCGGCGGACGGCGCGGGCGCCGCGTGCGCGTCGCGAAGCAGCCGCTCGAGGAGCGTGTCGTCGTCGGAGTAGGGAGACGGCGCGTCGCCACGACGGCCGACGCCGCGCGCGCCGCCACGCGAGCCGCCGCCACTCGCGGCGGCCAGTGCCGCGGCCGCCTCCTCGCGCTCGAGCTCCTCGTGGCGCCGGCGCACCTCGGCGAGGATCTCGTCGTACTTCACCGACGTGCCCGGGCACGTCTTCGGCGACATCTCGCGGTGAAAGTGCAGCGACTCGGGCGGGAGGCGGTGACGGCGCTGCACGCGGGCGATGACGTCCACCACCGTGCGCCGCTGCGCGCCGTCGAGCGCGTCGTGCCCCTCGTCGAAGTCGCCGATCGTCTCGAACATGAACGGGCCGGCGTAGCGCGTTCCGTTGTGTCCCGTCGAGCTGGCGGGCGGGCTGTTCCAGTCGCGTCCCGTCCACACGTTGCCGTCGGGATCGATCGTCACGTGCTGCGCGATGTCCCGCCAGTGATTGACCTGCGTGTGGTAGTGCCACATCCCCTCGATCGTCTCCACGCCGGTGAACATCGCGCGGTTCGGCCGCCAGGTGTGGTGCATGTGCACCGCGTCGATGCGGCGCGTGAAGGGGAAGCGGGCGACGAGCTGGGCGAACTCCTCGGGGGTGAGGCGGTGGAAGGGGGCCGGCATGGCGCGCCTCCGGGTGCGGAATCGGCGGGATGATCGAGTCGCCCCCGCGTCGGAGCGGCCGCACAGAGACAGATGTGTGCCTCGACGATGCGGTCCGCGGATGGCCGGCGCAAGGAGGCGCGCGCGCATCGCGACGGCGGCGGCAACCCTCGTCACGGCCGAGTTGTCTGACGGGCAGGACCCAAACCCAACACGAGGCCATATGCGACGTCCCACGACGCTCCTGCTCCCCGCGCTCCTCCTGCTCGGCGGGCTGGCGGCGACGCTCACCACGCCATCGTTCGCCGG
The DNA here is from genome assembly GCA_035554795.1 of Gemmatimonadaceae bacterium. Taxonomy (GTDB): domain Bacteria; phylum Gemmatimonadota; class Gemmatimonadetes; order Gemmatimonadales; family Gemmatimonadaceae; genus DATMHT01. The sequence continues at coordinate 768 of DATMHT010000208.1, read as the reverse complement.
CGCCCAGGAGAAGAAGGCGCAGAAGAGCGACAAGAAAGCCGAACAGCCCACGCCGCGCGCCGACGACGAGGACGGCGGCCGGCGCCGCACGCGCGTCTTCCGCTTCGGCGGCGACGGCATGATGGAGCAGGGCGACCGCGCCGTGCTCGGCATCGGCACGGCGAGCTTCGCCGGCAAGCGCGACACACTCGGCGTCCTCGTCCAGAGCGTGACGTCGGACGGGCCGGCGGAGAAGGCAGGGATCGAGGAGGGCGACCGCATCGCCGCGATCAACGGCACGAGCCTCCGCCTCGCCGCCGAGGACGCGGGGGAGCCCGACATGAGCGGGCTGATGACGCGGCGCCTGACGCGCGAGATGGGGAAGGTGAAGGCCGGCGACGCCGTGCAGCTGCTGGTGTGGAAGGACGGCCAGCGCAAGACGGTGAGCGTGAAGACGGTGGCCGCGGACTCGCTCTACCGCCTCATGCGCGTCGCGCGCAACGATCACTTCAATCGTGACTCGCTCGTCGCCGCGCGCCGCGACCGGGCGGTGCTCGGCCTCAACGTGAGCGCCAGCGGCAGCCGCCGCGACACGCTCGGCGCGCTCGTCACCGCGGTCGCGACCGACGTACCAGCCGAGAAGGCGGGTCTCGTCGAGGGCGACCGCATCGCGGCGATCAACGGCGTGGACCTGCGCACGGCGGCCGAGGACGCGGGCGACCAGTGGGCGAGCGGCGTGAAGCTCAACCGCTTCTACCGCGAGATGCGGAAGGTGAAGGCGGGGCAGGC
>DATMHT010000207.1:0-6574 GCA_035554795.1 Gemmatimonadaceae bacterium | reverse complement strand
ATACGTTCTCCGCCGCCGCCCACACCGCCAACGCGTCTGGCAGCGCGGCGGCGAACCGCCGCCGCCTCCAGTCGGTCATGGAGCGCGAGGGCTTCACCAACTACGACCAGGAGTGGTGGCACTACACCTACTCGCTGCCGGCCCCCGTGCGCTTCGACGTCGTGATTCGATAGCGCCAGCAACACCAGCAACACCAGCAGCACCGAGCGGACCCGCGGGCGTGGTGGCGGACAGCCACCATGCGCCGACTCATCAGCGCCACCAGGAGCTCACCATCATGTCGTCAGCCATGTCGTCAGCACGTTCTCGCATCTCGCGCGCGCTCGCCGCGCTCGCGGTCGTCGCGCTCGCCGGCGCCTGCGTCCACCGCAACGTCGCGCCGGCGGGAGACGAGCACGCGGGACACGTCATGGGCGCCATGGCGGCGCACCCGGGAAGCGCGGTCGCCGCCGCCGACACCGACCGCTCGCTTCCCGCCGACGCCAACAGCGCGGCCGCGCGCATCGCCGCGTCGCCCCGTCACGGCGAGTGGGCGGTGATCCCGGTGCCCGGCGGCACGGACAGCGTTCGCGCCTGGGTGGTGTATCCGGAGCGTAGCACGAAGGCGCCGGTCGTCCTCGTCATCCACGAGATCTTCGGCCTCACCACCTGGGTCCGCGCCGTCGCCGACCAGCTCGCCGCCGAGGGCTTCATCGCCGTCGCGCCCGACTTCCTGTCGGGCAAGCATCTCGCGATGGCGCCCGACGCGTTCATGACGACACCCGGCGGCGTGGACTCCGCCGTCGCCGCGATCAGCACGCTCGACCCGAAGCAGTTCCTCAGCCGTATGGACGCGGCCCAGCGCTACGCCACCGCGCTCCCCTCCGCCACCGGGAAGTGGGGTGTCGTCGGCTTCTGCTGGGGCGGCTCGATGACCTTCTTCACCGCCGCCAACTTCCCGACGCTCGCCGCGGCGGTACCGTATTATGGTGGCGTCTCGCCGGATCGCGTGCCGACGCTGTCCGCCACCCGCGCGCCGGTGCTCGCGATGTACGGTGGCAACGACGCCCGCGTGAACATGACGATCCCGCGCGCCGACTCCGCGCTCCGCACTGCCGGGACGCGGTTCGAGCCGCACATCTTTCCCGGCGCCGGCCACGGCTTCCTTCGTCAGCAGGACGGACAGAACGGCGCCAACGCCGCCGCCACTCGCGCCGCCTGGCCGATGACGGTGGCGTGGTTCAAGCAGTATTTGGGGAGCTAGGGCCTAGAGCCGTAGGGCGTAGGGTCTAGCCTGCACACGGAATAGCTCCCCACCGCCGTTCCGAACCAGATACCTCCAACCGTAGGCTAGGCCCTACGGCCCTGAGCCCGAGGCCCTGTTCCTCCACATGCCCCCTCTCTTCCTCGCTTCTCTCATCCTCGGCCTTCTCGTCGGCGTCTTCGCGATGCTGCACGGCGTCGAGCGGCCCGCGCCCACCACGGGCGCCGCCGTCCTGCCGCGCGCCGACGCGCCGCCGCCGCCGCCGCCATCGGCGCGACTCAACCTGCCGATGCTCGCCGGCTTCGCCACCATCTTCGGGGCGACTGGCTATCTCGTGTTGCGGTATTCGTCGCTCTCGTCGCTCGCGGCGGTCGTCATCGCCGCCGTCGCCGGGGCGCTCGGTGCCGGCGGTGCCGTGCTCCTCGTCGCGAAGTGGGCGCTGCGCGGTGACCCGCTCGAGTCCGACGACCCCCATCACCTGATCCAGGGTCATCCCGCGCGCGTGACCGCGCCCATCGGCGCCGACACGCCGGGCGAGATCACCTTCGAGCTGCAGGGGGGACGCCACGTCGTGCGCGCCCGCAGCATCGACGGCGCGCCCGTTGCCGTCGGAGACGAGGTCGTCATCGAGCGCATCGAGAACGACGTCGCGTACGTCGAGAGCTGGTCGGTGGTGGAGGGGCGGATCTAGGCGCCGTCGGTGACGGGAAGATCGTTGCAAGCGTTGCAAGCTGGGCCGAGGGAGGTATCCGATGTCGTCCGACGCCGTGATCTTCGTGGTGGTCTTCGGGGGCCTCTTCATCCTCCGCATGATCGCCGCGACGCTCGTCTTCTTCTGGATCCTCCCCGAGGGCGACCGCTGTCCGAACTGCGACGCGCCGACGCTGCGCGTGCAGTCCACCGGCATCAACCGGCTCCTCCCGTGGTTCCGTCCGAGCTGGTGCTACGTCTGCGGCTGGGAGGGGATGCTCCGGCACGGCGAGCTCACGCCGCCCCCGACGCCGTCGCCCCAGGCGCCGAAGAAGGGCACCACCCCCGCGGGCGGCGGCAGTGGGAGCGGCGCGAGCGGCGCGAGCTGACGCGCTCCCGCCTTCCTCGTTAGGCGATCAGCCGCGGCCGGCCGGCGCCGCCACCGCCACGAGTCGCAGCCACTCGGGCCAGTTCCCGCTCAGCTCGAAGAAGTCGTCGAAGTAGACGAGGTCGAGCCGCTCGAGCTCCTCGATCAGCGCCGTCAGCTCGTCGTCGCCGTACACCGGGCCGACCGCGACCAGCGCGCCTTCGACGCGGAACTCCTCGTCCGTCAGGTTCAGCCGGCGGTCGAGCGCCGAGCGTGTCAGGCCGGCGCGCTCGAACGCCTCCTTGCGAATGAACAGCGTCGGCGCGCCTGCGGGCACCGGTAGTGGCATCGCGATATCCTCCCTGAGTTCGTTCGCCGTCGCGCGCGATCCGCGCGACGCCCAAAGCTAAGCCGCCACGACATCGGTGGAACCGGCGCCGCGGAACGAGCCGCGTGAAACGAGTCGCGCGAAGCGAGCTGCGTGAAACGAGCCGCGTGAGGCGAGCGCGGCGCCCGCGCCCACCTCCCACCGCCGACCGCTTTATCTTCCTCTCCATGCCGCCCACGCCTTCGGTCGAGGAGCACTTCGACGTCATCGTCGTCGGCGGCGGCCACGCGGGCACCGAGGCCGCCGTCGCCGCCGCCCGGCTCGGCGGCAACACCGCGCTGCGCGTCGCCCTCGTCACGAGCGCCCTCGAGACGATCGGCCAGATGTCGTGCAATCCGGCCATCGGCGGCGTCGCCAAAGGCACCGTCGTCCGCGAGGTGGACGCGCTCGGCGGCATCATGGGTCGCGCCACCGACGCGGCGACGTTGCAGTTCCGGATGCTCAACCGCGGCAAGGGACCGGCCGTGTGGGCGCCGCGCGCCCAGTGCGACCGCGGTCTCTATCGCCGCGCCGTCCGCCGGCTCCTCGAGCAGCACGCGGGCCTCACCACCATTCAGGGCACGGTCGCCCGGCTGATCCTGGCCGACGGCGGCCGCCGCGTGGCGGGCATCGAGACGCTCGAGGGTCGCCGCCTCGGCGCGCGCACGGTCGTGCTGACGACGGGGACGTTCGGCCGCGGCCGCATCCACATCGGCACCACCACGCAGATCGGCGGCGGGCGCGCCGGCGAGGCGCCGGCGACGCACCTCTCCGAGCAGCTCGAGCGCGTCGGCCTCGAGGTGCGCCGCTTCAAGACGGGCACGCCGCCGCGCATCGACGGCCGCACGGTGGACTACTCCGCGGTCGAGCCGCAGCACAGCGAGCTCGAACAGTTCGGCTTCCGCTGGAGCCACTTCTGGGACGAGGCCGCGCCCGATGACGCCGTGGCCGCCGCCTCCGCGTTAGGCGGCGGCCACGGCGCGCTGCGCCCGGCGTCGCTGCCGCAGCTCCCGTGCTGGATCACCTTCCTCGAGGAATCGGGCAAGCGCGTGATCGCCGACAACATCGGCCTGTCGGCGATGTACGGCGGCGCGATCGAGTCGCGCGGGCCGCGCTACTGCCCGTCGGTCGAGGACAAGATCGTCCGCTTCCCCGACGCCGCGCGCCACCAGCTCTTCCTCGAGCCCGAGGGGCTCGACACGACGGAGCTCTACGTCAACGGTCTGTCGACGTCGCTGCCCGCGTCGGTGCAGCTCGACGTCATCCACTCGGTGCGCGGCCTTGAGAACGCGCGGATGACGCGCGCGGGCTACGCGATCGAGTACGACTACTACCCGCCGTCGCAGCTCGCGCCGACGCTCGAGGTCCGCGCCCTCTCGGGCCTGTACTTCGCCGGCCAGATCAACGGCACCACGGGCTACGAGGAGGCGGCGGGGCAGGGGATCGTCGCCGGCTTCAACGCGGCCCTCGCCGCGCTCGAGCGGCCGCCACTCGTGCTCGGCCGCGAAACGTCGTACATCGGCGTGCTCGTGGATGACATCGTCAGCCGCGGCGTGGACGAGCCCTACCGGCTCTTCACCTCGCGCTCCGAGTTCCGCCTCTCCGTCCGGCAGGACAACGCACTCGCTCGACTGTCGCGTTTCGGCACTGAACTCGGTGTCTATACCGACAGAGAAGAGTCAGTAATACGCCAGAACGCGTCTGACGAGGCGCAGGCGATCGCCCTCGCCGGATCCACGACCATCACCCCGGCCGCCGCGAACCCGGTGCTGGCGTCGGTCGGCAGCGCACCCATCCCGCACGGGGTGAAGATCGTCGATCTGGCTCGACGGCAGAACGTCTCGCTGCGCGAACTGTTTGCCGCCGCGGACGTTGGCGCGTCTCTCTCGCGTGATGCGATCACGACCGCCGAGCTCGAGATCAAGTACGAGGGTTACCTCTCGCGCGAGCGGGTTCACGCCGACAAGCTCCGCCGGCTCGGCGATTTCCCGCTCCCCGCCGACCTCGACTACGGCGCGCTCCACTCCCTCTCGTTCGAAGCACGCCAGAAGCTGACCGCACGCACCCCTGCCTCGCTCGCCCAGGCGTCTCGCATCCCGGGCGTCAGCCCGACCGATCTGCAGAACCTCGTCATCGAGATCGAGAAGCGACGCCGATCACCAGCCACCGGCTGAGACTCCGCTCCAGTGACCAACCCGCCGACCGGCCAGCAGCAGCGCGCCACCGCCTCCCACCTCCCTCTCGCCGGCGCCGCGCTGCTCACGCTGCTCGGCTTTCTCCCGATCGCCAACTGGATCGCCGGCGGCCACGAAGCGCCCTGGTATGGGTCGGTCGTCGGCGAATGGCTCAGCGGCTCGGCCATCGCCCTCGGCCTCGGCGTCGTCCTCGCGATCCTCAGCCGCCGCGCTCCCGCGCTCTGGCGCGAGGGTCTCTGGCAGCGGATTGCCACCGCCGGCTGGCGCCGCCCCGCGCTCACGACCGCCGTTCTCGTGGTCGCCGCGCTCGCCGTCTACGCCCTCGTCGCCCGCACGGTCTTCGACGCCCGGCCGATGCTGATCGACGAGATCGCGCAGTTCTATCAGGCGCAGACGTTCGCCGACGGCCACCTCTGGCGGCCGGCGCCGGCGCACCCCGAGTTCTTCGACATGCTGCAGACGATCGCCCACGACGGGCGAGTCTTCGCGCAGTTCCCGCCCGGCGCACCCGCCTTCCTCGCGCTGGGGATCGCGGCCGGTCTCCCCTGGCTCGTCGGCCCGCTCTGCGGCGCGCTCACGGTCTGGGCGTTCGTCGCCTACCTGCGTGTCGCCGAGCCGCGCCCGGGTGTCGCTCTGGCCGCAGCGCTCCTGCTCGCCTTCGCGCCGTTCACGCTGTTCATGGCCGGGTCGTACATGAACCACGTCCCGGCGCTGCTCTGCCTCGTGGTCGCGATCGCCGCGCTCGCGCACGTCACCGCCTCGCCGCGCCCGCGTCCGCTTCTCGCCTTCGCCAACGGCTTGGCACTCGGCACCGCCGCCACGATCCGGCCCGTGGACGCGATGGCCTTCGCGCTGCCGGCGGGCGTGTGGTACCTGACCCGCGCGATCCGCGATCGCCGCCGCTGGAGCGAGACCCTCTCGGCCGGCGTCGGCGTCGCCATCCCGATCACGCTCCTCATGGCCTACAACGTCGTCACCACGGGGCGCCCGCTCCTCTTCGGCTATCAGCTGCTCTGGGGCTCGAGTCACGACCTGGGCTTCCACGCCGCTCCGTGGGGGCCCGTACACACGCCCGCCCGTGGCCTCGAGCTCGTCAACCTCTACGTCCTCCGCCTCCAGACCTACCTCTTCGAGAGCCCGATCCCCTCGCTCCTGCCGGCGATCGTCGCGCTCGCGCTCACCCGCTCCCTCGACGCTCTCGACCGCTACCTGCTCGCCTGCGGCGCGCTTCTGCTCGCCTTCTACTTCGCGTACTGGCACGACGGGTTCTACCTCGGCCCCCGCTTCGTGTACCCGCTGTTGCCCCTTCTCGCCCTGTGGACGGCGCGCTTTCCGTCGCGGCTCCGGGCCGCGGCCGGCGAAGGCACCGCGTTCCGCGTCGCGATCTACGCGTTGGGCGTTTCGGCGGTCATCTCCCTGCTCGTTACCGTCCCCCTTCGCGCCCATGAGTACGGGTCGCGGCTGAGCACCATGCGCGAGGACGTCGTGGCGGCCGCCCGCAGGGCGGGAGCCCGCGAGGCCATCGTCCTCGTCCGTGAAAGCTGGGGATCGCAGCTCGTCGCCCGTCTCCACGCGCTCGGCGTCGCTCCGGGAGAGGTCGAGCTGATCTACCCTCGCGTGGACGCCTGCCAGCTCGAGCTCGCGATCACGCGACTGGAGCGGGAGCCTCGGCGATCCGGCTCGGCGTTCGACGCCCTGCGCCCTCTGCTGCG
>DATMHT010000206.1:0-6388 GCA_035554795.1 Gemmatimonadaceae bacterium | reverse complement strand
CGCCAGCGGATGCGCGAAGTCCGGGTAGTCGGTGGACGACGGGCTGTGCGTGCCGAGGTCCTGCGTGTCGTAGCCGAGCTTCTCCAGCGCCGCGCGGAGCTTCTCCTTCATCTCGAAGCCCGCGTGATCCGACGCGATGGGAATTCTTTCACGTGGCATGGCCAGCCTGCTCGATGCGGGTGGGCACTGACCTGATTCCTGGTTCCTGCCTGCTGGAGTCGGCTCTCTGAGGGAGCTGCCTTGCAGTCGCAGGAACCAGGAATCAGGTACGAATTCTAGCTCGCCTTGTTCGGGTACTGTGGCCAGGTCCGGATCATCCCCCGCACCGCCTGCAGTCTGCGCTCCGCGAGGCGGTCGGCGGCCTCGTAGGTCGGGATGCCGTCCTGCTTGGCGATCTCGAACACGCCGAGCACGGTCTGATAGATCTCGTCCGCCTTGCGGAGGGAACGGTCACGATCCCAGCCGGCGAGCTCGCTGTAGACGTTGATGACGCCGCCCGCGTTGGCGACGTAGTCGGGCGTGTAGAGAATGCCCTTCGCCTCCAGCTCGTCGCCGTGACGCTCCTCGAGAAGCTGGTTGTTGGCGGCGCCGGCGACGATCTCGACCTTGAGCTGCGGGATCGTCTTGTCGTTGATGATCGCGCCGAGCGCGCACGGGGCGAAGATGTCGGCGCGCTGCGAGTAGATCTCGTCGCTGCCGACGGCGGTCGCCTTCGTGTCGGCGACGACGCGCTTGACGCGCTCCGGGTCGATGTCGGTGACGACGAGCTTCGCGCCGGCGGCGCTGAGCTCCTGCGCGAGGTGGTGGCCGACGTTGCCGCAGCCCTGGATGGCGATCGTCTTCCCCTCAAGAGAGTCTGAGCCCCAGCGATGGAGCGCCGACGCCTGGATCGCGCGGAAGACGCCGTGCGCCGTGACCGGCGACGGGTCGCCCGACTGGCCGGCGAGGCCGGCGACGTAGTCGGTCTCCATGTGCACGAAGTCCATGTCGCCGGTGCTCGTGCCGACGTCCTCCGCGGTCACGTAGCGGCCGCCGAGCGAGTCCACGAAGCGGCCGTGGGCCCGGAAGATCATCTCGCGGTTCGGCGTGCGGTTGTTCCCGATGATGACCGACTTGCCGCCGCCGAGGTTGAGGCCGGCGACCGCGTTCTTGTAGGTCATGCCGCGGGCGAGACGGAGCGCGTCGGTGATCGCCTCCTCGTCGGTCTTGTAGCTCCAGAACCGCGTGCCGCCGAGCGCGGGACCGAGCGTCGTGTCATGGATCGCGATGATGCCGCGGTAGCCGCTCGACTTGTCGTGGCACACGACGAGCTGCTCGTGGCCCATGCCGGCGATGGTATCGAAGAGGTTCATTGGGTGGTGTGGGATTTCGAGAATCGTACAGCGGGTGGGGGGTGGCGGGTGGCGGGTGGCAACTATCGCTAGGGGCGTCCCGGGGCCGTTGCCATCCGCCACCCGCCGCCCCCCACCCGGCTCTTCACGCGTACAGCTCCCGCGCGATCACGATGCGCTGGATCTCCGAGGTGCCCTCGTAGATCTCGGTCACCTTCGCGTCGCGCAGGTAGCGCTCGACCGGGTATTCCTTCACGTAACCGTAGCCGCCGTAGATCTGGACGGCTTCGTCGGCGACGAACATCGCGGTCTCGCTCGCGAGCAGCTTGCACATCGAGGCGAACTGCGTGACCTTCTCGCCGCGATCCTTGGCCGCCGCCGTCGTGTGGAGCAGCGCGCGCGCGGCGGCGATGCGCGAGGCCATGTCGGCGAGCTTGAACTGGATCGCCTGGAAGTCGCGGATCGGCCGCCCGAACTGGCGCCGCTGGCCGGCGTAGTCCACCGCGTGCTCGAGCGCGGCGCGGGCGATGCCGAGCGCCTGCGCGGCGATGCCGAGGCGGCCGTTGTCGAGCGACTTCATCGCGTAGACGAAGCCCATTCCCGCCTCGCCGAGCAGGTTTGCGGCGGGAACGCGCAGGTTGTCGAAGGAGAGCGAGACGGTCGGCGACGCGCGCAGCCCCATCTTGTCCTCCTTCTTGCCGACGTGGAATCCCGGCAGGTCGGGCGTGACGATGAAGGCCGAGATGCCGCGGCCGCCCTTGCGCTCCCCGGCCGTGTCGGTGCGCGCCATCGCGATGATGACGCCGGCGTGGGAGCCGCTCGTGACCCACGCCTTCGTGCCGTTCAGCGTCCACGAGCCGTCGGCCTCGCGCACCGCCTGTGTCCGCAGCGCGGCGGCGTCGGAGCCGGCGTCGGGCTCGGAGAGCGCGAACGCGCCGAGCAGCTCACCGCGCGCCATCGGCTTGAGGAAGCGCTCGCGCTGCGCCTCGCTGCCGAAGTTCAGCAGCATCTGCGTCGGCAGCGAGTTGTGCACGCTCATCATCACCGCCGTGGACGCGTCGGCGACGGCGATCTCCTCGAGCGCGAGCAGGTAGCTCGTCGTGTCGAGCCCGAGCCCGTCGTACTTCTCGGGGAGCAGCATGCCGAGCAGCCCGAGCTCTCCCATCTTCCCGACGATGGACGGCTCGAAGTGCGCGCAGCGATCCCACTCCTCCGCGTGCGGCGCGATCTCGGCAGCCGCGAACTCGCGGGCCGAGAGCTGGATGGAGCGCTGTTCTTCGGTGAGGGCGAGAATCTCGGTCATGCTGTCGGCGCGCTAGTAAGCATAGAAGCCCCGCCCCGACTTCCTCCCGAGCCACCCCGCCGCGACGTACTTCTTCAGCAGCGGGCAGGGGCGGTACTTCGGGTCGCCGAGGCCCTTGTGCATGACCTCGAGGATCGCGAGGCAGGTGTCGAGCCCGATGAAGTCGGCGAGGGTGAGGGGACCCATCGGGTGGTTCATGCCGAGCTTCATCACTGTGTCGATCGCCTCGGGTGTGCCGACGCCCTCCATGACGCAGTAGACGGCCTCGTTGATCATCGGCATGAGGATCCGGTTGGCGACGAAGCCCGGATAGTCGTTCACCTCGACCGGCGTCTTGCCGAGCGCGCGGCTCAGCTCGAGCACCTTGCGCGTCGTCTCGTCGGAGGTGGCGAGGCCGCGGATGACCTCGACGAGCTGCATCACCGGCACCGGGTTCATGAAGTGCATGCCGACGACCTTCTCCGGCCGCGCGGTGCGGGCGCCGATCTCGGTGATCGCGATCGAGCTCGTGTTCGACGCGAGGATCGCCGCCGGCGGCGCGATCCGGTCGAGGTCGGAGAAGATGCGAAACTTCAGCTCGACGTTCTCCGTCGCGGCCTCGACGACGAGCGTCGCGTCGGACGCGGCGGCGGCGAGGTCGGTGCTCGTGGCGAGGCGCGCGAGCGTCGCGTCCTTCGCGGCCGCGTCGAGCGTCCCCTTCTTCAGCTGCCGGTCGAGGTTCTTCTCGATCGTCGCGCGCCCGCGCTGGAGCGCGTCGGACGAGACGTCGATCATCGTGACCGCGAATCCGCTCTGCGCGAAGACGTGCGCGATCCCATTCCCCATCTGCCCCGCGCCGACGACGGCGATGCGCTCCTGCGCGACGCTCGCGCCGTTCGTGCCGGCCTTCGATTCCGCGACTCCACCCGTCATGCTATGACTCCCCGCGGCTCACCGGCCGCGCGTCCGTGTTCGTCGTCTCGTGCATCGTGTCCGGCATCGTGCCGCGCGGCGCGTCCATCAGCCGCGCCCGCGCCGCGGGGCGCGACCACAGGTACCACAGCCCGACCGTCATCCCGAGCAGAGCGCCGAGGCCGCCCTCGGGGCCCCACGCGCCGCCCGTCGCCCAGTCCGGCCCCGCGTCCAGCAGACGGTAGCCCGGCGTCGGCATCGGCAGCCCGCTGACCGGCGCGTGCATCAACGCGGCCATCGTCCAGTTCCACGCGAAATGGGCGGCCCACGCCGCGTAGAGGCTCTCCGTCACCAGCAGCACCGCCGCGAGGAAGACGCCGGCGACGATCACCATCATGATCGCCTCGGCCGTCACGCCTGGGTTGGCGAGATGCACGAGGCCGAACAGCACGCTCGTCGCCACGACCGCGGCGCGCCATCCGAATCGCTCGCGCAGCACGGCGAAGGGATAGCCGCGGAACATCAGCTCCTCGGCGAGCGCGGCCGGCAGCAGCACGAGCGCGAACTGCCACGCCGCGCCCCACCAGCTTCCCGCCGGCGCCGGCGCCTCGCGCATCCATCCCGTGCCGAGGAGCGCGAGCACCGGAACGCCGATCGCGAGCGCACCGACCGCGAGACCGAGCGCGATGCGCCGCGCGCCAAGACTGTCGCGCCCGAGGAGGACGAACGACCACGGACGATGCCGGTCCACCCAGGCCAGCGACGCCGCGTGCGCGACCAGCAGCCCGGCGATCGTGATCCAGTTGAAGGCGATGAAGCGGACGGCGTCCGCGGACATGACCTTCGCGGCGACCGGAACGACGATCAACGTCAGGACCAGCGTCGCGCCGACGGTGAGGGCGGCGAAGGCGAGCAGACGCCAGAACCAGCGCGTCTGCCCGTCGGCACCGACGAAGAGGGCGGCGGCGGTTCCGCCGCCCCCCGTGACGCCAGTGCCGGAGTCGGTCACGCCACGCCGCGGCGCCCGCGCGACGCGCGCGACGGCGACACGAGCGCGGCGACGAGCGCCTTGACCGCGTCGAGCGCGGCGAACGGCAGCACGCCGAGCAGCGCCGCGTGCTCGAGGCTCCCCGTGAGCAGCGTCAGCTGCGCAAGGCCGCCCACGTACAGCACGAGGATGCCGGCGGCGGCCGCCGCGGCGCGCGCGACGAACGAAGTCGCGCGCTCACCGAGCCAGCCCGCCGCGAACGCCGCGAACGGGTACGCGATCAGGTAGCCGCCGGTGGGGCCGAGCAGCCGGAGCACGCCCGGCGCGCCGACCGGCGCGAACACCGGCAGGCCGGCCGCGCCCGCGGCGAGGTAGAGCGCCATGCTCGCTGCCGCGGCGGTCGGCCCGAGCCAGAGACCGGCGAGGACGACGAGCAGCGGCTGCAGCGTGATCGGCACGGGCGTGCCCGGCAGCGGGATCGCCGCCTGCGAGGCGACCGCGAGCGCCGCCGCGAAGCCGATGATCCCGATGGCGCGCGTCGTACCGACGCGCCCGCCGAGTGCCGAGAGCCGTGTGCCGAAAGCCGTAGTCGTCATACCCGCTCCACGCTGAGGGCGACCGCGTCTCCGCCACCGAGGCAGAGCGTGGCGAGCCCGGTCTGTTTGTTCCGGTCCTTCAGGGCGTACAGCAGCGTCGTCAGCACCCGCGCGCCGCTCGCGCCGATCGGGTGGCCGAGCGCGATCGCGCCGCCGTTCACGTTGACGCGATCCCAGTCCCAGTCGAGCCCCTGCCCCGTCGCCAGCGCCTGCGACGCGAACGCCTCGTTCGCCTCGACGAGGTCGTAGTCGCCGATCTTCGTTCCCGCCTTCCTCATCAGGTTGTTGACCGCCGTGATCGGCGCGAAGAAGAGGTCCTGCGGGTTCGTGGCGCCGGTGGCGTAGGCGGTGACGCGGGCGAGGATCGTGAGGCCGTGCGCGCGCGCGTACTCCTCGCTCACCACGACCACCGCCGACGCGCCGTCGTTGAGCGACGAGGCGTTGCCGGCGGTGACGGTGAGGTCGTCGCTCTTCCCGTTCTTGCCCGGGAAGGCGGGACGCAGCTTCGCCAGCGATTCGGCCGTCGTGTCCTTGCGCGGCCCCTCGTCCGTGTCCACGACGGTCGGGCCCTTGCGGCCGGCGATCTCCACCGGGACGATCTCGTCCTTGAACTTCCCGGTCTCCATCGCGGCGACGGCCTTGCGGTGCGACGCGGCCGAGAACTCGTCCTGCTGCTGCCGCGTCAGCCCGGCCTTCTTCGCGGTGTACTCGGCGTGGCCGCCCATGTGCACGTCGCACGTGGCGCACCAGAGGCCGTCGCGAATCATGCCGTCCACCATGGACTGGTCGCCGAGCTTCACGCCGTTGCGCATGCCGTACACGTAGTACGGCGCGTTCGACATGGACTCCTGCCCGCCGGCGACGACGACGCGGCTGTCGCCCGCCTTGATCCCCTGCGACGCGAGCATCACGGCCTTGAGGCCGGAGCCGCACACCTTGTTGATCGTGAGCGCCGAGACGGTCGCCGGGAGCCCGCTCTTGAGCGACGCCTGCCGCGCCGGCGCCTGACCGACGCCGCCCTGGACGACGTTGCCCATGATCACTTCCTGCACGTCGGCGGCGTCCACCCCCGACCGCTCGAGGGCGGCGCGGATCGCGACGGCGCCGAGGTCGGGCGCGGAGAGCGTGGAGAGCGCGCCGAGGAACTTCCCGATCGGCGTCCGCGCGGCGGCGACGATGACGGGCTGACGGGATGTATCGGCCATCGAATTCCGGAGTTGGAGTCGGAAGCAGGCGAGCGCGACCCTGGGGCGCTCAGCACGACAAAGCTATCCGGCGG
>DATMHT010000205.1:0-8757 GCA_035554795.1 Gemmatimonadaceae bacterium | reverse complement strand
AAGAGGATGCCCGTCAGCGCGCTCGTCGTCAGCGCGGCGACGATGGCGAGCGACGGGATGCTCGCCTCGATCGGAGTCAGGCGCCGGATCACCGCGCTGAGGAGCGCGCCGAGCACGAGGCCGATGACGGCGCCGATCGTCGTCAGCGTCGCCGCCTCGACGAGGAACTGCCAGAGGATCGTCACCTTCGTCGCGCCGAGCGCCTTGCGGACGCCGATCTCGCGGGTGCGCTCGGTGACCGAGATCATCATGATCGCCACCACCCCGACGCCGCCGACGAGCAGCCCCACCGCCGACAGGACGATCATGACGATGAAGAACACGCCGACGATCTTGTTGTACAGCTCGAGGATCTTCTCGGGCGTCGAGATGAAGAAGTTGTTGATCGCGCTCGGCCGCAGGTGGCGCTCGCTCCGCAGCAGGGTCAGCACCTCGTCCATCGCGGCGTCGCGCTGGACGCCCGGCTCCGGCTTCACGGTCAGGTCCATCCACCGCACGCCGACGTTGAGCCGGCGCCGCGCCGTCTCGAAGGGCACGACGACCTTCCCCTTGTCGCCGCTGTCGAAGGCGTTCGCGATCTGGTGGAAGACGCCGACGACGGTGAACGCCTCGCCGTTGACGCGGATGATCTTGCCGACCGCCTCGCCGCCCATGAAGAGGCGCTCGGCGAGCGCCTCGTTGATGAGCGCGACGGGGGACGCCGCCGAGTTCTCCGTCGCGGTGAAGTTCCGGCCGGGTGCGATGTCACCGCCGACGACCTCGAGCCACTCCGGCGTGTAGCCGTCGAGGCCGACGCTCGGCAGGTCGCGGTCGGCGTACTTCACGGCGACGGAGCTGCCGGTGTGCGCGGTGACGCTCGCGATCGTCGGCAGCTCGCCGATCCGCTTCGCCTCGACGAGCGTCAGCGGCGGGTTGCGCCGCCACGGGCAGCTGTCGGCCGAGCCGTTGCAGCTGTTGAGCTCCGCCGGCCACTTCGTGATGAAGAAGGTCGTCGGCCCGGCCGCCGAGATGCTGCGTTCGACGCCGGCATTGATCCCGTGGACCGCCGCCGACATGATCGTCACCACGAACACGCCGACGGCGATTCCGAGGATGGTGAGCCCGGCGCGCACCTTGTTGGCGCGGATGGCGTCGAAGGCGATGATCACGCCTTCGAAGAGGATGAAGATGCGGTCGCGGAGGAGCACGTTACTCGGACCTCAGGGCGACGATGGGGTCGAGTCGCGCGGCGCGGCTCGCCGGGTACACCCCGGCGATGATGCCGACCGCCGCGCCGACGGCGACGGCGAGCACCACCGACCAGGCGGCGACGTGCGTTGGGAGGGGCGACGCCATCGCGACGACCTTGGCGAGCGCGGCACCGAGACCCACGCCCGCGGCCGCGCCGACGATGCTCAACGTCGTGGACTCGACGAGGAACTGCCGCAGGATGTCGCTGCGGCGTGCGCCGAGCGACTTGCGGATGCCGATCTCGCGCGTCCGCTCGGCCACCGCGACGAGCATGATGTTCATGATCACGATCGCGCCGACGACGAGGCCGATGGCGGGGAGGACGATGCCCGCCAGCACCAGATACTTCTTGATGGTGAGCCACTGCTTCAGCGCCGACTCCGAGCTCTCGAGCACGAAGTCGTCCTCCTCCGCCGGGTGCAGCTTGTGCCGCTTGCGCATCGTCTCGCGGACGATCTCCTGCACCTCCGCCTGCGCGCCGGCCGACGGCGCCTGCACGACGACGCCGTAGAGGTTGGCGCGCGCGTTGGTGACGCGGTTCATCGGCGAGCTGAATGGCGCGATGACCTGACGGTCGAGCGAGAAGCCGAACACGGTGCCCTGCTTGTCGAGCACCCCGATCACCTGGAAGGGGACGTGATCGAGCACGATCGCGCGACCGAGCGGGTCGAGGTTCGGGAAGTAGAGCTCCGCGACTTCCTGGCCGATCACGGCGACCGACGAGCCGAGCGCCTCCTCCTGCTCGGTGAAGGCGCGGCCGCGCTCGACGACGAGGTCCTTGATGGCGAAGTACTGCGGCGTCACGGCCTGGGCGATGACCTGCGGCCCGCCGCGAACGTACTTCGTCTGCGGCGTGAACCAGCGGACGTCCTGGATCGCCCAGCGCGTGCCCTCGGGGAGCACGTCGCGAACCGCGTTCGCGTCGTCAACGGTGATCGGCGGCCGGCGCTGCCACGCACGCCACTGCGCCTCCGTCACCTCGTCGTTGATGTCGGGGAACTTGCGGAGGTTGAACGTGTTGACGCCGAGGAACTTGCCCGCGAAGTCCTGCTCGACGTAGTTCGCCATGCCCTCGACCACCGAGACGACGGCGATCAGGAACATGACGCCGATCATCACGCCCAGCAGCGTGAAGAAGCTCTTGAGCTTCTGCGCGCGGATCTGGTGGAGCGCGAGACGGATGGCTTCGAGGAAGGGCATGGGGGGCGAGTGCCTGGGGCCTGGGGCGTAGGGCTCAGCCTACGGTTGACGGTGTCTGGTTCCGAACGGCGGTCGAGCGGGAGCCCGTGTGCAGGCCCTCCGCCCTAGGCCCTGGGCCCGCTCACAACCCCACCTTGGCCGCGAACCGCGCCCGGGGCTCGTCGCTCTCGATCACGCCGTCGCGCAGGACGACGACGCGGCGGGCGTGGGCGGCGATGTCGGGCTCGTGGGTCACCATGATCACCGTCTGCCCCTGGTCGGCGAGCTGCTCGAAGACGCGCATGATCTCCGACGACGTCTGCGAGTCCAGGTTACCCGTGGGCTCGTCGGCGAGCAGGATGGACGGGTTGTTGACGAGCGCGCGAGCGATCGCCACGCGCTGGCGCTGGCCGCCGGAGAGCTCGTTCGGGCGGTGCAGGATGCGGCCGCCGAGCTGCACGCGCTCGAGCGCCTCCGTGGCGCGCCGCTTCCGCTCGTCGGCCGGCACGCCGGCGTAGACGAGCGGCAGCTCGACGTTGTGCAGCGCGCTCGCGCGCGGCAGCAGGTTGAACGTCTGGAAGACGAAGCCGATCTCCTTGTTGCGCACCCGCGCGAGCTCGTCGTCGGTCATCTTCGAGACGAGCATGCCGTTGAGCCAGTACTCGCCCTCGTTCGGCGTGTCGAGGCAGCCGATCAGGTTCATGAGCGTGGACTTGCCCGAGCCGGACGGACCCATGATCGCCACGTACTCGTTGCGGCGGATGGCGAGGTCGACGCCACGGAGGGCGCGGACCACCTCGCCCCCCATGTCGTACTCGCGCTTCAGGCCGCGGGTGACGATGACCCAGTCCTTCTCCGGCGCCGCGCCGTTCGTGCCGACGACGACCTGCCGCTCGGCGGTGGTGCTGAGCGGTGCCTCGCTGCCGATGGGCGCGGTCACGACTTCGCCTCCTTCTTCTTGTCGTCGGCCTTCTGCTCGCGTACGAGCGCGCCGTCCTTGAGCTCGCGGATCGCCTGGTAGGTGCCGCCGACGATGCGCTCGCCCGACTGCAGCCCCGTCAGCACCTCGAAGTACTTCTCGCCGGCGATGCCGACCTTGACCGGACGGAAGGCGACCTTGTTGTCCTTGCCGACGACGAACACACCCTCGACGTCCTTCTTGCCGACCTGCTTCTTCGGCGCCGCCTTGCCGAGGCCGACGGCGGTGTCGCCCTTCGCCACGTCCTCGTTCTCGCGGACGGTGAGGGCGATGATCGGGATCGAGAGGACGTTGTGGCGCGTGTCCGTCACGATCTTCGCCGTGGCGGAGAAGTCGGGGCGCGTGTCGACCGGCGGGTTGTCGAGGCGGATCGTGACTTCGTAGTCGATCGCCTGGTCGCCCTGCTGCTGGCTGCTCGTCGCCGCCTTCACGGAGCTGTTCGAGATCTCGACGACGTGGCCGGTGAAGGTCGTGTCGGGGAAGGCGTCGATCTGGACCTGGGCCGAGTCGCCGATGCTGATGCGGGCGACGTCGGTCTCGTCCACCTTCACCTTGGTCTCGAGGGCGCTCATGTCGCTGATCGTGAGCAGCGTCGCCGCGTCCTTGTTGAACGTGCCCGGCACGGCGGTCTCGCCCTGCTCGACGTTCAGCCGGGTGACGCGGCCGCTCATCGGCGCGACGATCGTGGACTTCTCGAGGTGCGAGCGCGCGTCGCGCAGCGTCGCCGCGGCCTGATCCACGTTGTGATTGCCCGACTCGAGCAGCGCCTGGTTCACCTCGACCGCCGTCTTGAGCTGCTCCATCTGCTCGTCGCTGACGAGCTGCGCGTTGCTCTTCCGGATCTCGGCCGAGCGAGCGTAGTTGCGCTCGGCCTGCTGCAGGTTCGCCTTCGCCTGCGCCGTCTGGGCGCGGGCGTTGGCGAGCGCCGCGGCGCTCCGCTGCACCTCGGCCTCGTACTGCGACGGGTCGATCTGCAGCAGGAACTGCCCCTTCGTCACCATCTGGCCTTCCTTCACCGCGAGGCGGACGATGCGGCCGCTGATGTCCGACGCGACGTCCACCTTCGTGTGCGGGCTGACCTGACCGCTGGCGGTCACCGAGGCGACGAGGTCACGGGCCTGCACCTGCTCGACGCGGACCTGGGTCGCCTTGTTGCCGCGCTTCGCGGCGGTGAGCCCGGCGACGCCGGCGACGGCGAGGAGGCCGACGCCGAGGATGGTCCACTTGACGCGTTTGCTCATGATGTAGTCCCCTGGGATTGGCTGGGCGCGGCGGCCGCGGCGCTGTTGGTGGAGCGGCTAGCGGAGCGAGCGGCCGACCGCGCTCTCGAGCGCGGCGAACGCCTTGTGGAAGTCGTAGACGGCGTTGATGCGATCGTTCTCGGCGCGCTCGTAGTCGGCGCGGGCCTGCTGGACGTCCACGAACGTGGCGGCGCCGACGCGGTAGCGCTCCTCGGCGAGGGAGAGCGCCTCGCGCGCGGTGCGCGCGTTCTGCTCCTGGATCGCCGCCGCCTCGACCGCGGTGTTCAGGTCGTAGTACGCCGCGGTCACGCCGGCCGTCAGCGCGAGCTCCTGGGCGCGCACGTTGTAGCGGGCGTTGTTGCGGTTGACGGCCGCCTCCTCGAGGCGCTGCTCGCGCTGCAACCCGTTGAAGATCGGGAAGGAGAGGCCGGCCTGGACGTAGAACGGGTTCCGCTGGAAGCTGAACGGGAACTGGTTGTTGGACGCCCGCACGCTCTGGATCTCCTGCGGCGTCAGCGCAATCGCCGCGCACGCGGCGCGATCGGCGTCGGTGACGGTGAGGTCGGCCGCCTGGCGGATGTCGAGCCGGCCGTAGCACGCGCCCTGGCGCGACGCGAGCTGCTGGCCGACGAGGTAGTTGTCGTCGGTGTACTCGCTCGTGTAGCCGCCCCATCCCGAGCTCAGGCTGAGCGTCGGCGTGTACTGGCCCTGCGCGTTGCGGTAGCTCAGGCTCGCCACCGTCTCGCGCGACCGCGTCGCGTTGAGCGCCGGGTTGGCGCGGCGGGCGAGGTCGAGCAGCGCGTCGAGCGTGACCTGCGGCGCGGCGACGGTGAAGCTCGTCGTGAGCTGCACGTTGGCCGGCTGCGCGACGCCCATGCGCTGGAAGAGACGCACCTTCTCCACCTCGACGTCGTTGCGCGCCTTCAGCAGCGCGACCTGCGCCTGCCCGACCGCGACCTCGGCGCGCCGGACGTCGAGCACCGTGCCCGCGCCGACCGCGGTGCGCGCCTTCGCCAGCTCGAGCTGGGCGCGCGCGTTGGCGAGCAGCGTGTCCTGCAGCTGCGCCTGCGCCTGCCGCTGCAGCACCGTCAGGTACTGCTGGGCGACGAGGGCGCGCAGCGTCTCGCTCTCGCTCGTCACGTCCGCCTCGGCGGCGCGCAGGTTCGCGCGCTGCAGCTTCGGCTGGACGAACGTGGCCGTGTTGTAGCGGGCCGACAGGGTCAGGTCGTACGACGACGCGAGCGTGGACGACGTCGCGCCGAACGGCACGCCGTTGACGAATTGCTGCCGTCCCTCGCGGTACTGGGTACCGAAGCTGACGTCGGCGTTGGGGAGGAGCGCGCCGTACGCGCTGCGGAGCTGCGCGCCGGCGGTGCGCTGGGCGCCCACCGTCTGCTGCAGCGCCGGGTTGCTGCGGTGCGCGATGGTCTGCGCTTCCTCCAGCGTCAGCGTCGCGGTCGGCTGCTGCGGCTGGGCGGGAGACGTGACCGGCGCCATCGGCGCCGCCGGCGACGGAGCGGGCGGCGTCGTGGGAGTCTGGGCGGCGGCGAGGCGGCTGACCCCTGCGGCGAGCAGCAGGGCGAGCGGCGTGAGTCGCATCGGGTGGTCCTGGGAGGAGGTCTGGCCGCAGTACGCGAGGCGGCACGGGCCGGTTTCAGCGAATGTAGCTCGGCGCCGCGACGCCGCGACGCGGCGTGCGCGTCGGGCCGACGCTCATCGAAAGAAGAACGCCCCGCGGCGGCGGGGCGTTGATCCATCGAGCGGTGGGCGGTGGGGCGATCGCGCCGACGCGCTAGCGCGGCGGCTCGTCGCGCAGGGCCACGATACCGCGGCTCGGGATGGACACCTTGAGGACGCGGCCCTGTGCGTCCACCCAGACGTCACGCTCGGCGCCGCCGGCCGCACCCTCGCGCAGCACGAGGTGGCGCGCCGTCAGCGCGCGGCCACCGACGGTCACCGTCTCGTTGCCGCGCTCGTCCACGCGCATGGCGAGCTGCGCGTTGCGCCGCGGCACGACGACCGGAATCGTGGCGCCGCCGGCGCGCGCGTTCTGGGCGACGAAGAAGTACTGGTGGAAGACGTCGTCGTCGAGGATGAGCGCACCGTCGGAGACGACGTACTCCTTGGCGGACTCGCCGCGCGGCGTCTTCGTGAGCGCGCTGAATCGCCCGCGCCCGACCTGCCCGGTGAGCCGCTCCTGCACCTCGCTCCCGACCTTCACCTCGACCTGATAGGCGAGCGGGTAGCCGCTGGCGTCGGCGCGGAGCGCCGGCGAGAGGCGCCGGCCGTCGTACGCAACCGTGGCGCTCGCGACGTACACCGCGCCGCCCTCACCCCCCGGCGTGCGGCGGATGCTGAACTCCTCGCGTCCCGCGGGCGCACCGTTGTGCGTGATCGAGAAGCTTCCCTCGTCCACCGTCGCCACCTGGGCGGCGAGCGGTGTGGCGGCGGGGAGAGTGGCGAGCAGGGTCGCGGACAGGGCCAGTGAGCGCATGGAGGGGATGTACCCCGGACGGGGTCGGTAGTTCGAGGGCAGGGCCCGGGCCCTACGGCCCTGAGTGGTTCTCCTACTCCTCCTCTTCCTCCGCCGGCACCAGGAAGACGCGGTCGGCGATGCGGGAGCGGATGCGCTGGTAGAGGGCGCGGCCCTTCTCCGCGGAGGCGAGCGTCGGGCGCCCGATGGAGCCCGGGCTACCCTTGGGGACGCGCAGCCAGCCGCGGCGGTAACGTCGCAGCGCCTCGCGCGACATCATATAATCCTGAGCCAGATCCATGCGGACGAGCTCGGGCGCGAGGTGTAGCATGATCGAGGTGTCCACCTCGTCGCCGTGCATCGGCTCGGACTGCCCCTCGAGCAGGTCGGCGAGGTGGACGGCGAGGATGTCCACGACACGCACGCGCGCCTCGGCCGTGATGACCGTGGCGAGGGCCTCCTGGTGCGGGTCGTGTCCGTGCGCGGTGAGCAGGATGAACTCGCGCACCCCCGTGGCTTCCCAGGAGGCGAGCAGGTCGTTCAGCACGCGGTGAAGCGTCTTCTTCCGCACCGAGCCGTTGCCGGGGAAGCCGCGCTCGGAGTCCACGTTGACGCCGTACTCCACGGTCGGCGCGCGCAGGACGCCGAACTCGGCCGAGAGGTCGTCGGCGAGTCGCTCGACGATGATCGTGTCGCAGCCGAGGGGGAGGTGAGGGCCGTGCTGCTCGCACGTCCCCACCGGCACGATGAGGCGCGGATCGCTCTCGAGCGTCCGCGCCACATCCGCAGGCGTCATTTCTTTCAACCGGCGCGGGCGATGGACCGCGGGGAGTGGTGTGGCCATATCGAGCGGTGAGACGTTGCAGGCGGCGCACCAGGGCGGCGAATGGGCCGGCGGGGCACGGGAGCGTGACGAGCGCCGGCGGTCGATGCGCTGGGCGCTCGCCGCCGGCACGGCGCTCCTGGCGGGCGCGCTCTGGCTCCGCGAGCCGAGCCTACCATATCTGATCGCCTGCGCCACCGCCACCGTGTTCGCCGTCGTGCCGCTGGCGTGGTGGCTCGCGGCGGTGCGGCGCGCGGGGCGGCCCTGGCCCTGGTCGGCGCTCGTCGCGACCGGTACCGCCGCCGCCTTCTGCGTCGTCGCGGCGGTGGCAACGGCGACGTTCCCCGAGCTCGATGCGTCGTCGCACCCGCCCGCCGCGGCGGCGAGCGCCCGCGCGGTGGCCGCGCTCCACGACGCGCTCCGCGACGAGGCCGCGACGCTGCGCGAGCGCGCCGACGCGGCACTCGCCGCCCCGCGCGACGTGGACGGCGCGTTCCATCGGCTCGCCGCGCTCGTGCGCCCGGGCACGGACGAAGGCGTCGTCCTCTACCGGCGCGGCACGCCGGTCGCCTGGGCGGGCCGCATCCGCGTCGCGCCGGACACGACCCCGGGACGCCGCTTCGCCGCGCCCTCGAACGACTTCTACGTGACGCTGCAGGCAGCCGCCGAGCGCGGCGGCGACCGCGCCGTTGCGACGCGCGTCGTCCACGCCGAGCCGCCCGCCGATCGCCTCTCCGACGCGCTGGACGAAGACGTCGCGCGGCGCGCGGGCGTGCTCGGCTTCGACGTCGTGCCCGCGGCACCGGCGGCCGGCGCGAGCGCGGCCGACGGC
>DATMHT010000204.1:0-2453 GCA_035554795.1 Gemmatimonadaceae bacterium | reverse complement strand
ACATGCCGGCCTCCGTGTAGGAGCGGTGACGCCGGGCGGCTGCTGGACGACGGCCGCCGCCCGCGTCCGGCGCTGCAGTATTGGTGCCCCGCTGAGCTCTACACCGCCAGCAGCTGCTCGATCCGCGCGGCGATGCCGTCGGTGCTCGGGAGGACGGCGTCGAGCAGCACCGGGTGGTAGGGCATCGGCACGTCCTCGACGGCCATCCGATCGACCGGCGCGTCGAGGAACCAGAAGGCGTCGCGCGCCAGCGTCGCGGAAATCTCGGCGCCGAAGCCGGCGGTGAGCGTGTCCTCGTGGACGATGAGGCAGCGTCCCGTCTTCTGCACCGACTCCAGCACGCGCGCGCGGTCCCACGGCGCGACCGTGCGCAGGTCGAGCAGCTCGACGTCGCCGTCGGCGAAGCGCGCGGCCGCCTCGATGCAGCGGTGGACGAGCGCGCCCCACGTCACGACGGTGATGCGCTCTCCCTCGCGCAGCACGTTGGCGCGGCCGAGCGGGAGGACGTAGTCGTCGCCCGGATAGCGCGCGCTGCCGTCGCTCGTCATGAGCAGCGAGCGGTGCTCGAAGAAGATCGTCGGGTTCGCGCTGCGCATCGCCGCGCGCAGCAGGCCGGCGGCGTCGGCCGCGTTCGACGGGATCGCGACCTGCCAGCCGAGCGCGTGCGCCCAGGTGACCTCGCTCGACAGCGAGTGCCACGGGTCGCCGACGTCCTTGCCGAAGCCGCCCGGCATGCGCACGACGATCGGCGCCGCGAAGCGGTTGGCCGTGCGCCAGCGCATCGTGCCGCAGTTGTTGAGCTGCTCGGTCGCCGGGTCCGCGTACTTGCGGAACTGGATCTCGGCCACCGGCATGAGCCCCGACACGGCCATCCCGACCGCGCGGCCGATGATTCCCTCCTCGGAGAGGCTCGTGTCGAACACGCGCGCGGCGCCGAAGCGGCGCTGCAGCCCTTCGGTGACGAGGTGCACGCCCCCCTTCACGCCGACGTCCTCGCCGAAGACGAGCACCTTCGGGTTGACCTCGAGCTCGCGCGCGAGCGTGCGCCGCACCGCCTCGGCGAACCGCACCGTCGGCCCTTCCGTGGCCGGCGTCTCGGTGGCCGGCAGCACGTCGCGCTCGCCCGGCGTGAGGCCGCCCAGCGCGACGCTGTCGCCCGGCCGAACGGGCTCCTCGTAGACGAAGCGCCTGATCGTCGTCGGATCGGGCGTCGGCCGGGCGCGGGCGGCGCCGAGGGCGGCGGCGACGTCGCGCGCGACGTCGGCCTCGAGCTCGCCCCACTCCTGCTCCGTCATGTAGGCCGGCACGAGGTAGCGCCGCAGCTTCGGGAGCGGGTCGCGCGCTTCGTCGGCGGCGATCTCCGCCTCGGTGCGGTAGCCCTTCTGGTTGTCGGGACCCGAGTGACTGGAGAGGCGCGGCACGGTCAGGCGGACGAGCGCCGGCCCGTTACCGCCGCGCACGTGGGCGACGCCCTCGGCGAGGAGGCGTGCCGCCTCGCCCGGCTCGGTGCCGTCGCCGTCGCGGATGAACAGGTTCCCGAACGACGCGAGGTTGCGGGCGATGTTGGCGCCCGGCGTCTGCATGTCGCTCCGCACCGAGATCCCGAGCCCGTTGTCCTCGACGTAGAAGAGCATCGGCAGCTTGAGCGTCGTCGCGATCGTGAGTGCGGCCCAGAAGCCGCTCGTCGCCACCGACGCCTCGCCCCCGAGGGCGACGGCCATCGCGCCGGAGTAGCTCGTGTCGCGGAGCACGTCGCGGTGGTACGTGATCGCCTGCGCCCAGCCGGCCGAGGGCGTGTACTGCGAGCCGACGTCGCCCGACATCGGAAGGACGACGGGCCCGTCACGGTTCGGCAGGTTGCAGACGACGCCGATGTCGCGCCCGTCGCTGAAGCCGCCGGCGCGGCCGAGCGGGCTCCCGAGCGCGTCCTCGAGCGTGAGGCCTAACGAGAGGAGCAGCGGCCGCGAGCGGTAGTAGGCACCGGCGCCGTCGTGGCGGTGGTCGAGGAGGGAGCCGAGGATGACCTGCGCCATGTCGTGCCCGCGCGCCGAGAACTGGTAGAGCACGAGGTGCTCGCGCGGCACGCTCGCCTTGTTCCGGTTCGTCGCCTCCTCGGCGTCGTCGAGCGCGCGCGAGGCGAGGACGGTGTAGGCGACCCGGCGCCAGTCGAGGCCTGGCTCGACGACGGATGCGCTTCCGGCGCCCGCACTGGCGGCGCGGCTTCCCCTGGACTTCGCTCCCTTCGACTTCGACGCGACGGACTTGACCGACATTGCCCTCACCGGTGGCGTGACTGGGACCGGGCGACGCGTGGCGCGGCGCCAGGGACGACGCACGGCTGCGCCCCGTCGCCCGGGAGGGTAAGATACACCGCGACCCGCCACCACCACACGAGGCAAGAATGACCGAGCAGTCCGTTTTGCGCGGCGTGAGCGACGGCGTGCTGACGCTGA
>DATMHT010000203.1:0-11170 GCA_035554795.1 Gemmatimonadaceae bacterium | reverse complement strand
CGGCGTGCGTTACGACGTGCGTTACGACGTGCGTTACGACGTGCGTTACGACGTGCGTTACGACGTGCGTTACGACGTGCGTTACGACGTGCGTTACGACGTGCGTTACGACGCGTGTGACGACGGGCGCGACGACCCGTGCTACAGTGCGCGCGCGAGCAGCAGGTCGCGCTGCACGTCGCCGCCGAGCAGGAAGTCGTGCTCCCCGACCTCGGCGAAGCCCCACCGCGCGTAGAAGGCGCGGGCGCGGGCGTTGTGCTCCCAGACGCCGAGCCAGAGCGTGCGCGCACCGCGGTCGCGCGCCTCGTCCATCGCCCGCCGCATGAGCGCCGCGCCGACCGACCGCCCGTGCCACGCGCGATCCACGTACAGCCGCGCGAGCTCGATCGGGCTCTCGCCGGTGACGCAGGGCGGCGTCTCGTCCGCGGCCTGGCGCAGCACGGCGTAGCCGATGGCGTGGCGACCCGACGGCTCGGCGCTCTCGGCGATCAGGCACGTCACGCGCGGGTCGCCGAGCTCCGCCGACTGCTGCCGCAGGCCGAAGGCGAGCGCGGCGTAGGCGTCCATGTCGTGCGCGGCGTTGCTCGCGGCGAACGTGTCGCGGAAAGTCCGCTCACCGAGCGCGGCGAGCGTCGCGGCATCGGCGGGAAGCGCACGGCGGACGGCGAAGGTGTCGCTCATCGGAGGATCGAGGGCGTACCTGATTCCTGGTTCCTGCTCGCTAATGCTGGCCTCTCAGAGCGGCTGGCTCCAGCAAGCAGGAACCAGGAATCAGGTACGGAATCAGACAATCGGTGTCGTGTACTCGCACGCCGGGTGCTTCGCGCACGACCAGAAGCCCGCGCCCGTCGCCCGCGTGCGACGCTCGACGACGATGCCGCCGCATGTGGGGCAGGGCGCCGCGCGCCGCCGCGCGCCGACGGTGAGGGTGAAGCGGCAGGCGCGGTCGGCGCAGGCGTAGTACGGCGCCGAGCCGTCGGCGGGCGTGAGGATCGCGAGGTGCTCGACGCCGCACTTCGGGCACAGCTTCTCCGTCGCGGTGCGCGAGAACGACGCCGGGGAGGACGCCGCCGCCGCGGCCGGTGCCGCGCGCGTCGTCCGTCGCTTGCCCGCGGTCGCTCCCTCGCGACCACCGCGCGGCGTCTTCGCGGCGGGCTTCGGCGCGTCGTTGCTCCACTCGACGTAGTCGCACGGGCGCTCGCTCGCGCGGTAGCGCACGCAGCCGAAGAACTTCACGCCCTTCTTCTTTCCGCGGCGCTCGATGAGCGTCGAGCCGCACGTCGGGCACGCGTTCGGCTTCGTGCGCGCGCGCACGTCGCGCGTCAGACCGCACGCGGGGCAGGCAAGGAAGCTTCCCTTGCCGGTCCGGCGCTCGATCTTCCGGTACTTCGCCTCGCCGCAGCGGTCGCACGTGGTGGCGGTCTCCTCGCCCCGCGCGCCGCGCCCCATGCCACCACCGCCGCCGCCGTTCGCGCCGCCGCGCGCGCCGTGCAGGTTGTGCGTGACGCGGTAGCTCGCCGCGCGCGGCAGGGCGCGCGTCATCGCCGCCCGGAAGTCGGCGTACCAGCGCGAGAGGTAGCCGACGCGCGTCTCGCCGTCGCGGTGCTCGATGCGGTCGAGCTCCGTCTCCATGCTCGCCGTGTAGTCCTCGGAGACGAGCTCGGGGAACGCCTCGGTGAGGAGCCCGTCCACCTGCAGGCCGAAGCTCGTTGGCTGCAGGAACATCTTGCCCTTGCCCGCGCGGAGCTCCTGCACGTAGCCGCGCTTGAGCAGCGTCTCGATGATGCTCGCGAACGTCGCCGGCCGGCCGATGCCGGAGACCTCGAGCTTGCGGATCAGCGCGCCCGTGTCGTAGCGCGAGGGCGGCGACGTCTGCTTCTGCTCGACGGCGTAGTCCTTCACGCGCAGCGTCTGGCCCGGCGCGACCGACGGGAGCTCCTCGTCCTCCTGGCGCGAGTACGGCTTCCAGAAGTGCAGGAAGCCCGGCTCGACGAGCACGGCGCCCTGCGCCACCCACGCCACCGGCCCGGAGTCGATCCAGACGGTCGTCCGGTCGAAGACGGCGGGCTTCGACTGCGACGCGAGGAAGCGCGCCTTGATCATCGCGTAGAGGCGCTCGGTGCCGGCCGGCGGAGCATCGTCGCCGGTGAGCTTCGTGGGGCGGATCGCCTCGTGCGCGTCCTGTGCGCCGGCCTTGCCGCGCTGCTTCGGCGGCGACGCCGGCAGCACGTGCGGCGCGACCTCGCGGATGTGGGCGCGCGCCATCGCCACCGCGTCCTCGCTCACGCGCGTCGAGTCGGTGCGGTGGTAGGTGATGTAGCCGGCCTCGAAGAGCTGCTGCGCGAGATCCGCCGCCTGCTTCGCCGAGAGGCGCAGCTTGCGGCTGGCGTCCTGCTGCATCGTGGACGTCGTGTACGGCGGATCGGGCCGCTTCTCGGTGCGCCGGCGCTGGACGTCGCGGACGATGTGCTCGTGCTGCCGTGCGAGGTCCCGTGTGGCTTCGGCCTCCTCTGCGCTCGCGAATCGCTTCGGGCGCAGGCGGCCTCGGAGGAATCCGGAACCAGGAACCAGAGAATTGTCGGCATCCTCCTCTGATTCCTGGTTCCTGCTCCCTTCAGCGTCCCGATCGAGTGGTCGGTCTTCGGGCACGAACGCCTTGAACCCCTCGAGATACTCGACCCCGAGGGTCCAGTACGTCTCCGGCACGAAGGCGAGGATCTCGCGCTCGCGCAGGCAGAGGAGGTGGAGCGCCGGCGTCTGGACTCGGCCGGCCGACGAGGCGCCGGCGGGCCAGCAGATCTCGCCGGAGACGTCGAAGCCGACGATGCGGTCGAGGACGCGGCGCGAGCGCTGGGCGTCCACGCGGGCGGCGTCGATCGGGCGCGGGTGGGCGATGGCGGCGCGGACGGCGGCCTCGGTGACCTCGCGGAACTCGACGCGTTGGGCGGCGCGCTCGGGAAGCTTGAGCTCGCGCGCCAGGTGCCAGGCGATCGCCTCGCCCTCGCGATCGGGGTCGGTGGCGAGCAGGACGCGATCGTACTCCTTCGACCGCACGAGCTGGCGCAGCTCGCCGACGACCTTCGCGTTGCGGACCTCGTAATTCTCCTCGAACGTCTTCAGGTCCACGCCGTACGACTTCTGGGGCAGGTCGCAGATGTGGCCGACCGAGGCGCGGACGGTCGAGTCGCGGCCGAGGAAGGCCTGGATCTTCTTGGCCTTGTTGGGGGACTCGACGAGCAGGAGGGTGCGCGGCACGGCGGGAAGGTGCGGTCGGACGAGGGCGCGGGGGCCATCAAAAGTACACCCGTGGCAGCGGGCGGTTGCGAGCCGATGCCGATCGCCGACGAGGCGCGGAGAACCGCCGACGGCGGCGCTCCGTTCAGCAGAGAGAGGTTGGTGGGTGGGTGGTGTACCACGACGGCACGCCGGCTCCGGCCTCCGTGCGCCGCCGCGTCACGACTCTTGCCGTCTGTGTTGCCGTCTGTTTATGGAAAACCCGCGGGTGAGCGATGGCTGAGCGTCCGCAGTCTCCGTACGACGCGTCCCCTCCGGTGACGCGCCGCGCCAGGCCTGGCGCGCGTCGGCGTGAGGGCAATGGTGGCGGTGGCGGGGGCGGGCGGCTGCTCCTCGTCGTCGCCCTCTGGCTGGGCGTCTGCTGGAGCATCATCGGCGCGCTCCTCGCCCCCGAGCTGCGCGACGGCTGGCTGACCGTGCTCGCCGCGGCGGTCGTTACCACGTTGCCGCTCCCGGTGCTGCTCTGGTGCCGCCAGCGGGGCCACTACCCGGGCGCGTTCTTCCGCCTCGTCGTGCTGCGTCCCTTCTGGTACGCGCAGCTCCTCCTGCCGCTGCTCGCCGCCGCCGGCGCGATCGGCGTCGCGGTCGGCCTGCTGTTCGGCCAGCCGGCGCTGGCCGGCCGGGCGATGATGCTGGCGATCTTCCTCGCCTACGTCGTGCTCATGGTCTTCGGCTGGGCGGGCTCGCGGCAGCTCGTCGTCAAGCGCCTGCTCGCCACCTGGCCCGATCTCCCGGCGGGGCTCGAAGGGATGCGCATCGTACAGATCTCCGACACGCACGTCGGGCCACACTCGTCGCGCCGTCACCTCGACCGGATCGCTGCCCTGGTGCGCGCCGCGAACGCCGATCTCATCGCCGTCACCGGCGACCTCGTGGACGACCACGCGCCCGACGTGGACGCCTACGCGCGCGCCCTCGGCGCCCTCGAGGCCCCGCTCGGCGTCTTCGCCGTCCCCGGCAACCACGACGTCTACGCCGGCTGGGCGGAGGTCCGCCAGCGCCTCGAGGCGCTCCCGGTGACGGTGCTCGTCAACGGCGCCGTGATCCTGCGGCGCAACTCCGCCCACTTCGCCGTCGTCGGCACCGGCGACCCGGCGGGCGCGAGCGCGTGGGCCACCTCCGCCGACGGCGGGCGCGGGGCGAAGGCGCGCGGCCGCAAGGCGAGCGCGGCACCGGACATCCCCGCTGCGCTGGCGACCGTGCCGAGCGGGATGTTCGTGATCGCGCTCGCCCACAACCCCTCGCTCTGGCCGGAGCTCGCCCATCGGGGCGTCGCCCTGACGTTGAGCGGACATACGCACTGGGGGCAGTTCGCCATCCCGACCCTCGGCTGGAGCCTCGCGTCCCCGTTCCTCGAGTTCGCGATGGGCGTGCACCGCGAGGGGAAGTCGCTCCTCTACATCCACCCGGGGACGAACTTCTGGGGTGTGCCCTTCCGGCTCGGCACGCCGCCCGAGGTCGCGCTCATCACGCTGCAGCGCGGGCCGTCGCCGACGATGCACCGGAGCTGATCCTCGTTCCTCGTTCCTCAATCCTCACTACGCATGCTCCGACTGGCGGCGCGACGGGAGGAGCCAGGAATAAGGAACGAGGAGCGGTGGTCCCTCTTTCGGGACGCGAGAAGGGAGCGGGTACACGTCGTGCCTAACGAGGTGCGGTCGCCCCGTCCTCCGCGCTCCTCTTGACCGGCGCCGTCCCCGCCCGCACGGTTGTGCGCGCGTCTTCCACCCCGACTTCCGTCTCCATGCGTCATCTCGTCAGGCATTGCCGCGCCGTGCTCGCGGCCGCGACCGTCGTCACGCTCGCCGTCGCCGCGTCACCGGCCGCCGCGCAGCGGGGGACGCCGCCGGGCCGGGCCGCGCGGCGCGGACCGCTGCTCTTCGTCAGCAACGAGGGGGGCAACTCGCTCACCGTGCTCGATGCGCGGGCGCCGCACGCCGTCGTCGCGACGATCCCGGTCGGAACTCGGCCGCGCGGCATGGCGCTCGCCCCCGACGGCCGCCGCGTCTACGTCGCCCTCGGGAAGGACGACGCCGTGGCCGTCGTGGACGTCGCCACGCTCGCCGTCGTGGACACGATCCCGGTCGGGCAGGATCCGGAGCAGGTCGCGATCAGCCCCGACGGACGCACGCTCTACGTATCCAACGAGGAGACGTCGGGGGCGACCGCGGTGGACGTGGCGACCAAGACACGGCGCTTCTCGGCGAGCGTCGGCGAGGAGCCGGAGGGCGTCGCGGTGCTCCCGGACGGATCGAAGCTCTACGTGACCGGCGAGAGCTCGCACAGCGTCACGGTGATCGACGCTGCCTCGGGGCGGGTGCTCAGGAGCTTCGACGTCGGCGCGAGGCCGCGCTGGATCGCGTTCTCGCGCGACGGCCGGCGCGCTTACGTGACCTCGGAGACCGGCGGCTCGCTGTCCATCGTGAACACCCAGGCCGACTCGGTGATCGGCGTCGTGCAGATCGGCGACTCGACGCGGCCGGTGGGTGTCGTTCCCTCCCGCGACGGCCGGACGCTGTACGTGGCGCTCGGCCGGGCGCACGCGGTGGCGTTCGTGAACCTCGCGCGCCGCGCGGTGACGACGCGGGTGACCGTCGGCGAGCGGCCGTGGGGGATCGCCCTCTCCCCCGACGGGACCCGCCTCTTCACCGCGGACGGCCGCGCCGGCGCCGTCAGCGTACTGGATCCGCGACGCCACAAAGTTGTCGCACGGGTGCCCGTGGGCGAGCGGCCGTACGGGGTGCTCTACGTGCCCCGATGACGGCGACGCCGGGCTGCGGGCGGGGGATGGCGGCTGGCGTCGGCGACGGCTGGAGGGGTCGCCTCCGACGCCGAAGTCCATGGTGCGCACCGGGCTCCGCCGTACCGTTTCGTCGCACGACGTAGCCGAGAACGTTGACGCCGCCCCACCCCCCATCCGCCTCCCCGTTTCCGCGCTGGCACTCCGGATGCTTTTACCCGAGCCCACGAGATGGTCCGAGCCGGTGGAGCACCGGCCCGCGAGCCGAGGCGAGGTAATCGAGGCGCGCGACGAAGCGCGGGGAGCGAGCAGGATGAGGCAATCGGGAGAGCATCAGCGGCAGCAGGGGCGACGGATCGAAGGGCGCGCCGACGGCACGACGGGACGCATGGCCGGGCGCCTCGGGGTCGCGGCCGCGGTCGTCGCGTTCTCCCTCGCGCTCACGCTCTCCCTCGGGGCCACGGCCCTGTCCGACCGCGTGGCCGGCGTCGTCCGGCCGGCCGCGTACGGCGGCGCGCCGAGCGACGCGCGCCGGGACGACGGGTCTACGGCCGCGGTTGCCTCCTTTGCGCTCGCCTCGGGCGTCCGCGCCGATCTCATCGCGCTCTGGGACGCGAGCGTCGTCGCCAACGAGGAGCGCGTGGCCTGCATCGGCGGCACGCGCGGGCGCGACGGCGTCGTCCGGATCACGCGCGTCTACACGCTGCCGGTCGTCAGCGCCGACTCGGCGAACGCCGGCGCGGGGCCGTCGCTCGCCACCTGCCGGCCGCCGGCGTGGTTCGGGACGGTGCACACCCACATCATCACCGACCCGCTCGGCGAGCCCTACACGCAGTTCTCCTCGCCCGACCGGGACGTGATCGCCCGGTGGCAGCGCGCCTGGCGCACCGACGGCGTCTTCTGCCTGCTCTACAGCGAAGCCGACGCCCACTGCGAGCTCGGCGGCGGGCAGGCGGCCGCGAACGTCAGCTACGCCTCGGGCGACGGCATGGTGACGGTGCATGAAGGCGCCGCCGGGAACCCGGCCGCCGCCGCGTCGCCGCGCTGAGCCGAACCGGGGCCGGTCGAACACGACCGGCCCCCGTCGTTTCGGCGCCGCCGGCGGGGAATTTTACGGGGCGCGCGTGCGCAGTGCGTCCACCGCGCGGTGCAGGGCCGCGGTCACGATGCGCGCGTCCATCGCCGAGAGGGGGAGCAGGGCGAGGTGGTCGGCGTCGCCCATGGCGGTGAGGTAGTACTGGGTCGTCGTGCCGCCGCGGTGCGGGACGTCCTCCCGCGTCAGCACGATACTCCCGCCGACCGACGGGTCCATGTGCGTGAGCGGCGGGGTCTGGGTCTCGGCGCCGGGCGTCGCCCGGCCGCGGCCGCGCATGAGGGCGTCGGCCGTGACGAGCCAGCGCTCCACCGACGACGGATCGAGGTAGATGAGCACCCGGGAGCCCGAGCCGTCGGCCGCGAACAGGGCGAGCCGGGCGCCGTCTACATCCAGTCGCAAGCGGCCACCGTCGTCGAAGCTGTACTCGCCGATCGTCCGGCGGACCATCGCGCTCTGCGCGCCCGCGACCACGGGCAGGGCGGGGATGGGGGCGAGCGCGATCAGGAGAGCGAGCGGCAGCCAGCGATGCGGCATTGTGTCGGGTCGGGGACACGGCGAAGAGTTGCTCCGCTATCGCAGACCCCGTTCCGTGACCCACTCCCGCCGGCCGGCGCCCGCTACATCTCGCCCGTGGACACCGGGTCGGTGCGCTCGAAGACGCCGCCGAGCCAGCGGATCATCAGCGCGATCTCGCCGAGCATCCCGGCGAGGCAGACCAGCAGCGCGACGAACGTCGCGCTGTCGCCGATGTGCGCGCGTAGTGCCAGGTAGGTGCCCGCCGCCGTGGCTCCCGGCACGACCAGGAGCACGCCGATGGACACGACTCCGAAGACCGTCGTGAGGAGGTTCTGCCCCATCGCCTCGACGCCGCCGGCGCGGCTCCCGACTCCGATCCGGACCCAGCCCGGGAAGAGCAGCGCGAGCCCGTTCTGGACCGTGAGGCTGGCCGCGTTCAGCACGGGGAGGGCGAGAACGAGCAGGACGAGCGCGAAGGTGCGGCCGCCGGCGGTCAGCGGCGCGTCGTCCGCCTCCATCAGCGCGAGGTAGGCGACGACCATCAGCACGTACTGGATCGCCGTGAGCACGATCGTGGACGAAGCGACCTGCGCCGCGACGACGCGGGCGCCGCGCAGCGGGTAGGAGCGGAGGAGCGCGAGCTTGGGGAGGTCCTGGCGGAGGTCGTTGCGGATCCAGAGCGGGCCCGTGAAGACGGTGAGCGCTCCCCACACGCCGGCGATCGTCCCGAGCAGCGTCCCGGCCCGCGGCCCCGACGCCTGCAGCGAGACGACGACGACGAGGATTCCGACCGAGGCGACGAGCACGGCGAGCGTCGCCCAGCGCAGCGTGCGCGTCACGGCGAGGACGTTCTTCCAGAGGATGGCGACCGCCGGCTCGCCGGTGGGCCGGAGCGGGAACCAGGAGCGCGCCACCGGCTTCCCGCCCGGTGCGCCGGCGGCGGCCGCGGCCGCCCACCCCCGACCCTGGCGGAGCGCGGCGACGCGGGCGGCGCGGCGCGCCGAGGCCTCGACGGCCGCCTCCTCGAACGCCGTGTTCGTCCGGACGACCCACAGGTAGTGGGCGACGGCGATGAGCGCCGCCGGCCAGAAGGTGTGCGACCATTCGCTCACCGTCGCGGCGAGCCCCGGGCGGAGCACGGCGCGGAAGGGGAGCAGAACGGCGGCCGGCAGCGGCTGCAGGAGCGCCTGCTTCAGCACGGCGATGAAATGCCCCTCGGGCAGCGCCGCCTTGAGCGCCGGCAGCGCCCGCACGAGCGTGACGATCACCGTCAGCGCGACGGCGCCGACGATCGTCATCGGGAGCGCGCTGCGGCGTGCGCCGGCGACCCCGTGCTCGCTCGCGCTCGAGCGCGCGAGGGAGGCGCCGAGGCGATGCAGGGTGAGCGTCGAGAAGAGCACCCAGAACGAGAGCGCGCGCAGCAGGATCGGCAGCGACGCGTTGCCGCGGCGCAGCAGCGCCATCCACACGATCGTGTTGAGCAGCACGACGAGCTGCGAGCGGAGCAGCTTGAAGTGGACGAGGCCGGCGCGCGTGACCGGGGCGGGGAAGAGGAACTGCACCTCGGCCGGCGAGAAGGCGAGCGCCGCCTGGTCGCCGCCGAAGAGCCACCAGCGCACGACGAGCGAGACGATGCCGAGCGAGAGGATGATGTCGGCGCCGGTGCCGAAGAGCAGCGCGGGCGCGTTGGCGGGGCGCGTCTGCCGGAAGAGGACGAAGTAGAAGTAGGCCGCGCCGAGCAGGATCGCGATCGCGTAGCGCGGGTTGCGCGCGCGCCGCAGCTGCAGCCGCACGCGGTTGGCCATCGAGCGCGCCGTGAGATACGCGAAGGCGCCGAAGACGTGACTCGCCGGCGCGGTGGTCGCGGTGGCGACCGTTGTCGTGCCGCGCTCGCCCGGCTCGTCGGCGGGAGGGCCGCCGGCCCAGGGCGCGTGACCGGTGGCGCTCACCGCGGCTCGACGGCCGACCCGGTGAGGTCGAGGAAGACGTCCTCGAGCGCACGGCCGGCGAGGTGCGGACGCTCGGCGACGATGTCGCCGATGGCGCCGTAGGCGACGGCGCGGCCGCGCTGGATCACGAGCAGCCGCGTGCACAGCTCCTCGACCAGGTGCAGCAGGTGCGAGCTGAGGATGACCGCGGCGCCGCCGCGCGCGCGGGCGGCGATCGTCGCCTTCATGCGTCGGATGCCGACCGGGTCGAGCCCCGTGAGCGGCTCGTCGAGCAGGAGGGCGGCGGGGCGGTGGAGCAGGCCGCAGGCGATGGCGAGCTTCTGCCGCATGCCGCGCGAGAGCTCGCCGGGGAGGGCACCCCGCTTCTCCCACAGCTCGACCTCCTCGAGCAGCGGGCCGGCGCGCTCGGCCGCATCGGCGACGCCGTAGAGGCGCCCGACGAACTTCAGGTGCTCCTGCACCGTGAGGTGCTCGAAGAGCTGCGGCTCGTCGGGGATGAAGGCGAGGGCGCGCTTGGCGTCGATCGGGTGCTCGGCGAGATCGAAGCCGGCGACGCGGATGCGGCCGCGCGTCGGGACGATGATGCCGGCGACGCTGCGCAGCGTCGTCGTCTTCCCGGCGCCGTTGGGCCCGACGAGGCCGAGCACCTCGCCGGGCGCGACGTGAAAGGAGAGCCCGTCCACGGCGGTGAAGTCGCCGTAGAGCTTCGTGAGGTCGGAGACGTCGATCACGAGCGCAATGTGGGGGGCGGGAGCGGTGTGGTCAAAGGCGGGACGGGGGACATGGGACGGGGGACGAAGCGTCGGGATGCCTCGTCCCCCGTCCCGTGTCCCACGTCCCCTACCGCACCGTCCCGTCTCGAGGCGGTACGATCCGCGACTCGCCGTTCAGCAACGCCCAGAAGCGCGGCGCGCTGTCGCGGGGGACGCGTCCGAGCGCGGCGCGGAGCGAATCCAGCGGCTCGTCCTCGGCGTCGTCGCCCTGCTGGAAGGTGCCGAAGTGCACGGCGAGCGAGGTCGAGGCATCGAGCGCGCGGGCGACGCGCACCGCGTCGCCGGCCGAGAGGTGTCGCGGCTCCATCGCCCGACGCGGGCGCGCCGGCGCGATCGGGAGGATCGCGAGGCGGATCGCGGGGAAGCGGGCGTGGATGTCGGGGAAGAAGGGGCCGAAGCCGGTGTCGCCGGCGAAGTACACCGTCCCCGACGGCCCCTCGATGGCGAAGCCGAGCCAGAGCGTCTTCCACTTGTCGCCGAGGGTGCGCGCCGACCAGTGCCGCGCCGGCACGCCGGTCAGGCGGACGCCGGGCGCGATGTCGACGCTCTGCCACCAGTCGATCTCGCGTGCGCCGCGAACGCCGTGCTTC
The DNA here is from genome assembly GCA_035554795.1 of Gemmatimonadaceae bacterium. Taxonomy (GTDB): domain Bacteria; phylum Gemmatimonadota; class Gemmatimonadetes; order Gemmatimonadales; family Gemmatimonadaceae; genus DATMHT01. Next base: position 212 of record DATMHT010000203.1, on the reverse strand, counting down.
GCGAGGTAGCGCGCGTTGCCGAGTCCCGTGACGACGAGCGGATGGAAGCGCGCGACGAGCCGCGCGAGCGTCGGCAGGTCCATGTGGTCGTAGTGGTCGTGACTGACGACCACGACGTCGATCGGCGGGAGGTCCTCGAAGCGGATCCCGGGTGCGCGGTGGCGCTTCGGTCCGAGCCAGGAGAGCGGGCTCGCGCGCTTCGACCAGATCGG